>MNYN01000018.1 GCA_001873105.1 Flavobacteriaceae bacterium CG2_30_34_30 | reverse complement strand
TAAATTCTTGGACAGCTTCGGGGCCGAAAGAATCAAGAACCCGTTGTTCGTTATAATCTCTAAGGCCAAGTAATTCAATTACTTCTGTCCATCCGGTGGATTGCGAAAAATTAAATTTTGTATCGCCAGATTTCCCTTTTTTGGTAGTAATAATAATTACCCCGGCAGCAGCTCTTGAACCATACATGGCAGCTGCAGAAGCACCTTTTAAAATTTCCATAGTTTCAATGTCTTCCGGATTGATATCCGCAATCCGGTTTGATGGATTGTCTTGGTTAGAAGCGCTTCCACCTGCAGCAGCAGCAGAAACTGCATTTAAACCTACCGCAATAGAGGAGTTGTCAATATAAACACCATCAATTATATAAAGTGGTTGTGTATTTCCTTGGATGGAAGTAGCGCCACGAAGTTTAACCGATAATCCACCTCCGGGTGCTCCGGAGTTTGCGTTTATTACGGCTCCCGGAAATTTACCATACAAAGCACCATCTAATGTGGGTGGTGGTGTTGTGCCTGTTAATTGAGCAGAGGAAATTGAAGAAACCGCATTTGCTGCGTTGGATCTTTTAATAGAAGTAGCTAAACCGGTTATAACTACCTCTTCTAATGCTTGTGCAGAAGCTGCAACTTGTATGTTTAAAGGTGCAGTACTTGAAGCTTGCACTTCTGTTGTGGCATAACCAAGTGAAGAAATTACCAATGTTGCCGGTAATTTGGACACTTGAATGGAATAATTTCCATCAATATCAGTGGTTGTACCATTTGACGTACCTTTTTCAATGACATTGGCAAAGGGGATGGTTTCGCCAGTACCTTCTGTTGTTATTTTCCCGGTAATGGTACTTTGTGCAAAAAGCAGTACAGGAAAAAGGAGTAATAAAAGCAGGGATATCCTACTTATCGAGTTTTTTTGTTTCATAATGTTTTTTTGTTTTAGATTGGTACTAATGTAGTAAAGAAATTAATAAATTGTTACGGTAATGTTAATATTAACATTTTTACCCCTTATTTAGCGTTTTTTTATTAGAATAATTAGTTGTCATTTTTCTAAGGAATACACATTAACTTCTTAAATTTGCAACCTAAATAAACTAAAATATGTACAGATCACATACTTGTGGAGAATTAAGAGAATCGCACATTGGGCAGGAAGTAATTTTAGCAGGATGGGTGCAGAAAACTCGTGATAAAGGGTTTATGATTTGGGTAGATTTACGCGATCGTTATGGCATTACACAACTTATTTTTGACGAAGAGCGCACTTCTACAGCTCTTATAAAAAAAGCACAAGCATTAGGTAGAGAGTTTGTTATTCAAGTGAAAGGAAAAGTCATTGAGCGGGAATCAAAAAATGAAAACCTATTTACCGGGGGTATTGAAATTTTAGTAAAGGAATTAGAAATTTTAAATAGCTCTTTAACTCCTCCTTTTACCATAGAAGATCAAACGGATGGAGGAGAAGATGTACGAATGAAATATCGTTATTTGGATATAAGAAGAAATCCGGTGCGCAACAATTTGATGTTTCGCCATAAAGTGTCGATGGAAGTAAGAAAATACTTATCAGATCAAGGTTTTATTGACGTTGAAACACCTTATTTAATAAAATCAACTCCGGAAGGTGCTCGAGATTTTGTTGTTCCTTCTCGAATGAATGCAGGACAGTTTTATGCTTTGCCACAATCACCTCAAACTTTTAAACAATTATTGATGGTGGGTGGTATGGACAAATATTTTCAACTGGTAAAATGTTTTAGAGATGAGGATTTACGTGCAGACAGACAACCCGAATTTACACAGATTGACTGTGAAATGGCATTTGTAGAGCAGGAAGATATATTGCAGGTTTTTGAAGGATTAACCCGTCATTTACTTAAAGAAGTAAATGGTATAGAGGTTAAAAAATTTCCAAGAATGACTTATGATGAAGCCATGTGTATGTATGGCAACGACAAACCGGACATTCGCTTTGGAATGAAATTTAAAGAATTGAATGAAGTAACCAAACATCGAGAATTTAAAGTTTTTAATGACGCTGAATTGGTAGTTGGCATTGTAATTCCGGGAGGAGCTTCATACACCAGAAAAGAAATTGACGCTCTGATTGATTGGGTTAAACGCCCACAAGTAGGAGCTCTTGGGATGGTTTATATTAGATGCAATGACGATGGTACTCACAAATCATCGGTAGATAAATTTTATGATCAAGACGATTTGTTTCAAATAGCAAATACAGCAGAAGCCAAAACCGGAGATTTAATCTGTATTCTTTCCGGCGAAAAAAACAAGGTACGTGCACAACTAAGTGCTTTGCGTATGGAAGTTGCTACTAGATTGGGTCTTCGAAAACCTGATGAATTTGCACCACTTTGGGTAGTAGATTTTCCTTTGCTGGAATGGGATGAAGAAACCCAAAGGTACCACGCCATGCACCATCCATTTACATCGCCTAAGCCAGGACAATTGGAATTGTTAGATACAAATCCCGGTGACGTAAAAGCAAATGCGTATGATTTAGTTTTAAACGGAAATGAAATAGGTGGAGGCTCTATAAGAATACACGATAGAAGTACCCAAGAAAAAATGTTTGATTATTTAGGGTTTACCCCGGAGCAAGCAAAAGCACAATTTGGATTTTTAATGGATGCATTTCAATACGGTGCTCCGCCTCATGGTGGTTTGGCTTTTGGCTTAGACAGATTAGTAGCAATTTTAGGCGGCCAGGAAACCATTAGAGATTTTATTGCTTTCCCAAAAAATAATGCCGGACGGGATGTTATGATAGATGCACCGGCAACAATTGATGAAGCCCAATTAAAGGAACTAAACATAAAATTAGTGAGTAAACCTTAAACTTTTAAACAATGCGTTGGATAATTCTTTTTTTATTTTTTATTTTTTCTGGGATGATTCTTACCGGTTTTTACATTAAGGGAGATAACTTGCAATCTGGAGATTTATTAATTGGACTTGGAATTTCAGGAGGGGTTTTTGTGGTAATGCCTTTGTTTTTATTTCATCGTTGGAGAAAAAGAGAGGTAAAAGATTATATGCTTACTAAAGATAGTTTTAAAAAAATGAGAGAATTTGAGGGGTCAAATGAAAAAAAAAGGAGAAAATAAATTTATTTCAATTTTTAAGCAAAAAAAATCATCTTTATAAGGCAATGAAAAATCCCTGAAAAAATGAGTTTCAGGGATTTTATTTTTTAATGACTACGCATCTTGCCAAAAGTAGTGTCTAACTTTCTTTTCATTTTATCTAAACTACCAGAAAATGATTTTTCAAGAGTGTCTGCGGTATTTGTAACTACTATAGGTTGCCTGCCTTTCAATCGTGCTTCTATAAGACAGCGTTTGTCATCTGTGCCAAATTTTTCACTGTTTTCATCACTAAAATGGACTTCAATACGGGTAATTGTATCATCAAATCGGTTTAAGGATTTCTTTATTAAGGTGGTGTAGTAAGATTCTAATCTTGTGTCTGCATCTATATTCTTATCAGAATTAATTTGAATTTGCATGGATTATAAATTAATAATTAGTAGCTTACTAAGATACCAATCAATGATGTAAATAGCTGCATATTTAATAAAAGTTTAGGATTAGTTGTGTTTTGAAAGAGGTGAAAGGGGATATAGTATTTGAAAAAAAGTTTAAAAAATATACAACCATTTGTTCTTTATATCACTTAAAATATCCAGTTAAAAATTCTAAACACAAAGGGAAATCAAATAATATTTATTTTTTTTTGATTTTTTTAACAATTAAAGCAATATTCTATTAACTTTACTACATTATTAATTTATATTTTTTTTAAAAATGGAAGGAACAGTAAAATTTTTTAATGAATCTAAAGGCTATGGGTTCATTACTAGCGACAAAACAGGAAAGGATATTTTTGTGCACGCCTCCGGTTTGAATGGCGAAGCACTTAAGGAAGGAGATAAAGTAGAATACGTAGAAGAAGAAGGAAGAAAAGGGATGGTTGCTGCTCAAGTGAGAGTCATCCACGACTAAAGAGATATACGTGACAATTTTATCAAGCCCTCTTGTTTGGAGGGCTTTTTATTTTAAGTAAATTTGCGTGATAAATTGTATGCCGGCTTCATTTTTTAATACACTAATTCCCGTAGCAACACCATCAGCTTCTATTGCAAAACGATGCGACTCACTTTGAAGCCAAGCGTCTAAAAGTGTTTGAGCGTTTGTATACCCCGAGGCTACATTTTCTTTAAGAGAAACAAACCCCAAGTTTAAAAAAAATGCGGTTCGTTGTTGTAAAAAATCATGGTTAATATTATTTTTCTCTACCATATATATGGTATGTTCACTTGCTTGATTATCTGCATCTGTATTTCTTTCTAAGGGTGCTTTGCCTAATGATATTCTGTACTGATTCACACGTTCAAACAAATCATTTTCCATCGCTACATTTCTTGTAAAAAGAATTAGGTGTGACGTAGTGGTTTGATTTTCTGTGGCAACAACATCCAAAGTATCTGGCGAGCACGAAACAAACAATGGGAGTATTGAAATGAATAAAACGAAAAGGGCGAGTTTTAAAAAACAGCAAGTTGAGGTATTTTTTAGGGGAGTAATCATAAAGTTTTTTGTTTTGAAAAGAAATACACTTCAATTCATAAACAAAACAAGTAATCAAATTAAAACCCTACTAAAAAAATAGTATTATTTGAATATAGGGCAGATATAAAAATTAAATTTTTGGAGGAATATTGTACAGGGATAGTTTAGGACAAAGAAATAATATCTAATATAATTACAATTAAAGCAATAATTAATACAAATATAACAATTGATTTTTTGATAAATAACTTTGCGGTTTTGTTTATCATAATATAAAATATATTAATTGGGATGTAATCCTTAGGGTTTTCATTTTTAAAAAATGAATTCTTATTTCATAAAACATTCAGGCATTTAAAAACCCTACTCAAAAAAATCTAATAGTAAAATTTTTGTAAGAATTTACATTAAGGAAATAATATTTAAAATAATTACAAGGATAGCAATTATAAAAACAATAATAATTGTAGATTTTTTTACTAATAATTTGGAGATGTAATTTGCCATAATAAAGATTTTTATTAAATAGCAGATGTTCAAATAGAAACACTGCAAATATCTTTTTAAGATATATGCTTACATAATTGGGGATTACAAATGAAAGAAAAAAAATTGAATTTACCTATAGAAAGAAACGCATTTTTTTATTTTCCTATCAAGTCTTGATTTTCCTTTGCCCAAATCAAAAGCGAATTTGTTTTACGTTCTAACTTTAATTTATTTATGATATTGCTTCTGTGTTTTTCCACTGTTCGGGAAGAAATAAAAAGCAATTCTGCAATTTCTTTATTTGTTTTATCGTGAGTGATATGCATTAAAATCTTTCTTTCAGATGGGGTAAGTAAATTTAAATAATGATTTTCTGTTTCATTTAAATGCAGTTGTTCTCTTAATTTTTTGCTGAAATAAGGAATGTTTTTTAAAACACTAACAATACAACTTTCTATTTCTTCTATGGCAAATTCCTTTAGTAAATAGCCGTAAACCTGAAGATCTTGCGCCTGAAAATATACAGAGGCTTCTTTGTGAAAAGTAATTAAAATAATTTTTGTTTTTATTTTATTTTTTAAGCAAAGAGATGCAATTTCAATGCCGGATAAAAGAGGCATTTGGATATCTAATATGGCTATTTCTGGTTTATTAGTTGTTATGAATTCATAAGCATCCTTTCCATTACTAGCTTTCCCAATAATGTTGTATTGTTTCTCTACCAAAAAGTCATTTAAACCTTTTAAAAGAAGGGGGTGGTCGTCTGCTATAAGGATACTGCTATTTTTCATGGTTAAAAGGTATGATAAACTCTAATTTGGTGCCTTTTTGTGTTTGTGAATTTATTTTCATAGTTCCATTTAAAAATCGAGTTCGTTCTTTTAGTGTTTTTAAACCTAAACTGTTAAAATCGTTATAGCGTTCAGAAAAATCAAAACCGATTCCGTTGTCCTGAATTACTAAAACAATACTAGTAGGCCTTTTTTTTACAGTTACTTTTATTGCGCTTGCCTTTGCATGTTTTAATACATTGTTCAAACTTTCTTGCACAATGCGATATACATTTACCTCTTGATGTATTTGTAATAAATTATCTATCGATTCTATTTCAGCACTAATAAACAAATCAGTTGTTTCGTCAAATTGGCGTAATATATTTTGAATTGCCTTTGTAATTCCCATTTCTTGTAATTGAAAGGGGTGCAGTGCTCTAGAAATAGAGCGAACTTCTTCAATAGCATTTTCTACCATCGTTTTAGTAGCTTCATCTTTTTGTAAAACTATCTTATTTTTAATTAACAAAAGACTTTGCCCAATACCGTCATGTAAATCTTTTGAAACTCGTTTTCGTTCTTCCTCTTGTGCCTGAAGTAAATCTTGGGTGTATTTTTCATTTAGCATTTTTTTCATCCTTAAATCTCTTTGATTTTTAAATAAAAAGAGCACAAGAAATCCCATAGTTAATGCCACACCACCAAATAAATATTGTTTTTTTATAGAAGCATTATTTTGCTCCAGAATGACTATTTCGCCTTGTTTTTCAATAAGTTCCTTTTCTTTTCTTTCTGTTTCGTAGAGGGTTTGATAATAAACAAGCGCATTGGTTTTGCTTTGTTCAAAAAGAGAATCTTTACTTTCCGCATAGGCTTTATAAAAGGTAAAGGCTTTTTTTGAATCTCCTAATAATAAATACACTTCCGAAAGATTCAAATTGTTTTTGATTTGCTCTTCCTCTAATCCAATTTCTGTTAATATATTTTGCGTTTCTATGGCATTTTCTAAGGCTTTATGATACTCTTTTGCTTCCTTAAAAAAGGAAATCCTTGCAAATAACAAGGCTAATTTTGAATAATTATCTTCAGAAATTGTATTAAATTTTTCTTCAGCAATCTTCAAATGGTAAGCTGCCTTTAAAAGTTTTTTTTCATTAGAATACATTTCAGAAAATCCACTGTGAATAAACACTTCGTTTTGAATAATATAATCAGAAGAATCTACATACTTTAATGCATTTTCAAGTTCCGTTTTGCGTAAATCAGAACGGCCTATTTTTTTAAAATCTAGTGATAGATTAAAATGTTGCCCTGAAACATATTGGTAAAGTTTGTTATCATAAAGCTCTTGTAGTAAAATTTTTCGTTGTTTAATGGCTTTTTCTTGAAATCCGTTTTTGCTGAACATAATAATTTCGCCTTCTCGTGCATTTATCATATACTCAACATCCTTCTTTTGTTTGTATAAATCGTAGGCCTTTTTGAAATCTTCGCTGGCATCTACAAATTTTCCCATTCCGGAAAAAGCTTGCCCTCTAAATAAATAGGCGTCTGCAATATAAATGGTGTCTTTTTCAGTAAAATTTTTCAGAGCGGTAGTATAATCTGCCACTGCCAGATTCAAGTTACTGTTAAAGTAGGCGCCTCCTCTTTTTAAATATAAACCTCCTAAAAGATAACTATCTTTTATATTTGCTTCATATTGCAATGCATCATCAATAATGGATATTGCTTTTTTGGGGTCATTTAAAAAAGTGTACAGAGGATAAGAAACCTCCATTGCTTTTTTAGCAACTTCATTATATTTTTTTAAAGATTTTGATAATGCGATATACTTTTCAATATGTGTAACATAAGCTTCATAATCATTTTCTTCTAAAGTAATAGAAATAAGAGAATCTAAAAAAGTAAGTTTTATCTTTGGGTCTTTTGTGTTTTCTAACAAATGTTGAAAGGAAATCTTTTTATCTTGACCAAAGGATAAGAATGTAAGAAATAGCAGGATAATAAAAATGAATAAAACTTTCAATATTTTTTAGGGAATGATTTGTTTAAAAAACACAAAACAAAAATAAAACAATTATTCTTTTAAATACAAACAATTTCTGCCATAATCTATTACCGCTCGTGATGTTTTTAGTATATCGGCACCTAAAATTCCCTCAACAGAATTGGCTTCTGCCAGATGTAATGCTTCATTAACATGGCTTAGGTCAAAGATTATGAAAGGCACGTTTTTTTTAATCCATTTTCCTATTTGTAAAGTATTATTAATGGACACTTGGGTTAGCATATTTCCAGCACCGGCTCCGGCAGCTTTCACTTCACTTGCTTTTACTTGTAGTTTAAAATGAGAAATACTATCTGTGCCTATACACGTGTTTGACGCTCCGGTGTCTAAAATAAACGAACCTTTAATGCCATTTACTTTTGCTTTAAACTCAAAATGATTGGTGTTGATTCTTTTTAACGCTATTCGCTTAAAACCCTTTGTCTCCATATATATTCGTAAACTTCCCACTAGCTTCTTAATTTTCAGCAAAGATAAGTGAACAAAAACAATTAGTTTTGCATTTATGATATTTACCGATACCCATACTCATTTATATAGTGATGCTTTTGAGGAAGATCAAGAGCAAATGATGCAGCGTGCCTTTGCTGCGGGCGTAAAACGATTTTTTATTCCGGCGATAGATGCCTCCTATGCCAATGCTATGTTTGCCTTAGAGAATACATATCCAGAAAATGTATATTTAATGATGGGTTTGCATCCTACCTCTGTAAAAGAAAATTATAAAGAAGAATTAGCTTTTGTAGAAAACCAATTTCAGCAAAGAAATTTCTTTGCCGTAGGAGAAATAGGCATAGATTTGTTCTGGGATACAACAACACTTGCTAAACAGCAGGATGCTTTCCGCAAGCAAATTCATTTAGCTAAACGTTATAATCTGCCTATTGTTATTCATTGCAGAGAGGCTTTTAACGAGATTTTTGAAATTTTAGAAGAAGAAAAAGCTCCCGATTTATTTGGCATATTTCATTGTTTTACCGGAACTTTTGAACAAGCTAAAAAAGCAATATCCTTTAATATGAAATTAGGAATAGGGGGAGTTGTTACATTTAAAAACGGGAAAATAGACCAATTTTTGAAGCAAATTCCCATAAAAAATATAGTGCTTGAAACCGATGCACCTTATCTTTCCCCAGTTCCTTTTCGCGGGAAAAGAAATGAAAGCAGTTATATAGTAAACATTGCCAAAAAAGTTTCTGAAATATACGAAATACCCATAGAAGTGGTTGCAGCAATAACTACCCAAAATTCCAAGGACATATTTTCAAAGTAAATATTAAGTTATATGAATACCAAACCCAACATTTTACTTATTTACACCGGGGGAACCATCGGGATGATCAAGGATTTTGAAACCGGAGCTTTAAAAAACTTTAATTTTAAGGAGCTTTTATCCCATATTCCTGAACTAAAATTATTAGATTGTACTATAGAAACAAAAAGTTTTATTTCTCCTATTGATAGTTCAAATATGAATCCTACCTATTGGGTGCAAATAGCAGAAATTATTAGAGACAATTATGATGCTCACGACGGTTTTGTCATTCTTCACGGGAGCGACACCATGTCTTATACAGCTTCTGCATTGAGTTTTATGCTGGAAAATTTAGCAAAACCAGTTATTTTTACAGGCTCACAATTGCCTATAGGTGATTTGCGAACCGATGCAAAGGAAAACTTAATAACAAGCATTCAAATAGCAAGTTTGCAAAAAAATGGTAAACCGAAAATTACAGAAGTGGGACTGTATTTTGAATACAAACTCTATAGAGCAAATAGAACCACAAAAATTAATGCCGAGCATTTTGAGGCTTTTGCCTCTCTAAATTATCCGCCACTAATAGAAAGTGGCGTGCATCTTTCTATTAATGAAGAACGATTAAGCAGAGCAAACCGAAGGAAAAAATTTCAGGTTCATACCCAATTAGAGACCAATGTGATGTTGATTAAGTTATTTCCGGGTATAAAAGAAGAAGTTTTAACATACCATTTAAGCTATCCTAACTTAAAAGGCGTTATTCTAGAAACCTATGGAGCAGGAAATGCCACCGATGAAAATTGGTTTATAAACTTAATTGAAAATGTTATTAAAAAAGACATCCCTGTAATCAACGTAACGCAATGTCCGGGTGGAAGTGTAGCAATGGGGCAGTATGAAACGAGCATTCAATTAAAAAAAATAGGTGTTATTTCAGGAAAAGACATCACCACAGAGGCAGCAATTTCAAAATTAATGTACTTATTAGGACAAAAAATATCGCCTAAAGTGTTCAAAACCATATTTGAAACTTCTTTGCGAGGAGAAATGATTTAAATTTAACGTTATTATATTTCACCAAGTAAGATTTTTTTTGTTATTTGGCACACTGTTAAAAAAGTACCTTTTAACGCGGCGTGAAAACTTAGAGAGGTGGCCGAGTGGTCGAAGGCGCACGCCTGGAAAGTGTGTATACGCCACAAGCGTATCGAGGGTTCGAATCCCTTCCTCTCTGCAACAATTTTTTTTAATTGTATTTTAAACAAATATTTTTATATCTTTAAACCCTTAACTAAAACAAACTTTAAGACGATAGCAATGAAAAGATTTTTTTCTATTTTAGCAGTTGCAGCATTAATGATTACGGTATCCATTAATGTAAATGCATCCACAAAGGCACCAGTAATGCCTGAAAATGTACAGACTATAACTTCTACATCTTACACAACATCCCTGCAGGATGAAATGCCGGCAGCACCGGAATCCTTAGGATTTCATCAAGAATTAAAGAAAAGATTTATTGAAGGGGGTCCTGCGTTTATGGGCATTGTACTTTTGTGTCTAATTCTTGGATTAGCAATCGCTATTGAAAGAATTATCTACTTAAACCTTTCTACAACAAATACTAAAAAACTGGCTCAAGGAGTAGAAGATGCTCTTCAAAGCGGCGGTGTAGAAGCTGCAAAAGAAGTTTGTAGAAATACAAAAGGTCCTGTAGCCTCTATCTATTACCAAGGTTTAGACAGAGCAGATGAAAGTGTAGAAGCCGCTGAAAAAGCTGTTATAGCTTATGGTGGTGTGCAAATGGGACAATTAGAGAAAAATGTTTCTTGGATTTCCTTATTTATTGCTCTTGCGCCAATGCTTGGTTTCATGGGTACAGTAATCGGGATGATTATTGCCTTTGATAGAATTGAAGCTGCCGGTGATATGCAACCATCCTTAGTGGCTGGAGGTATTAAAGTGGCACTTTTAACCACCGTATTTGGTCTTATAGTTGCTATTATTCTTCAAATATTTTATAATTACATTATCGCTAAAATCGATAGAATTGTAAATGATATGGAAGATGCATCTATTACTTTGATAGACATATTAGTAGCACACAAAAACAGAAGATAATAAGAGTTTCACTCCATTAAAATAAGATTATGGGTTTACATAAAATTTTAAAAATTGTAGCACTTATTCTAGCTTTAATAGGTATAGTTTTCTTAGCTATAATCCTCGTTAAAGGAGATGATGTTGTTAAAGCAACCGGAGAAGGATTAGATGGTTATATGTATATTGCTTACATAATGTTTGTCATTACACTAGCCATAACACTACTTTTTTCTATTACACAAATATTCATGCATAAAGAGGCACTGAAAAAAACATTGGTCTCAACAGGATTATTTTTGTTTATATTTATTATTTCTTATGTGTTAGCTAGTGGTGAAGCAGTCTCAAAAGCAGGCGTTGAAGTAGTATCTGAAAGTGGTTCTAAATGGGTAGATACCGGCTTAAGAATGTTTTATATTCTAGCCATTTTTGCGATAGGCACAATGGTGTATTCAGGAATAAGAAAATTAATTAAAAGTTAATTATGGCTAAAAGAGCAGCACCGGAAGTAAATGCAGGTTCCATGGCAGATATTGCCTTTTTATTACTCATTTTCTTTCTGGTAACAACAACTATCGAAACAGATAGTGGGATAAGCAGACGATTGCCTCCTATTGATGATACAATAGATCCCCCTGAAATTAGGCAGAAAAATATCTTTATTGTCTTAATCAATAAGGACGATCAATTACTGGTAGAAGAAAAGTTGATGGATATTAAAGACCTTCGTGTTGCCGCAATAGAATTTTTAGATAATGGCGGCGGTGTAGGAGAAGAAGCGTGTACCTATTGTCAAGGAGCAAAAGATCCTAATTCTTCTGACAATCCGGATAAAGCGATTATTTCTTTACAGAATGATAGAGCTACTAGCTATAAAATGTATATTTCTGTACAAAATGAGTTAGTTGCTGCTTATAACGAACTTCGTAATAGAGAATCACAACGACTTTATGGTCAAGAGTATTTGCTTATGGAAAAAAACTTAGCAGATGCAACTTGGCGGGGAGATAAAGATAAACTGAAAGAGCAAGTAGATAATTTGAAAGCGATGTATCCGCAAAAATTATCGGAAGCAGAACCAAAGAAAACAAATTAATACAAACGAATAAGCGAAATGGCTAAGTTTAATAAAAAATCAGGTGGTGCATTACCACAAATTTCTACAGCATCCTTACCTGATATTGTATTTATGCTTTTATTTTTCTTTATGGTGGTTACTGTAATGCGTCAAAACACCTTGATGATCGAAAACAAATTGCCTACAGCAAACCAATTAGAAAAGCTGGAGAAAAAGGATTTGGTTATATATATTTATGCGGGAAAACCAAGTCAAAGATATCAAGCGCAGTTTGGTACAGAAGCAAGAATTCAATTAAATGATAAATTTGCAGATGTAAAAGATATTCAAGCTTTTATATTATCAGAACGTGAAACAAAAAGAGAAGAATTAATCCCTTATTTAACCACTGCTTTAAAAGTTGATAGTGAAACCAATATGGGTTTAATTTCTGATATCAAACAAGAGCTTAGAAAGATAGATGCTTTAAAAATAAACTATACCACTAGAGAAGGTGAAGTAAGTAAAAACTTTTAAACAAATGTTTTCTATGTTTGTTTAATTTTAAAAACGCCTTGATGCTAAATCAAGGCGTTTTTTTTGCATTAAAATAAGTATCTTAGCACCTAACAATGATGACTTTAGATTTTATGATTAAAAATCACTTCTATACACTTCTTTTTTTATGTTTTCCTCTTATAATTTTAAGCCAAGAGAGCATTCCAAAAGCAGAAGTGGACTCTTTATATCGTGAAGATCAATTTTATGTGGGTGTGACCTATAATATTCTTACCAATAGACCTGAAGGAATTAGAAATGAAGGTTTTTCAGGTGGTTTTCATATAGGTTTTTTAAGAGATATGCCTATTAATATACGACGAAATGTCGCTATTGCTGCAGGACTTGGTTATTCAATTAATAAATATGGGTACAATTTGTTTATAGGGGAAGAGGAATCTGGCACTACCACTTTTTTAGTTCTAAATGAAGATTTTGTTTTTGAAACCAATCGATTTGTTACCCATGAAATAGAACTACCCATCGAGTTTAGATGGCGTACTTCCATTCCTGAAAGTTACCGGTTTTGGCGGGTTTATGGAGGAGTAAAACTTGGCTACGTATTTTACCATAAAGCAACTTTTGTTCAGGATAAGAACAAAGTTCAGCAAACGGCTATACCTGAATATGATACATTAAGGACGTCTTTGTTTTTAAATTTTGGATACAATTCGGTTAATTTTCAGGTACAGTATTCCCTAAATTCTTTTTTTAATAAAGAGGCTACTATAGATGGTGAACCTATTGATTTAAACACCATTAAAATTGGTTTGATTTTTTATATACTATAACCAATACGTCACAAAAATTAGCTGTGGTAACAAACCAACAAAAAATCCTATAAGTAATTCTACCCCAGTATGCGATTTTGTGTGCAGTCTAGAGCTTGCTACCCATCCATTTACAAATAACAGAATACCTATTGTATAAAGCGTGTTTATTTTAAAATGAATGCTAAGAGCTATTAAAAACATGGTAATTCCTGCAACTCCTATTATATGCAAACTAACCTTAAATTTTAGGATTGCCAACATAAAGGCAGTAACAGCCGAACAAAGCATTCCAGCGAAAAAGAAATAGAGTTCGGGATAATTTGTAGATACAAATACAATTTTCACTAAAATGACAAATAAAATACATTGAATCATCAAAGGAAGTTTTCGTTCTTTCACATCGTTTAAATGGATACTTTTTACTAGGCCTAAATTTTTTAATAGATAAAAGAACATCATAGGTATTAAAAAGCTAAGAATAAATACAACCAATAATTTTGATTCTATCATTTCGGGTAAAACATAGCGTGGGGTTACAAAGTAATATAAAGCTACGCCATAAGTGGGTATCCAAAGAGGATGAAACAAATAAGCTGCTATTTTGAAGAAAATATTCATTATATTTCTTTGCGCATTCTAGCTACAGGAATGCCTAATTGCTCTCTATATTTAGCTACAGTTCTTCTTGCAATTGGGTAGCCTTTTTCCTTTAGGATTCTTGCTAATTTATCATCAGTTAAAGGTTTTCTTTTATCTTCTTCACCTAAAGTTATTTCTAAAATCTTTTTAATTTCTCGTGTAGATACATCTTCCCCTTGGTCGTTTTTCATGGATTCTGAAAACAATTCTTTAATCAGTTTAATGCCATAAGGAGTGTCCACATATTTACTGTTAGCTACACGAGATACGGTACTGATGTCCATATTAATTTCGTCAGCAATGTCTTTAAGAATCATAGGTCTCAGTTTGCGTTCATCGCCACTTAGGAAGAATTCTTTTTGATACTGCATAATAGCATTCATCGTTACAAAAAGTGTTTGTTGGCGTTGTTTTATAGCATCGATAAACCATTTTGCAGCATCTAGTTTTTGTTTGATAAACTGAACGGCATCTTTTTGTGATCTGGATTTTTCATTTGCTTCCTTATAGCCTTTCAACATATTTGTATATTCTCTGGAAATATGGAGTTCGGGCGCATTTCTGCCGTTTAATGTTAAATCCAATTCCCCATCAATAATTCGAATGGCAAAATCTGGAATGATATTTTCCACCATTCGAGAATTACCGGAATAAGAACCACCAGGTTTAGGATTGAGTCGCTCAATTTCACTAATGGTATCTCGCAGTTCTTCTTCGTCTATTTCATATTTTTGAAGCAGTTTATCGTAATGCTTTTTGCTAAACGCATCAAAAGATTCATCTAAAATAGCAATAGCAAGAGATACTGATTTTGTTGGGGCTTTTCGGTAAAGTTGCAGCAATAAACATTCTTGAAGGTTACGAGCTCCTACTCCTGCAGGGTCTAAATCTTGTACAATATCTAGTACTTTTTCTATCTTTTCTTTGGTGGTATAGATGTTTTGGGTAAATGCTAAATCGTCTAAAATATCTGAAATAGGTCTTCTAATGTAGCCACTTTCATCGATGCTTCCTACCAAGAAAACAGCAATTTCAGATTCTTCTTCATCTAACTGTACCGTATTTAATTGATTTTGAAGATATTCTGTAAAAGAGGTGCCGGAAGCATAGGGCATACTTTTTTCTTCATCGTCTGCGCTATAGTTGTTTGCTTGAAGTTTATAATTTGGCACATCATCATCACTGAGGTATTCGTCTATATTGATGTCCTCTGCATCAATATGTTCATTGCCTTCATCAAACTCTTCATTGCTAAAGTTTTCTTCAAAATCGTCTGTATTTTCTTTACCACTTTCTAAAGCGGGGTTTTCTTCCATTTCTTGCGATAAGCGTTGCTCAAATTCTTGTGTAGGCAATTGTATCAACTTCATCAACTGGATTTGTTGTGGAGATAGTTTTTGCGATAATTTGAAATTTAGCTGTTGTTTGAGCATGGTTTATGCTTTTGTATAAAGTTAAAAAAACAATCTGCATAAATTTACTATGACGATTGTTTTTGTGAAAATTTTACTAGTATTTCTTCCTGAAATTAAAATTCAGCATTTAATGGTGTTCTAGGATACGGAATTACATCGCGTATGTTCGTCATTCCCGTTACAAAAAGCACCAAACGTTCAAATCCTAATCCAAAACCACTGTGCACTGCTGTTCCAAATTTTCTAGTTTCTAAATACCACCATAATTCTTTTTCGTCAATGCCCATTTCGGTAATCTTTCGTTTTAAAACATCATAACGTTCTTCCCGTTGTGAGCCGCCCACTATTTCGCCTATCCCCGGGAATAAAATATCCATGGCTCTAACTGTTTTTTTGTCATCGTTTAGGCGCATATAGAACGCTTTTATTTTAGCAGGATAATCAAATAAGATAACGGG
This sequence comes from Flavobacteriaceae bacterium CG2_30_34_30, assembly GCA_001873105.1. Lineage (GTDB taxonomy): Bacteria > Bacteroidota > Bacteroidia > Flavobacteriales > Flavobacteriaceae > Planktosalinus. The sequence continues at coordinate 5,065 of MNYN01000018.1, read as the reverse complement.
GCATTTAAAATGTTTTTCCACCAAGAATCGTTCGTGTTCACTTTGTAAATCTGTTCCCCATGCTTCAATAGGATATTTAAATTGTTTTTTCTTATTGGGTTTGCATTCTTTAAGAATATCTATAGCTTCCGTATAACTAACTCGTTTAAAGTTGTTATCTAAAACAAAATTTAATTTTTCCAGTAGAGGCATATCACTTCGCTCGGCTTCTGGTTTTGTTTTGTCTTCTTGTGCTAAACGTTCCTGCAAAAATTCTAGATCGTCTTTGCAATGTTCTAAGGCGTATTGAATGACATATTTAATAAAATCCTCGGCTAAATCCATATTTGCTGCTAGGTCATTAAAAGCAACCTCAGGCTCAATCATCCAAAATTCGGCAAGATGTCTTGATGTATTTGAGTTTTCAGCCCTAAAGGTTGGTCCAAAAGTATAGACTTGACCAAGTGCCATCGCAAAGGTTTCTGCTTCCAGTTGCCCACTTACCGTTAGATTAGTTTCTTTTCCAAAAAAGTCTTCTTTATAATGGATGTTTCCATCTTTATTTTTCGGTACATTATTTAAATCTAACACAGTTACTTTAAACATTTCACCGGCGCCTTCAGCATCGCTTCCAGTAATAATGGGAGTATTTACATAGAAAAAACCATTTTTTTGAAAGTATTTATGAATAGCAAAAGAAAGTTTTGAACGAACGCGCATTATAGCACTAAAGGTATTGGTTCGTACTCTTAAATGTGCTTGTTCTCTTAATGTTTCTAAGGTATGTCTTTTTGGGGAAAGAATAGTAAGTTTTACTTCTTCGGTATCGGCATCGCCAAGTATTTCCATAGTGCTTACTTGTATTTCAACTGCTTGCCCTTGCCCTAGGCTTTCTGTTAAAATACCGGTAACAGAAATAGCAGCGCCTATGGTAATTCTTTTTAATAGGGATTCCTCAAATTTTTCAAAATCAACAACACACTGAATGTTTTTTATAGTGGAACCATCGTTAAGCGCGATAAAGCGATTGCTTCTAAAAGAGCGCACCCATCCTTTTACATTTATTTCATATAAGGTGGGTTCAGATTGTAATAATTCAATAACTTTTTTGTGTTGCATGGTTGCTTAATTTTAACAAGCAAATATAAATTTTAGTTGTTTAGTGCACAAGTGTAAACCGGACTTATATGATTTGGTTTATTATATTTTTTTGGTTTCTTTTTCTTCACCTTCACTTTTAACTTCGGGTATAATATCTAATGCAGGCTCTCGCAGGGTTTCTTTATTTGCAATGCTTTTTTCCAAAGAAAGCAATAGGGAAGGAAGTAATAACAAGTTAGACAACATGGCAAATAGCAAAGTAGCAGAAACTAATCCACCTAATGCAACGGTGCCGCCAAAACTTGAAATCATAAATACTGAAAATCCAAAAAAGAGTACAATGGATGTATAGAACATACTTACACCCATTTCTTTGAGTGATTTATACACAGAAGCTTTTATTTTCCAATTGGAAGTGATAAGTTCTTGCCTGTATTTTGCTAAAAAATGGATAGTATCATCCACCGAAATACCAAAAGCAATACTAAAAACTAAGATGGTGGAAGGTTTTATAGGCACTCCAAGAAAACCCATAAGGCCTGCTGTAAAAATAAGTGGAAGCAAATTAGGAATTAAAGAAATAAGAATCATTTTAAAACTTCGAAACATCCAGGCCATAAAGATTGCAATCAGTAAAATGGCAAGTGAAAGGGAAATAATAAGGTTTTTCACCAGATAATTTGTTCCCTTTTGAAATAAAATGGCTTTTCCGGTTACGGATACTTCATATCGATCTTCCGGGAAAATTTTAGCTATTTCTGCTCTCAAATCCTCTTCCATACGCTCCATTCTATCCGTATCGGTATCTTTCATAAACGTAGTAATGCGTGCATATTGGCCGGTAGAATCGACATAGCTTTTTAATAAATTAGTTTCTGAAATACTGTTTTTGGCATAGGGTAAAATAAAGTTACGTTCTTGTGAAGTGGGCAATTGGTAGTATTCCGGATTGCCATTGTAAAAGGCTTGCTTAGCATATTTCACAATTTCTACAACCGAAATTGGCTTGGAGTATTCCGGTATTTCTTTGATAAATTCCTGTAATTCATCCATTCTACGAAGATTTGCTGCTGCCATTACCCCTTCTTTTCGCTTTGTGTCTATCAATATTTCCAGGGGCATGATACCATTATATTCTTTTTCAAAAAACCGTATATCTTTAAAAAAATCAGCGCTTTTTGGCATATCTTCAATCAAACTACCTGAAATCTTGATAGAATACATGCCAATAATACTCAAACACAACAAGCAAATGGTGGTTATATAAATTGCAATACGTCTTTGTTTCACCATGCGCTCTAACCAATTTATTAGTTTGCTAATCCAATTTTTATTTAAATGTTTTAAATGCTTGTATTTTGGTATAGGCAAGTAGCTGTAGATAATAGGAATGGTTAATAACGACAACACAAAAACCGATAAAATACTGATGGATGCCACGGTGCCAAACTCGCTTAAAAGCTTACTTTGGGTTAAAATAAATGTTCCAAAACCAGATGCGGTGGTTACATTTGTTAGCAATGTGGCATTACCTGTTTTGGTAATAACCCGTTGTAAGGATTTTGCTTGGTTGCCGTGAAGTTTTATTTCCTGTTGGTATTTATTAATTAGAAAAATACAATTGGCAACGCCAATAATAATGATAAGAGGAGGAATTAAAGCAGTAAGTACGGTAATTTCATAGCCCAACAAACCTAAAAATCCGAAACACCACATTACTCCCACGATAACGGTAGCTATAGTAATTAATGTAGCTCGAAAGGATCGGAAAAAGAAGAAAAACAGTAGCGAGGTAAGCAATAGTGCTGCTGCAATAAACATGCCTATTTCATCGATAATGTTTTGTGAATTTAAAGTACGGATATAGGGCATACCTGAGGTATGAACTTTCATATTGTAAGTACTTTCAAAATTTTCAATTAACGGGATGAGATCATTTACTATAAAATCTCTTCTAGCAGCCGTATTGATGATATCTTCTTTTAAATAGATAGCTGTGCGAACTCCTTCTTTATTGGGGCTATACACTAAGCCTTCATAAAAAGGAAGTTTATAAAACAGATCATATTTGTGTTGGTCCAGAATTTTTTTTGTGTATATTGTATCAGAAAAGAAAGGAGACATCTTAAATTTTTCTTCCTCTTCAACTTTCACCAGTTGTTTTAGGTCTGCTAAAGAAATGGTGGTTTCTACTTCATCAAAGGTTTTCAATTTTCTAGACAAAGCATTCCAGGCATTAAACTTTTCAGGAGTAAATAGAGTAGAATCTTTAACCCCTAAAACAATAAGGGTTCCTTCTTCGCCAAAAATTTCTAAAAAAGCATTGTATTCTAAATTAATAGGATGGTCATCAGGCAGTAAATTTGCTTCAGTGTAGGTAAATCGCATGTGCTGCCATTGCATTGCTAAAAAAATAGTAATGGCGACAATTGCAACTAATAATATAGTTCGGTTTCTTAAAATTAACCGAGCAACCGTGCTCCAAAATACGGTAGAATTGTTAGTAGTGAAACGTTTATTCATAGTAACTTGAAAATAGCTCCAAAGTTAGGGAAATAGAAGCATTGATTAGTGATGGAAGTTGATTGATTTTTTAGTTTTTTTCTATGTAAAGCAACGTCCTCTTTGTTTTAATAATCAATTATATACAGAAAATTTAATCCGGAAACAATAAGGTTTTTTGATTAAACTTAAAAATTTAAGTATGGTTTGCTAATATTTTACAATTTAAAATTAAAAGTAAATTTAGCCGAAATATTATCTTCAAAGTTTGGTAAATGGTAGGCACCATAACGATAAGCAAAACTAAAACCGAAACCAAAAATTACTTTATTAATTTCAAATCCAGATTCTGAATACCCTTTTTCTAAGGTGTTGAAAGCTATTTTTTGATGGTTTTCTTCGTGTGTAAAATCGCCAATGGCATGTCTAGTTATAAGCACAAATTCTGGTTTTAATCTAGAAAAAATAACAAGAGGTTTAAACCGGTGTTTTATGTGCAAACTTGCCAATTTAGTGGAAAAAAACTCGCCAAAATACATCGTTTCAAAGCTGCGAATTCCTGCTACAGAAAATCGATCTAAAATGGTTTCTTTGTTTGGACTGTTTGGGTAGGCGTGGTATGCGTGTGTGAGAGGGATATCGCCCAACCCTAAATTTCCTTCTAAAATAATTTCTGTAATCTGCTCATTCAAATGTTTTATAACATGGTCAATTTTCACATCTATTTTTGTAAAACTAAAATCACTTTCTAAAACATTTTTAAAACTTTGTGTGATTTGCGTAGAAATTCTGGGGTAACCAATTTCATATTCATTAATTTCTTCGGGTGTTTCCATATATTTTCCAAAGGGGGTCCATAGAATACCTAGTTTTGCTTCACTTAAAGCATATTTTGAAAAAGAGGTGCCGTCGTTAAAAAAGGTATAAGGTCTGGTTTGTAATATGGTACTTCTTGAAAGTTGAAGGAGGCCGTTTATGTTTGGACTAATGTTATGTTGTAGTGTGGTTTGCCAAGTTTTGTGTTTATAAAATTGTGTAATGTTTAATAATCGTGGTTCAAATAAAGTGAAGGATCTGCCTTCTAATAAAGGGGTATTGCTTCCAATTTCTTCCACATCTTTGGTGTAAGCAACACCAATAATTGTGTTTGAGTCTTTTCGAACTAAAAAATTAGCGGCTATTTGGTATTTGTAATCTTCATCTTTAAAACCCCTAACAAGGTATCCACCTACACTAAAATTTTTAGATAGCTTTTCATTGGTTATTCCTCCCAAACCTGAGCGTAACCCTTCATAATTGTTGTACTTCACTAAAAATTTTAAATCTAAATCAAAAAATCCGATGGGGTAATACCCCTTGTTAAAATCAGAAATCTTTTTAATTTTATTTTCTATATTTTTATATTTAATAAAACTATTTGCATCTATTGAGATGGCTAATTCTTCTTCTGTAAGTGTTGTTTCACGATAGGAATTCCAAAAAG
>MNYN01000079.1 GCA_001873105.1 Flavobacteriaceae bacterium CG2_30_34_30 | reverse complement strand
GGGAAAGGTTTTGACTTTGTTGTTTTATAAGGGGTAAGAAAAGTAACAACAAACTAATGAATAATCCAAAAATAAGAATCATTGTTAGGATTACTGCCAGTAAATTTTTAAGCTTGAGCCTCTGTTTTAGAAACAAAATAATAGGTCTTCCGATGAGTGTAACCACAAAAGAAAGTGCCAAATACACCAACAAACTTTGAATTTGATATATAAACCACAAGAGAACTCCAATGCCTAGGAGTATAAATACAGCCTTGAGAATTCCATTAGTTATAGTTTTTGATTCCATAGTATAAAAATAGTAAAAAAACGATGACTAAAAAGTGCTAAAAACAGTGAGTTATAAAAATCTATCTATTTAATTTTCAAAAACATATTTAATAATATTAGCACCCATTTGTAGTGCTTTTAAACGGACTTCTTCCGGGTCGTTATGAATTTCTTTATTTTCCCATCCATTTCCTAAATCGCTTTCGTAGGTATATAGAAGGATTAGTCTTTCTCCTTCAAAAATACCAAATGCTTGTGGCGGTTTGTTGTCGTGCTCGTGAATTTTTGGCAAGCCATTTGGAAATTTATAATGGTAATTAAATATGGGGTGTGTTGCATTCAATTCTATTAATTCCTTTTCGGGGAATAGTTTATTTAATTCGGGACGTACATATTTATCCAGTCCGTAGTTATCGTCTATGTGCAAAAACCCACCACTTAGCAGGTAGTTTCTCAAATTTGTAACGTCTTCTGAAGTAAAAAAAACATTTCCGTGTCCCGTCATATGTACAAAGGGGTATTGAAAGAGTTCCACACTACTGGGCTCTACCGTTTGAGGGGTTTCTTTTATGGTAGTAGTAATGTTTTGGTTACAAAACTTAATTAGGTTAGGCAAGGAAGTGGGGTTGACATACCAATCGCCTCCGCCATTATATTTTAGTACGGCAATTTCTTGTGCTTGTAAAAAGCCACTACAAAGCAAAAGTGCAGAGGTTATCCAGCTATATATTCGGTTATTAATTTTCATCAACTATGATTAATAGGTTGTTGTTACATTAGCATCCACTACAATAATAAAGTCAGCTTTGCCAAGATGTTGTATTTCTAGAGTATCTAATTGACTTTGTGTAAGAGTAGAAAGGGTAGCATATTTTAAGGATTTGTTTTTATTTTTTAAATACCACAAAATACCTTCATAATTATCGCTGTGGTAGGCACCATTGAAATGTATAAAAGTATGCTTTTTTTCATAATTGCGTAAAATGAAATGCGCCATAGTTGCATCTTTTATTGCCTGTGCCATCACTAGTTCCGGAGTGCCGTGTTCTCCCATCATCGTTAAAATATTTTTGTAGGTGGCTAGGTTGGCATCAAAAACGATGGGCAATGGTGCAATCCAGCTTTTATCTTCTACAGAAAGGGAGTCTAAGGCTTTAAAGCCATTTTTAAAAACTAAATTGGCAAAGTTTCTGGGAATATTAGTAGCAATAAATGGTAATGTATCGTTCTTTGCCAAATCTATAAGAGGTTTGTAATCTGTTTTATAATTTTTCCAAAGCCTAGCCAATGTATCTAAGCCTTTTTGGTCAATTTCACCCACCAAATAGCGGTTTAATACTTTTTGGTTGTCGGCTTCAATCATTTCTGCACCAAGGATTAAACGGTTGGTTTTGCTTAGATCTTTGCTGATTTCATATTGGAGCCAATGCGAAATAGCACTATTATGTTGTTCGCCAAAGAGGATAATTTCTTTTTTTTGAAGACTGTCTATAACCGCATTATATCCTATTTGCACGCCGGTAGAAGTAAAAATAGTATATGCTTTTTTATGTTGTGCAGATGCTAGAATGGAACTGTTTAAAACAAGAAATAAAAATAATCTAGACATATACATAAGAGTTTTCTTTACTTGCGAATTTAAAAAATAAAAACCGACCTAAGCAAATAGGTCGGTTTTAAAATTTAGTTTTTTTAAGGATTAATCGATAGTACCTTCTTTTTTCTCAGAGCAAACGCAGGTGCATTTTTTTCCTTCAACAAGGATTTCTGTAGTAACGCGTGTTGGTGCACCACGTTGTACACCATCTATGGTTGGATTGCCTTCTTTTTTCATTTGATCCAATTGCGCTTTGTTTATTACATTTACGGTAGGATCTTCAATTTGAATATTCGTTTCCGTGCCTGATTTTATCACTTTTTCGGAAGAATCTTGATTGGTTTGGTTTGTGCCATCCACCTCAATGATGCTTTTTTTCTCAGAAACTTCTTGTGCTACGACAGTTTCCACTTCTGTTCCTTTTACAATTACTTTGGTTGTAGTGGTTTCTTTTTCAATATTTTTATTTTCTTGAGCATGTAGCGTGGTAAAAGAAGCCATTCCAAATGCTAGTGAAATAATGATTAAGTGTTTCATAATTTAGTTTATTTGTTTATGATACAAACTTAATCTATAAAGGTGTTAATTAATTATAATATACCTATAAAAAATTCACAATATTTTAAAAAAAATTATACTAAACAGTCATTATATTATTTTTATTTACTGTTTTTAACTGTTTATTGTATCATTTTTTAAATTTTAGGATTATTTATTAAAAATAATTTCATTTTTAAACACTATTCATTTTTATGGTTTGAGTCTGTTTCGTTACAATTTTTATTTTGATTGCATTGCTGTGCTGCATATAAATCATCTTGCTCTGGCAGACAGGCAAGACAAGATAGATTTTGTATGTACGAGTGATATTATTTTATTGTGGGAGCCTTAAAAAATAATTGTAGCTAGAGTACTTATGTTTGACAGATTACACCACTAGCAATCCATGTTGCTTTAATGCCATGATTGGTTTTGAAAACCAAAACAATTCAAAGTCCTCGAAATAAGTTTCAAAGTCGGCTTTTAATTGGGCGTATGAAACGGGTATTTCCTGATGTGGAGTTAGTTGCATCAGTTTCTGTGCCAACCAATCACCAGTTTTTTTTTCAAGGGTAATGTGGAAACTTTCCTTTATGTCGTGAAATTGCATGTGGAGTTGGTGTCTTGTAATACCTCTTTTGGTTTTTTTTTGTTCTACAACGATTGGAATTCCACCCAGCCACAAAATAGTTGCCGTTGGTTTTATATTGAAATTTGGAGGTTCATTAATAAAACTCTGAATTAACCCTGCAGCCACTTGTGTTTTCGGAATTTTAAAATCAAACCATTGCTGGAGTGGTGTGTCTAGCCCGATGCCATGCATAAAATTAAAGAGCGATTTATCTAATCCGTAGCTAAATTTGGAGTGATTTATTCCTGTTGCATCGGTAAATTGGATGTCGTTATTTGCAAAAGTAATGCTTTCAATATGTGGTGTTATGCCAAAATTCTTAGGATTTAAACCAATGGGACTATGCGCTGTAAGCGCAAACTGGTGCCAAAATCCCGATTGTAATACCCCTACATCAAAAAGTTGACGAACCATTTCTAGGCTGTCCACGGTTTCCTGAACCGTTTGCGATGGATATCCGTACATCAAATAGCAATGCACCATGATATTTGCTTGGGTTAAATTGCGAGTAACCTGTGCTACTTGTTCAACCGTAACGCCTTTTTCAATCAATTTAAGAAGTCTGTCCGAAGCTACTTCCAATCCGCCGGAAATCGCAATGCAGCCCGAAGCATTCAATAAAACACAAAGATCGCGAGTAAAACTTTTTTCAAAACGAATATTTGTCCACCAAGTTACAGTTAGTTTTCGTTTCAGTATTTCCAAAGCTACTGCTTTCATTAAGGCAGGAGGTGCTGCTTCATCTACAAAATGAAAGCCGTTTTCACCAGTTTGGGCAATAAGTTGCTCCATGCGGTCCACTAGTAATTTTGCAGCTACAGGTTGGTATAATTTTACATAATCTAGTGAAATATCGCAAAAAGTGCATTTGCCCCAATAACAACCATGCGCCATCGTGAGTTTATTCCAACGACCATCGCTCCAAAGGCTATGCATTGGGTTTGCAATTTCGATAACTGAAATATACTCTGTAAGAAACAAATCAGAATAATCAGGAGTGCCTACTTCTGCCTGTTTATAATCAGGTTTTGTGGAAGAGTTGTTGTAGATAATTGCGCCATTTTCTGCCAAAAAAGTTCGTTTCAACTTATTAAAATTCGGGTTTTCCAAGGAAGGATTTTGCACATTAGATAACAATAATTCTATAGGCAACTCCCCATCATCGAGGGTAATAAAATCAAAAAAATCAAAAACACGAAGGTCAGCTACAGAGCGCAGTTCGGTATTTGGAAATCCGCCACCCATGATTATTTTTATTTCTGGATAGTTAGTTTTTAAAAACTGTGCACAACGAAAAGCGCTATATAAGTTTCCTGGAAAAGGCACCGAAATCCCCACCATTTTAGGTAGCACCGATTGGATGCGATTTTCTAAAATAGTTAAGGAAATTTCATCGATGAATGTGAGTTTTTGTTGTAGGTGATTGTATAATTCGTCAAAGGAATTTGCACTTCTTCCTAAGCGTTCTGCATAACGACTAAAGCCAAAATTTTCGTCGATGCATTCCACAATAAAATCAGACAAATCCTCGAGGTATAAGGTGGCAATGTGTTTTGCTTTGTCCTGCATTCCCATGGAGCCAAAGGCCCAATCCATATCGTCCAATTGCTCAAAACGGGAAGCTCTTGGAAGAAAATTTTTAGTACAAATCTGCCTTGAAAAAGTGGAATTTTTTCCTTGTAAAAATCGAATTACTTCTTCTAAGGGTTGAAGATAACGCTCCTTTAGTGCAAAAATACGTTTGGCGTTTTCCGAAAGTATTGTATCGTTTTCTATTGCGATATCAAATAATTTTTGCAGATTTTTATTAGAAAAAATTTCTAGTATAACTTCCATTCCTAAATCCATTTGAAATGCAGAAATTCCTTTTGTATTTAAAAAACCCTTTAAATATGCCGTTGCAGGATAGGGCGTATTCATTTGTGTAAAAGGTGGAGTTAGGAGTAAAATGTCTTTCAAAATGGCAGCAAAAAATTAATGGATTATAAAGATAGTTTATTGTTCGTTGGTTAAAATTTCTTGAACCGCTTGTTTATAAGCCATGGCATTGGCAGCTTTTTTAATTTTTTTTAGGGTTTTTTGCGGATCAGCAAAGGAGGTGGAAAAATACCCCCAAAAGGTTTGCATTTTCATTTTTATGGGAGTTGGCCCGGATAAGGCTTCATCATACTGTTTATAAATGGTGTCGTGAAACTCTCGAAAAATTTCCCAGCGGTTATAGGGGTAAGTGTTAGAGCCCTTTTTTATCATACCCGGTAAAAATGGATTGGCAATAAGTCCTCTTCCAATCATCCAATGATTTATGGAGGGGAAACGTACCTGTAGTTTTTTAAAACCTGCTAAGGAAGTAATGTCGCCATTGTAATACAGGGTATGTTTTGTATGTTCTATGCACCGTTGAAAGGCATCAAGGTCTACACCTCCTTTATAAAGTTGTTTGCCAATGCGGGCGTGAATGGCAATATTTTTAAGTGGGTATTTATCTAAAATTGGGAAGGTGTCCAAAATTTCGCTGCTGTTTTCATAGCCCATCCTCATTTTCATAGACACTAGAATGTTTGTTTCAGAATGTGCCCTGTCAAGAATATAACCAATTTTCTTTGGGTTGCAAATCAATCCCGATCCCATGCCGCGCTTTGTAACCATAGGATATGGGCAACCTAGATTCCAGTTGAGTTCTTTGTATCCAAATTGCTGCACAAATTTTGCTACAAACAAAAATTCTTCGGCATCATTCGTAATAACTTGTGGGATTAACTCCGGCGTGGTATTGTTTTCAGGAAAAATATCTCGTTCATAGGATGCCTTAACTAGCATTTTTCCATCCAAACGGATGTAAGGCGAATAAAAAGTATCAATACCCCCAAAGTAATAGTGAAAGACATTACGAAACCGAAAATCGGTAAGACCCTGCAAAGGAGAAGAAAGAAGTTTAAAACTCATAGTGATTCACTTGTAGCAAAGATAGTTGAAAAGGGGACTTTAATTTATCGGATTTTGATTTGATTTTTTCACATTATACTTTTTAAAATAATTTTTAGTATACATCAAAAAATCTGTGAAGAGTACATCCTTAGACGAGAGGGATTTAATTAGCGGCATAATTGCTTAAAGCAAAGGCAGGAATACCTATAATGCAATTGACAAACAATGTTTTTATTTTTTTTTGTTTCTAAATACTGTTTAACTATTGCATTTTTGAACATAAAAAATATTTTTTATAGTGAACTAAAAAAATTTACCTAAATAAAATAAAAAAGAAGAAAATTTGAAAAAAAATACCATCTAAGTTTTGTGTATAAATTTAGATGTAACATGTATCTTTGCCGGCTCAAGAAAATAAAATAAAACAGAAATGAAAGCAGGTATCGTAGGACTTCCGAATGTTGGTAAATCCACACTTTTTAATTGTTTGTCCAATGCCAAGGCACAAAGTGCAAACTTTCCGTTTTGCACAATTGAGCCTAACATAGGGGTGGTGAATGTTCCGGATCCAAGATTGCAAAAGTTAGAAACCTTGGTAAAACCAGAGCGTGTTTTACCGGCTTCTGTAGAAATTGTAGATATTGCAGGCCTTGTAAAAGGAGCGAGCAAAGGAGAGGGTTTGGGCAATCAATTTTTAGGAAACATACGCGAAACCGATGCAATACTCCATGTGTTGCGTTGTTTTGATAACGACAATATTGTGCACGTAGATGGTTCTATAAACCCAATTCGTGACAAAGAAACCATCGACATGGAATTGCAGTTAAAAGATTTAGAAACTACCGATAAGAAATTAGAAAAGGTAAAACGCGCTGCCAAAACCGGAAACAAAGAAGCACAAAAAGAAGAAACCGCTTTGTTGAAAGTGAAAGCCGGATTAGAAGCAGGAATATCCATACGAGCCATCGACCTGACAGAAAGTGAAAGAGAAGAGTTTATCACTCCACTTCAATTTATTACCGACAAACCCGTACTTTATGTGTGTAATGTAGATGAAGAAGGAGCCGTAAACGGAAATGCGTATGTGGATAAAGTGAAAGAAGCCGTAAAAGATGAAAATGCCGAAGTCATTGTACTTGCTGTAGGCATAGAAGCAGACATCACCGAATTAGAAACGTTTGAAGAACGTCAATTATTTTTAGAAGACCTAGGATTGTCTGAGCCGGGGTCGGCTAAAATGATACGTTCTGCCTACAAATTGCTTAAGTTGCAAACCTATTTTACTGCAGGAGTAAAAGAAGTGCGCGCATGGACAATTCCAATAGGAGCATCAGCGCCTCAGGCAGCCGGAGTGATTCATACCGATTTTGAAAAAGGATTTATTCGCGCCGAAGTTATTGCGTATGAAGATTTTGTTTCTTTTGGAAGCGAAGCCAAAGTAAAAGAAGCCGGAAAAATGCGCGTAGAAGGGAAGGAATACATCGTTAAAGATGGTGATGTGATGCATTTTAGGTTTAATGTGTAAATTTTAAATGCATAAAAAAAACGCGCTTTAAAACAAAGCGAGTTTTTTTACACCAATAATTTCTTGCTCTAATGTTTGTTTAATACATAGTTATTCGCCAAATCACCGGTAATTTTTTTACCATTTAAATCCAGTTGGATGAGCCTGTTTTCTTCCACTTTGTACATAAAAGGACCGTTTTCTATACCTCCTAGAATTACCATTGCACCATCATCAGACCAAGTTATATTTCCGGTTTGTTCCAAATACGCATCGTCTTTGCCTACATATTTCGTTTTTAGTACATACACATCACTTTCTAATTTTAATTGGGTTTCTATCCCTTCACAATCTGCACAAGGAAGAATTCCAGAATACGTGCCTGCCCAATCTAAGGAGCTATGTGACGTATGGGTGTCCATATCCATAGTGTTCATTTCATGCATGTCCATATTAACCGCATCTTGATTGGTTTCTGTTTTTTTCTTGTTGTCACAGCTCCATAAGAAAGCTAGTGCGAGAGTAATTAAAAGTACTTTTTTCATAAGTTTTGGTTTTTAAAATTTGAATTAGTAATAAAGATACTCACAAAAAGAACGCACCTTGTTTTCAAAATAATAATGTTTTTATAATTATTTCATAAATAGATATTATTTTTAATCCAAAAGCATCGAAAAAAAAAATAAATGAGCTAAATACCCATAAATTTTCTTAACAAAAAGCGGTTTATTATTGTTAATTACTTTCCCATATTTTGGTTTTAATTTTTGTACTGTTATGCTATATTAGCACGGCTATCCAAAAACAGCAAATGACAAACGAAACCCAATATACCGAAGATAACATACGCTCTTTAGACTGGAAAGAACACATCCGTATGCGTCCAGGTATGTACATTGGAAAATTGGGTGACGGCTCATCTCCCGACGACGGTATTTACATACTTTTGAAAGAAGTTTTAGACAACTCCATTGACGAATATGTAATGGGAGCTGGCAAAACCATTGAAATACGTATCAAAGACAAAGAAGTGAAAGTACGTGATTTTGGACGCGGAATTCCTTTAGGAAAAGTTGTAGATGTGGTTTCAAAAATGAATACCGGCGGAAAATACGATTCGCGTGCCTTTAAAAAATCGGTTGGATTAAATGGGGTAGGAACAAAAGCTGTAAATGCACTTTCTTCCTTTTTTAAAGTGGAATCTATCCGCGATAACCAGTTGAAATATGCTGAGTTTAGCCAAGGAAATTTAACAGCCGACCCAACTCCAGAAGCCTCCACCAAACGGAAAGGAACCAAAGTAGTTTTTATACCAGACGAATTAATTTTTAAAAATTATCGTTACCGTACTGAGTATGTAGCCAAGATGTTGAAAAACTATGTCTATCTTAATACCGGACTTACCATAGATTTTAATGGTGAAAAGTTTATTTCTGAAAACGGATTAAAAGATTTATTGGAAGATAACATCCATAAAGATGATATTTTATATCCCATTATCCACCTAAAAGGCGAAGATATTGAAGTTGCCATTACCCATAGTAAAACACAATACAGTGAAGAATATCATTCCTTTGTAAACGGGCAAAACACTACACAAGGTGGCACCCATTTGATTGCTTTTAGAGAATCGCTTGTAAAAACCATACGCGAATATTATGGTAAAAATTACGAATCCAGTGACATCAGAAAATCTATTGTTGCCGCCATAAGCATTAAAGTGATGGAACCAGTATTTGAAAGCCAAACCAAAACGAAACTGGGTTCCACAGATATGGGAGGCGATTTGCCTACCGTACGGACCTTTATCAATGATTTTTTAAAAAAACATTTAGACAATTACTTGCATAAAAATCCGGAAACTGCTGAAAAATTGCAACGCAAAATAATGCAGGCAGAAAGAGAACGAAAAGAACTTTCCGGAATTCGAAAATTGGCAAAAGACCGTGCTAAAAAAGCAAATTTGCACAACAAAAAACTTCGCGATTGCCGGGTTCATTTTCAAGACAGTAAAAATGAAAAATCGTTAGAAAGTACTTTATTTATCACCGAGGGCGATTCTGCCAGCGGATCCATTACAAAAAGTAGAGATGTAAATACCCAAGCGGTTTTTAGTTTAAAAGGAAAACCACTAAATAGTTACGGTCTCTCTAAAAAGATAGTCTATGAAAATGAGGAATTTAACCTGCTCCAATCGGCATTAAATATAGAAGAAAGTCTAGAAGATTTACGGTACAACAACATTGTCATAGCAACCGATGCCGATGTAGATGGTATGCACATTCGGTTATTGTTAATTACCTTCTTTCTCCAATTTTTCCCGGAAGTTATAAAAGAAGGCCATTTGTATATTTTACAAACCCCCTTGTTTCGCGTTCGAAATAAAAAAGAAACTATATATTGTTATTCCGAAGAAGAACGTGCCGCAGCGGTAGAAAAACTAAAGCCTAAGCCCGAAATTACTCGATTTAAAGGGTTGGGTGAAATTTCGCCGGATGAATTTAAGCATTTCATAGGACCAGATATTCGTTTGGATCCGGTTATGCTCGATAAAGCCACATCTATTGAAGAAATGCTTTCCTTTTATATGGGAAAAAACACCCCGGACAGACAGGAATTTATTATTAATAATCTGAAAGTAGAATTAGATAAGGTAATAGAATAGTTGAAATTAGAGAGGTAAGAGGTTGTGCTTTGTAAAATTTAAAATAGAATAGATAAAAATAATTTACGGTAAATGATAGAAGAAGAAGCACCGTTAGATTCAAATACTTCAGAAAACAAACAAGACACCATAACCAAGGTAACCGGGATGTACAAAGACTGGTTTTTGGATTATGCTTCTTATGTCATCTTGGAGCGTGCAGTGCCGGCGATTGAGGATGGTTTTAAGCCGGTGCAACGTCGTATAATGCACTCTTTGAAGGATTTGGATGATGGTCGTTACAACAAAGTAGCAAATATTGTTGGGCATACCATGCAATACCATCCTCATGGCGATGCCAGTATAGCTGATGCCATGGTGCAAATAGGGCAAAAGGACCTGCTTATCGACACCCAAGGAAACTGGGGAAACATTTTAACCGGCGATAGAGCAGCGGCATCGAGATATATAGAAGCACGGCTTTCAAAATTCGCACTTGATGTAGTTTATAATGCAAAAATCACCCAATGGCAACAATCGTATGATGGCAGAAGAAAAGAGCCCATCAACCTACCGGTAAAATTTCCGTTGCTATTAGCACAAGGGGCAGAAGGCATTGCCGTGGGACTTTCCACAAAAATACTTCCCCATAATTTTAATGAGCTCATCGAGGCTTCCATCAAGCATTTACAGGGAAAAAAATTCACGATTTATCCTGATTTTCCCACAGGTGGTATAGCAGATATCACCAGTTATAATGACGGATTAAGAGGAGGTAAAGTGCGCAGTCGAGCCCGAATTCACCAAGAGGATAAAACCACACTTGTTATTACTGAAATCCCATTTGGAACAAACACCTCTTCTCTTATTGAATCGATTATCAAAGCCAATGAATCGGGTAAGATTAAAATAAAAAAGATAGAGGACAATACAGCCGCAGAAGTAGAAATTCAAATACATCTACCACCTGGAATATCGCCTGATAAGACGATCGATGCGCTGTATGCTTTTACTGCTTGTGAAACCTCTATTTCACCCTTAGGGTGCGTTATTGAAGACAATAAGCCCTATTTTGTAGGAGTAACTGAAATGTTGCGACGTTCTACAGACAGGACGGTGGAATTGCTTCGTGCAGAATTGCAAATACAATTAGACGAACTTGAAGAGCAATGGCATTTTGCATCCCTAGAACGAATTTTTATAGAAAAAAGAATTTATAGAGATATAGAGGAAGAAGAAACTTGGGAAGGCGTAATCACCGCTATAGATAAAGGATTAAAACCACATATAGCACATTTAAAACGAGCTATTACCACAGAAGATATCGAAAGATTGACAGAGATTAGAATTAAACGAATTTCAAAATTTGATATCGATAAGGCACAGCAAAAAATTGAAGCGTTAGAAGACCAGATAACCGTCATAAAAAATCATTTAGCAAACCTTATTGCTTATGCCATTGATTTTTTTAAACGATTGCGCAAAGACTATGGTGAAGGCAAAGAACGGAAAACAGAACTAAAAATATTTGACGATATAGAAGCAACAAAAGTGGTTATTAGAAACACCAAACTTTATGTAAACAGAGAAGAAGGTTTTGTAGGTACTTCCCTAAAAAAGGATGAATATGTGGCAGATTGCAGCGATATAGATGATATAATTGTTTTTACTGAAGACGGAAAAATGATGATTACCAAAGTAGATGCAAAAACATTTGTAGGAAAAAATATCATTCATGTGGCAGTTTTTAAGAAAAAAGACAAACGCACGATATATAATTTAATTTACAAAGATGGTTTAAAAGGGGCGTCCTATGTAAAACGCTTTGCAGTTATGGGGGTTACGCGAGATAAGGAATATGATTTAACACAAGACAACAAAGGCTCTAAAGTGCTCTATTTTACTGCAAATCCTAATGGGGAAGCAGAAATTGTACATATTTTATTACGCCAAAGTGGAAGCATTAAAAAACTAAAATTTGATTTAGATTTTGCAGATATTTTGGTAAAAAACAGAAATTCAAAAGGAAATATCGTTACCAAATACCCAATAAAACGCGTTGAATTAAAAGAAAAAGGGCTTTCCACCCTAAAACCACGTAAAATTTGGTTTGATGATTCCGTGCAACGACTCAATTTAGATAACCGAGGAGAATATCTAGGCGAATTTAAAAAAGAAGACCGATTGTTAATTATCAACCAATCGGGAAAGATAAAAACAGTACTACCTGACGTATCTCTTCACTTTGATGAAGATATGGTCGTGCTTGAAAAATGGAAACCTAAAAAACCAATTTCCGCTATTTATTGGGAAGGAGAAAAAGAACTATTTTATGTAAAACGGTTTCTTATAGAAAATGAAGATAAAGAAGAAGTTTTTATCACCGAACACGAAAAATCGTATCTAGAATTAGTTTCAACAGACTATAAACCGGTTGTGGAGCTAGTATATCAGAATCAAAAAGGAAAAGACCCTAAAGAAAATCAGATTCTGTATTTGGAAGATTTTATATCTATAAAAGGCATAGGTGCCCAAGGAAATCAGTTAACCAAAGGAAAAGTAAAACAAATTAACCTATTAGAGCCGCTTCCATATGAAGAACCGGAAGAAATAAAAACAGAAGATATGGAAGTATTAGATGAAATAGACGTTACTGAGCAAGGTGCTAATGATACATTAAATACCCAAGCTATTGAAACTAAAAAAGGAGATTCCGGCACTACAGACACAGGCGGTCAAATTACCTTAGAGTTAGAATAGAAGAGAAAAACCTAATTTATTTTTTTTGCTGTACCTCTTTCTTTTTTGTTTTGTCCAACGATATTGTATTCAAAAACGTAGCTATTCTTATCCGTTGTCAAAATTTTCATGTGAATGGCTTTTTGCTCTGCCATATTTTTTGGATTTAATTTTTTCACAATATATTCGCAATCGTTTATCCAACGAATAGAGGAGGTATCTGCTTTTCCTTTAAAATAATCAATTTCAATAGAATCCTTGCGGTTAAAGGTAGTTTTCAGTACTTCCGTACCAATCAAAGCTTCAAACTCAAAAGTCCCGGTTTTAAAATTGGTACAATTGCGTTCCGGAGAATAACAACTTGTGAAAAAGAAAAATAGGGTTGGAAGAATAAAAAAGCGCATGGATATGTAATTTTCACAAATTTCGGTAATAAAAATGAAAACTCATTAGTTTTCATATAGTTTAAACGTGCCGTTTTTATAGAAAATGATAATTTTTTCTATAAGCCCATTTTCAGAATTCTTGTGGTTTTGGAAGGATTCCATTTTTTGCATTTCCTTATCTGCAATTGGAAAGTTTTCCACCTCAAAACGAGAAGGAGAAGGCTCTTGGTTTGTTTTTAGCTTATTAGCATCCTCTTGAACTTCCAAAATGGAATCTGGAAATTTTCCGGTACCATTCATTAGCCAATACAATTTTACTTCCGGAAATTTTTGCAACACTTTCAATACAAATTCTAGGCTAGGTTTATTTCTTCCGGAGAGTAGGTGTGAAATACTTGAGCGGTTAAAATCTATAGCATCAGCAAAAGAAGAGGCCGTTAAACTGTAATATTCTATCACCTTTTGTAGTCGTTTAGCAAAATCATCACTGTTTACCATTGTAACCTTTTTAAGTTGGTGTAATGATTACAAATGTAATTTATTTTTGTAACCTATGCAAAAAATGTTTGTCTTTTACCTAATATTTATGCAAGTATAACTTTAATTAAAATAATATAAATAACTGATATTAAATAATATAAAACAGATATAATAAAATAAATTATTTTTATACAGCAGAAGATAGTCAACCAGAAGATGAGGACGCTTTAATCGTTTACAATTGTAAATAAAAGAACACCATTCATTAATTACATTTGTAAACAATAGGTTGTTTACTTTTGTAACATATACATTTCGCATGACATTAAAAGAAAAAACGGCTTTCCATTTTGAAGAAAGATTGCAAGGCAGATACATCACCTTAGCGCATATTCATCCGATACTCGAGGAATATAAAACTGTTTTTGATATCCGGGTTTTAGGTACCTCTGAAAAAGGAAAGGACATACCAATAGTTAGTATTGGCAAAGGGCGATTCAAAATATTCATTTGGTCGCAAATGCATGGGAACGAAACCACCACGACCAAAGCGTTATTTGATTTTCTGAAATTTATGCGTCTAAAAAGTGACCTTCAACAGCGCATTTTAGATTTTTGTACCATAAAAATCATTCCGATTCTCAATCCGGATGGCGCTGTAGCATATACTCGTGAAAATGCCAATGGCATCGACTTAAATAGAGATGCGATGCTACTTACCCAAGTAGAGAGTCGTCTTTTGCGAAAAGTTTTTGAGGATTTTCATCCTGATGTCTGTTTAAATATGCACGATCAAAGAACAATATATGGAGTAGAAAACACAAATATGCCTGCAACTGTTTCTTTTTTAGCCCCATCTGCCGACGAAGAAAAAAACATTACAAAAAGCAGAAAAGAAGCTATGTCACTTATCGTTGCGATGTACAACGAATTAAAAAAGCACATTCCTAATCAAATTGGGCGTTATGACGATAGTTTTAATGCCAATTGCGTAGGCGATTATTTTCAATCTAAAAATGTAGTTACCATTTTGTTTGAAGCAGGACACTTTCCAGGAGATTACCAAAGAGAAAGAACGCGAAACGGTATATTTATTTCCATAATCGCCTTATTAGAGAGGCTTTGTGATAAAAAAAATAGTAATAATGACTTTTCCGATTATTTTTTAATTCCTGAAAACACTTCAAATAGGAGAGATATTCACATTAAAAACGCCATAGTTGATACAACAGAGCATCCTCTTTCAGTTTTTGTACAATATCAAGAAAAACTTGTTAATAAAAAGATTCATTTTATTCCTATAATAAGCGCAATTAGAGAAGACCATAGCTTGATGGGGCATAGGGAAATAGATGCAAAACAACGTCGCGTTTATTTAAAAAACGGTAAAAGTTTGGCAGAAGGTCTGAAAATCAATAAATTATTTATAGCAGAAAAAAATGCAGATAATTTGTTAAATTTAGGGATTGATTAAGAAAATTTAATAAAACAAGCATTATCTTTGCAAAAAATAAAAAATAAAAATGGCAAAATTCAAATTAGATAACGTAGATCACCAAATACTTGATATGTTGATTGATAATTCAAGAACACCATTTACTGACATCGCAAAAAAACTAAATGTATCTGCGGGAACCATACATGTTAGAGTTAAAAAATTAGAAGATGCTGGTATTGTTACAGGTTCTTCTCTATCTATAGACTATAAAAAGTTAGGATACTCCTTTATAGCTTATGTAGGGGTTTTTCTTCAGAAAACGTCACAAACAAAATTTGTTTTAGAAAGAATCAATTCGATACCAAATGTAACGGTAGCGCATATTACTACCGGGAAATTTAATATTTTTTGTAAAATCAGAGCTAAAAACACCACACACGCAAAGGATATTATTTATGAAATAGATGATATTGAAGGTGTGTTGCGCACAGAAACCATGATTTCTTTAGAAGAAAGTATCAACGACAAGAAAAGGTTAATGCACTCTATTTTTGATAAAAAATAACGATGTTTACAAGTGACTTACTTGATAATGAATATGTTGCTTTTTATGGCAATTACATTCGTTTCGTTCCAAGAAATCTTTCCTTATTAGATTCCTTACAAACCAGTTTTTTGGAGGTACACTCTTTTTTTTTAGAAGTAACAGAGGAAAAATTGCACTATCGTTATGCTGAAGGCAAATGGACGTTAAAAGAAATGCTTTTGCATATCATAGATACCGAACGAATAATGAGTTATAGAGCACTTCGGTTTGGCAGAAAGGATACTACACCACTTGCCGGCTTTGAGCAGGATGATTATGTTCCCAATTCCTGTGCTAATGAAAGAAACATAGAAAATTTATTAGAAGAATATAGTACTGTAAGAATGGCTACCATTTCTTTGTTTGCCTCTTTTAATGAAGTAACCCTAAAACAAATAGGGATGTCTAATGGCAATTTTATGTCAGTCCGGGCTTTAGGGTTTATTATTTCAGGTCATGAAATGCATCATTTGCAAGTGGCAAAGGAGCGTTATCTTCCTTAAATCAGATTTTCATCTGGTGTTTCCTCATCTTCTATCTCTTCTATCGTTTTTTCAGGTAATTCGGCTATCGGTTCATAGTAATCAGCCTCATCATAATCGTCTAGGTCAAAGTTAGCCATACTATTTACCAATTTTGAGCTTACTTTTACTAGGTAAATATCCTCCTCGTTTCTAACTTCTATTGCTTCAATAATTTCGCCTTTCACATTTTTAAAAGTTATTATATCCTCTTCCTCATAGCCATAAGGATATTTTTCCACGAGAAGCGATAAAATATCTGGTGTGAGTTTTTTGAAGTCAACGATTACACGTTTCATACTAAAACTTTATTGGGGTTAAACAACTTGTATAAAACTACACTAATTTTTATTGTGAGAAAAATAAACAAGCTATTTTATATAGTAAACTCATCTTGACTTTTTCCAATTGGTTAAAAAATTGCTCTTTTTAGCCTGCTTTTTGTCATTTTCTTCTTCCGTAGCTCTGCTATGCAACTCAAAAATGCCTTCGATAAAACTCAAAATAGCTAATTTTCACTTCAATCAAAAAAGTCAAGATGAGTTCCGTTTAAAAGAATCTTGATAAAAACCAAAAGCTTCATAAATCAAATCATTAGAAACCATACAATTCATTTTTGGCACTCCAATTTCTAATAACAAAACAAATGGAGTGCGGTTATTCCTATTTTTTTTATCAAATTGAAGATACTCTATAATAGAAGCGATATCTTTATTATCAATGGAAACCTTTTGAAAATAATTTTTATATACAGAAATCATTTTTTTTAGGTCGTTATCCGGAAAGCCTAAAATTTCTCTAGACAAATACCCTGATAGTAGCATTCCAATGGCTATTGCTTCTCCATGTAAAAGAGGTTCCTTTTTAGTGGACGACAGAAAATAAGATTCTATGGCATGCCCTAAGGTATGTCCAAAATTCAATATTTTACGCAATCCTTTTTCATATGGATCTTGTTCTACAATTTCATTTTTTATTTTCACCGATTCCCAAATTAGGGCATCCAGATTGCTTTTGGGAATTATTTTTTTTGAAGTTAATTTTAGCCAGTATGTTTTTGAATGGATTAACCCATGTTTTAGCATTTCTGCAATGCCTGCATGTAATTCCCTCTCGGGAAGGGTTAGGAGAAACAAGGGGTCAATTAAAACCATTTTTGGGGTTTGTATAACTCCAATTTGGTTTTTTAGAACGCCAAGATCCACACCGGTTTTTCCACCTATAGAAGCATCAACCATTGACAGTAGTGTAGTAGGTATATGAATAAAGGGGACTCCTCTTAGGAAGGTTGATGCGACAAAACCTCCAAGATCGGTCACCACACCACCCCCTAGATTCAAGAAAACAGCACTTCTCTCTATTCTGTTTTCAGAAAGATATTGCCATAATTTTATACAAGTAGGTATATTTTTATTGGTTTCACCTGCCGGAATGCTGTAATGAAGTATAGAACAAGTGCATTCCAATTTTGAAAGAAATATAGGTAAACACTGTTTCTCGGTATTGTTATCAGTTAAAATGACAATTTTAGAAGGTGATTTATCTGAAATATAGGTGTTTATATGTTGATAAATTTCAGCATTAAAGAAAACAGAATACTCTTTTATAGGGATGGATTTCATTCTTAAAAATACCAATTTTATCTTGTGAAAATAAGTAGAAATCTTCAAAAATGGTAATAAATCTGAGTATATTTGTATGTAAATTATTAGATACAAATTATGCCTAAATCTTCACTCTTTGAAAATACCGAGGTGGCATTTTCATTAAAATCGGATTCTGAACTGGAACGTGCTTATTTCTTATTTAAAATGATAGCTAATGAGCCTTTAGTTAAGATAGGTACCGCTGCAACCAAGTTAGCTTTAAATCTACATTTACCTGTAGAAGGCCTAATTCGATCTACTGTTTTTGATCATTTTTGTGGTGGTGTTAATGAGGAAGATTGCCTTCCTGTGGTGGATAAACTATTTGCTAAACAGGTTTATTCCGTTTTAGATTATTCGGTAGAAGGCAAAGAACTAGAAATGTCATTTGATGTGGCAACAGATAAGGTATTGCGTTTAACCGAATTTGCTGAGAATAAAAAAGCCATGCATTTTTCGGTTTTTAAACCTACTGGTTTTGGGCGGATGGAAGTATGGCGAAAAATAACAGAAAATGAAGGTTTATCCAATGTGGAGCGTATTGAATGGGAAAAAATAAAAGAACGATATGATAAAGTTTGCAAAAAAGTGTCTGAAACAGGAATTTCTTTACTTATAGATGCCGAAGAAAGCTGGATGCAAGGAGCTGCTGATGATTTAGCGCTAGAAATGATGAAAAAATACAACAAAGAACGTGTTGTTGTATTTAGTACCCTGCAGTGCTACCGATGGGATAGATTGTCCTATTTGAAAGATATTCATAAACTTGCCAAAAAAGATGGTTTTAAATTGGGATTTAAAATAGTTCGCGGTGCCTATTTAGAAAAAGAAAATCAACGCGCAGAAGATAATAGGTATATAACACCCATTTGTGCCAGCAAAGAAGAAACGGATACCAATTTCAATACGATAATGGCCTATATTATAAATAATCTAGAAGATATTTCTCTTTTTGTAGGAACCCACAATGAGGAGAGTACGTTTCTTGCTATGGAGTTAATGGAGAAAAAAAACGTAGCAAAAAAGGAAGACAGAATTTGGTTTGGTCAACTTTATGGTATGAGCGATCATATCAGCTTCAATCTAGCAAAAGAAGGGTATAATGTAGCAAAATATTTGCCTTTTGGTCCCGTGAAAGACGTGATGCCTTATTTGATTAGAAGAGCAGAGGAAAACACTTCTGTGGCAGGACAAACCACACGAGAGCTTAGTTTGCTTAAAAAAGAAAAAAAAAGAAGAAATATTTAATTTTCTTCTGAAAAGGATAATATTTTGGCTTGTTCAGGACAATTTTCCACTTCGAGTCTGAGTTTTTTATCCTCTCTTTTTCCTGTGATTACATAAACATTACATACTTCCAGATTGGTATTACTTTCAGAAAAGTCCACGCTGCCATTGTAGAGTACATACGAAATGTTTGCGCTATCAATTTTCTTATCCTGTATTTGTTGGAGTACAGTTTCTGAAAAAATTCTTGGTTTTATTCGGATGTTTTTCTTAACACGAGCATTTGGACTATAATCGCAAGTGGCTTCTTTTCCGCTTAAAAAAAATGCTAAAAAAATAAGCCCTACGGAAAAACCCAATAGGTAATAGGCAAGTCGGTGAATAAATTTCATGAATTTTTTAAAAAATAAACAAGTTGATATCGCTATAAGGCATATCAAACCAATCGGAAATGGATTTGTTTGTTAAAATGCCTCGGTAAAAGTACAACCCATTTTTTAAACCATTGTCAAAACGAATAGCATTTTCTATGCCACCAGATTCGGCTATGTCAATTAAATAAGGTGTAAAGATATTGCTTATAGAAATAGAAGCTGTTTTGGGGTACCGAGCAGGAATATTTGGCACGCCATAATGAATCACCCCATTTTTAATAAGTGTGGGGTCTTTGTGCGTTGTGGTTTCTGAAGTTTCAAAACAACCTCCCATATCAATACTTACGTCGATAATTACGGATCCTTTTTTCATGTGTTCCACCATCGTTCTGGAAACAACAATTGGCGATCGGTTTTTTCCGCGTATTGCACCGATGGCAACATCGCATCTTTTTAAGGCTTTCAATAAATTTTTAGGCTGTAAAGTTGACGTAAACAACGTTCTTCCTAAATTGGTTTGCAAACAGCGAAGTTTGGTGATGTTATTATCAAATATTTTTACGCTTGCTCCTAAACCTATGGCCGACCTGGCAGCAAATTCGCCCACGGTCCCGGCGCCTATAATAAGAACTTCCACAGGAGGAACACCGCTAATGTTTCCAAACATAAGGCCGTTTCCTTCCTTGGCATTTGCCATTAATTCGGCTGCAATTAATATGGAAGCGGTTCCAGCTATTTCGCTCAAGGCTCTTACTACAGGAAAAGCCCCGTTTTCATCGTTTAAAAATTCAAAGGCTAAGGCAGTTATTTTCTTTTTTGCAAGGGTTTCAAAATAACTTTTTTGTCTTGTTTTTATTTGTAAAGCAGAAATTAATACAGATTTTGCCTGCATCATTTCTAATTCATTCAGGGTTGGTGGTTCTACTTTTAAGACAATAGGGCAGGAGAATACTTTTTTTGTATCGTTGGTAAGTTGTGCTCCGGCTTCGGAATATTGTGCATCTAAAAAACTTGCCGCATTCCCGGCACCGTGTTCCATTAAAATTTTATGGCCTTGTGATACTAAGGCAGAAACCGCATCAGGGGTAAGACATATACGTCTTTCTTGAAATTCAATTTCTTTAGGAATGCCTATATATAGTTCTCCTTTAGTATGTTGAATTTCTAACATTTCTTCCTGAGGTAAGAGTTGTGCAGCGGTAAAAGGAGAGGAGGGTTTGGTCATGAAAAAGTAACGTTGTTTTCTATCTATCTAAAGTACAACATTAAACTTTATACTGCAATAGGGAAAATAAATTTATTGGAAAAGTTCTTTAAACTCCTGCCACAAGGTTCTTTTTCGTTTTAAATCTTCTTCAAAGTCTTTCATGTCGTCCAAACCACGCACCTTACTGAAAATTTTAGCGCGGATTAAATAGACCATAGGCACTAAAACTAACATTACAGGAAGCATATAATATAATTCCACCTCGTCAATTTTTATACTTTGGTTAATTAGACCCCAAGTTTGAAAAACGTACATAAATATAGG
>MNYN01000060.1 GCA_001873105.1 Flavobacteriaceae bacterium CG2_30_34_30 | reverse complement strand
TAAGTTTATCCATTCGTTGTGTTTCTTTTTGAGCCACAAACCAACGTACTGCTTCTTCCATTAAACCTTTTACGCTGTTGTTTTCGAAAACAGCAAGCAGTTTAAGTTTGGTTAAAATAGCTTCGTCTATATCAATATTTTTTCGCATGTTGTGTTTTTGTTACAAATATATATAATATATATGATATACATAGTTGATTTTATACTTTTTTAATTTTGCCGGTGGGGGTGATTTTTACTTTTATGGGGTTAAATCTGTTCCAACCCGTTTTTCCATCTCCAAATCCCTTAATATAAACATAATCGGCTTCAGTTGAAATCTTACTATCTATATGGCTTCTAAAACAAATTTCCATAAAATAAACTGCCCCGGCTATTTTTTGAACTTTATACAAATGATTAAATAGTTCCTTTTGACTTAATTGTTCAATGTTTGTGTCTTTTTCTAGGAAAAGCAAAAACATATCATTTTCCTGAAACGTTTCAATAATTTCAACACCATCGGAAGGTAATTGAACAACTTTACTATTCTGCTTCATCCGTTCAACGGTAGTCCAAAAACTAACAACATTTTTGTCTAATTCACCATTCTCTTTTTTATAAATCAAAACGTGATGATTATTTCTTGGGTTTACAAATTGATTGCTTTCTTTGAGTTGTTGTGCATTAGTCATTTTCTCCCTAATACGTACCTTTTTTATTGGCACCGGTTCCCCATTCTTATTTTTTAAAGTGTAGAGTAACTCAATTTGTTTTTTTAATTCTTGCATTTGAAGATTCAGTTGGGCTTCTTCTTCATCGGTGCGTACTTTCTTTTTTTGTTTCTCTAAAGTATCAATGTGTTTTTTGAGGATGGCTTCTTCTTTTCGAGCATTTTTAATTATTTTTTTAATTTCCAGATCCACAATTTTATCCAATTGGTTATCTTTTAAATCGGCTACTTTTTTTCGAATATGATACCCTTTCGTTGTTTCAAAAGGCGCTTGTCGTTGCCCATATACATTTTCCATGTGCAACTGCCCACGCACCGCATTACCTACACTAGTAAAGGTTTTTCCGTTTTTGGTAATTTTCTTGCGCACTTCGGTAAGTACTTTTCTGTTTTGTTTGTGCGAAACCAATATTTTTTCGGCTTCTTTCTGGGCATCAATACGAAAACTATTCCAAGGATGAGGGAATTTTAGTTGCTCTTTTTCAAAAGGATTTAGTTTTTTCTTGGCATCTCGTGCCGCATTATACGCACTTAATTGTTGAAAATAACTTTGCTTGGATAGTGCAATTACCAAGGCATCAATGGCGTGGTGACGGTGGTCATCTCGGTTTTTCTTGGGGTCGAATTCTATTTCACCAGTATCTTTATTAACCCAAAAAACACCTTCTAACAATATTTGTTTTTCTTGCAAAAGTGGTTTAGGTTGCTCAATAGCATTAAATTCTGTAAATTCATTAAGAATGTCAAAAACAACCCAATATTTACCCGGTTTTTCTTTGGTTTTAAATTGGTGGTCGGCATCCATTTCTGAAACAAAAACACCCTCTTCGTTTACACTTCCTTCTATGATAATTTTCGATTCAGTAACTTGTGGCCGTTCATTGATTGCCTTATCAAAAAATACATTATCGGTATCAACATCTAATAATAACCAATATTTACCATCTATTTCGTTGGTTTCACAAGCGTAAATATAGGACTTGAATAATCCCTCTTTAACTTCACCAAACAACAACACTTGTTTTCCTATTTTTTTGGGTTGTTTGTCTTTTTCGGGTGCTATAAATTTTTTGCCTATAATAGTGAATTTTGCCCAATACTTCCCATTGTCTAATCCTTTGGATGTAATCAAACCAATGCCGTCATTTTTAAATTTTTCTTTGTTGATTTCTCCTCGCAACACCAATCCATCTGCTGTGGCTTCGGGACGTTCTTTAAAAATTCGGACGATTTCTTTGGGTTCGGATAATTTTAAATTTAACCAATAATCGCCATTTGCTAATTCAGGTGTTTCAGCCGATAATTTTACGTACTTCTCGGTCTTTTCGGTGGTTTTAAAAACGCCTTTATCTACTTTACCTGTAATAGTTGTTTCGTTAACTCCTAATTTCGGTTTATCATTGTAAATAGGAACGGTTAAAACGGGTTTATTATCTTCATCTAGTACCACATAATGCGGGTAAACCCTATCTTCTTGAATATTTTTTATATCAATATTCAAATTCATCGCAGGTTGAAGAATACTGTTTAAACCCCACAAATGCCTTAACTCAGACGTTAAACCGCCTGGTAAAACCCGAACATCATCGCACACTTGCGACATAATTTCTTTTGTTTTTCGGCTGATGTATCGCATATCGTTTAATTGACGTTCAATAAAACTGCTCTTTACATCGGCATCTTCCACTTTAATTTTAGAAGTAAATCGTTTTGCTTTTGGATAGGGCAAAACTTTGAATGCTCTTTGCTCAATATCCTCCCAACTTGTCGCTCCACCCCATAATTTTGAATCGCTGTTTTTTAAATAAAACTGATAGGGTGTTAAATTTCCTTTTAAGCCATTGAACTTCGCATCGCAGAGAGTTTTATTAGCAAAACTGTCATCTAAGGAAACACTTTTAGGGATAATATGTTCAATTTGAATTTTATTCTCTCTGCCCAAAACATCGCTAATATTGATAGATTTGTTGGTGTAAGGACAAATAGTAGTCACTCCTTTTTCTTGCATTTCCTTGTAGAGCAACACCTTTTGAATATTATCCCTATTGTGCTTTAAGCCATATTCGGTAAGTAATCTACGTGCATCATCGTTTTTAGCCGTATTGTCATAAATTCTTCGGGATTGTTCTTGTCGACCTTTTTTGCTGTTTTTTACTTCTCTTCCCAATTCAACTTTTATTCTATCAAATTTTCCATATTCATCAATGAGTTGGTTTACTAATCTTCGGGTTTCGTTAATGCCTTGTTGTACAATGGGATTTCTTAAATTTTCAACCGCATCTAATTTATCTTTAAGCTGTTTTTCTTCTATCTCTTGACTGTGGTGATACAATTTAATAAAAGATTTATCATTCTTAGAAAAGCCAAATTTATTATCAGGGTCTGCCAAATAATTTTTTATTTTTTCTAATGCTTCTCCTTCTTTGTTATTTTTTTGATGATTAATTTTTAAAATATCATTTTCCAACTGTTCTTGAGCATCTTTAAAATAATGCCAACGCTTACCAAACGCATTTCTCACGCCACCCAAAATAGTGGCATCACTCATTTGCAAACCTCTTTGTAAATAGGGTAAAATATTTTTTATAGCTTTTAAGGAAACATTGGAATATCCCTCTTTTAAATCAACTTTCTCTATTTTTTCAATGTCCTTTTGTGCTAAACCAAAATCATTTTTTAATTTTTCTATCAAATTATCGTCATCATCAAAAAAGTGAAAGCTATGCCAAATTTCTTCTTTCTTATTTTTCCAGACTTCATTTGGAAATAAAGCACTTAATTGTTTGATGGTTTTATTTCCTGCCACTTTTTGGTCGTCTCCATAATTCCACTTTTCATATTGCATTTTTAATTTTTTCGGTATTTCCGAAAAATTGAAATTACTGTCTTTTGAATTAATTAAATCCAACACTTGAAGACGTTGTGTTTCTTCTAACTTATGCCTTTTACCGTATTCAATATTATTAATGTATTGATAGGCGCGAAATTCCTCATATAAAGGATGCGACAAAAGACAAGGTGATTTACCTCGCTGTAAATATTTACCATCTTTTTTTATATCGGATTCAAATCTACATTTTGCCAACAATCCTTTTTGTGAACGAAGCGGTCTTTGCCAAAAAAGTACACTGTCTTGGCTTTTATGTTTAACATTGCCTTCGTCATCGTGATAAATTTCACCACCTAAAAATATTTTTAGAGGTTCTTGTGTTGTAGTGGTTACTTTAAAAAGTGTTTTTTTATTTCGTTCATCTTTCAGTTTCTCTATCTTTACATTTTCTGCTCCATATTTTTCTCTAAGCTTTTCAATCTTCTTTTTGTTTCGGTTTCTATCAAGACTACCTTTTAAAAATCGTACTTTTGTTTTCATTGCGGTTGCGTTGTCCAAGCCCAACACATTCGCTTGTCTATTCCAAATTTGCTCAAACTCTTCTACGTACATGTCTCGCAAGGTATATCTGGCTCGCACTCGAAGTTCATTTCCGTTTTCGTCGATAATTAATTGGAAAGGTTCTCCTTCTGTTGGGTAAATGGAATTTAAAAAACTACCTAAGGTTTTGCTTCCTATTTGCTCCTGAGTTCTACTTATCCCTATCATACCCGGTTTTCCTTTATAAATAGCACCATCATCTTTTCCTTTTCTATTGCTTAAAAATCCTCTTCGTTGAATTAAATGATATAACACACGACCCATTTCAAACTTCGTTAAATCTTTGTGTAATGACTTTTCTCTTAAAACATAAGGATTTAGCCTGTGCCATTCTTCATAAGTAGCTGAATCGGGTGCTTTCCTACCTGCTTTTCCTTTTTTCTTGTCCCATTTTGCCCAAACATCTAATTCCTGATGCGTAAGCGGACACATTTCAAGGTCAATTAAATTTCTAAGGAGTTTTATTTTTCGGAGACGCTTTCTATACAATTGTCTTCTTTGTTGCCTACTATTTCTTCTTGCCGCATTTTTTGACTCTTCTTTGTCGCCCTTCCCAATGGTTTCAGCTTTTACACCCTCAGGAAAAATCCTGCTTCCCATACCTAATATTTTATTGGCATTGTCATCCACCACAGCCCACCCAATACTATTGGTTCCTAAATCTAATCCTAAAATTTTTGCCATAATTATTTTTTTTGAATATATACTTTCTCTGATAATAAAAGTTTCAATGTACAAAATAGTACATCATTATTTTAAGGGTTTTTCCTGTTTTTTTAAACCGATATTTTTTGTATCTTTGGGAAGTGAAAATTTTATTCTAATCTTTAATCTTATCACAATAAGGCTATATGCCGTAGGTGAAAACCTTTAGTCCTGCTTCGGTGGGACTTTTTTTTGCGAAATCTTTATTTTAAAAATGGTATTCCTGCAATACGCTATTGATAAAAACAAGAAATAAGGAATCTTTTCCTTTTAAATGTGCAAAGACCATACTTTTTATAAATTTTTCTTAGTTTCGTAACAGTACTTCAAAACCAAAATTATGTTTAAAAATCTTCTTTTCATTGTCATTTTTTCATTAGTATCTAGTCCTTTTTTTGCACAGCAGAGTTCTCTTTCTGTTGAAAAAATAATGCAAGATCCTAAATGGATGGGCACTTTTCCTTCTAATATAGAATGGAATGAACAAAGTGATGTTCTTTATTTTAATTACAACAAAGACAATGACCCTTCCGATTCATTGTATCGCATTTCACTAAAATCAAAAAATACAATTGAAAAAGTAAACTGGAGAGAAGAAAAAAATAGAATTCCTAATCGCGGCTCCTATAATGCTTCAAAAACCAAAAAAATATATGTAAAAAATAATGCACTTTTTATTTATGAGGTAAAAAGTAAAAAGGAATCAAAAGTTTTGGAATTTATAAATAGCCTGTACAATCCGGTTTTTTTAGCTGATGAAAATACCATTGCTTTTACTTCAGAGAATAACGCCTATATCTATAACCTTTCTTCACAAACATTAAAAAAAATAACGAACCTAAAAACGGGTGACGATAGCAAGAAAAAAGAAGATAAATTAACCGATAAAGCAAACTGGTTAAAAGAAGAAAACTTGCAATTACTTAACGTTATAAAACAAAGAGAAGATAAAAAAGAGGCATCAAAAAAATATAATGAATACACAAAAGAAAAAGAAGCCACTCCATTTTATACTGGAAAGAAAACGGTTTCTAATATTCAGGTTTCCCCGGATGCCAAATATGTAACCTTTAATTTAGTTACTCGTAATGAAAATAATCAAACCATAGTACCGGATTATATAGATGCTCTAGGATATACTGTCGATTTAAAAACGCGTGAAAAAGTAGGCGAAGATAAAACGCAGGTGGAACTTGCAATTTATCATATAGAAAAAGACACCACCTTTATGGCAAAAACAAACCAACTTCCGGGAATAACCGATTTGCCGGATTATGCAAAAGATTACCCCGAAAAAAAATGGGACTCCCTAAATCGAGAAGTCCTTCTTTCCAGAGCATATTTTTCAGACAACGGAAAGAACGCCATAGTTAATGTGCGCTCAAAAGATAACAAAGACCGATGGATAACCAAACTTAACCTAGAAACAGGCGATTTAGAAACCTTAGATAGACAACGCGATGAAGCATGGATTGCAGGGCCCGGAATTGGCTGGTCTATGGGAGGAGGAACGATGGGATGGTTGCCAGATAACCAGCATATTTATTTCCAATCAGAAGTTAGCGGCTATGCACACCTCTATATTCTAGATGTAACTAACGGTGCTAAAAAAGCATTAACCGCAGGAAACTTTGAAGTTTTTGATCCCTTTCTTTCCAAAGATAAAAAACATTGGTATGTAACAACTTCAGAAATACATCCCGGTGAAAGACATTTTTATAAAATGCCAGTACTGGGTGGTGCCATGGAAAAACTCACCTCGCTTGCCGGTAACAATGAAGTTTTTCTGTCGCCCGACGAAAAATATTTGGCTATTCGTCATTCTTATAGCAACCAGCCCTGGGAATTATTTTTAAAGAAAAACAATAGCACCGATAAAGAAAAGCAACTTACTTATGGGCAGTCTAAAGCCTTCAAAGAATATGCTTGGCGCGACCCACAGTTAGTAAATTTTCAAGCTGAAGATGGAACGATGGTTCCCGCCAGACTTTACACTCCAGAGGCTTCGGTAAAAAATAATGCCGCTGTCCTCTTTGTTCACGGTGCCGGTTATTTGCAAAATGCACATAAATGGTGGTCATTGTATTTTAGAGAATATATGTTTAACAATATGCTAACCGATTTAGGATACACAGTTCTTGATATCGATTACCGTGGAAGTGCCGGTTATGGTAGAAATTGGCGCACAGCCATTTACAGACATATGGGCGGTAAAGACCTTTCTGACCAAGTGGACGGCGCAAAATATTTAGTAGCAAAACACGGTATTGACAAAAACAAGATTGGTCTTTACGGAGGTAGCTATGGCGGATTTATCACACTAATGGCTCTTTTTAATGCACCGGAAACCTTTGCTTCCGGAGCAGCACTTCGCTCGGTAACTGACTGGGCACATTATAACCACGGGTATACTTCAAATATTTTAAACGAACCCGCAAACGACCCAATTGCTTACCGTCGCTCCTCTCCCATTTACTTTGCCGAAGGTTTTAAAGGACATTTGCTTATTGCCCACGGTATTGTTGACGAAAATGTACATTTTCAAGATGTAGTGCGCCTGTCACAGCGATTAATTGAATTAGAAAAAAACAACTGGGAGATGGCTATTTACCCTGCAGAAGACCACGGTTTTATTGAGCCAAGTAGCTGGATTGATGAATATAAAAGAATTTTGAAGTTGTTTAATGCAACATTATTAGAGAATTAAATATCGTTATTGTTGCGTTAATTAAAAATAGCAATCACTAAACCAATTGCAAAACCCCTTAGTTTTCCTTACTTTTGCAATTCATAATAAATGCCGAGTATGCAGACCAAATCACAAACAAAAAGTGCTATTTCCTTTGAAGAATTTCAAATGGAAGTACTTAACGATTATAAAATAGCAGTAAGCAGCAGAGAATGTAGTCTTCTAGGACGGCGAGAAGTGCTGACAGGAAAAGCAAAATTTGGAATTTTTGGTGATGGAAAAGAAGTGCCACAACTAGCTTGGGCAAAAGCATTTAAAAATGGTGATTGGCGCTCCGGTTATTACAGAGATCAAACCTTTATGATGGCAATTGGTGAAATGACTATCCAACAATTTTTTGCCGGTTTATATGGTCATACAGACATAGAACAAGAACCAATGGCCGCCGGAAGACAAATGGGCGGGCATTTTTCTACCCACAGTTTGCATGAAGATGGAAGTTGGAAAAACCTAACTGCACAAAAAAATTCAAGCCCCGATATTTCTCCCACTGCAGGACAAATGCCACGATTATTAGGTCTAGCACAAGCATCTAAAATTTTCAGAAATGCGAAAGACATTCCAAATAAAACCAATTTTTCCATCCATGGTAATGAAGTTGCTTGGGGAACAATCGGAAATGCAAGCACAAGTGAAGGATTGTTTTGGGAATCTATCAATGCTGCAGGCGTCCTTCAAGTGCCAATGGTAATTAGTGTTTGGGATGATGAATATGGTATTTCCGTGCACGCAAAGCACCAGACAACCAAAGAAAATATTTCTGAAATTTTAAATGGATTTCAAAGAAATGAAAATGAAAAAGGCTTTGAAATTCTAAAAGTAAACGGTTGGGATTATGCCGCCTTAGTAGAAATTTATGAAAAAGCCGGAAAAATAGCTAGAGAAGAGTATGTTCCTGTACTTATCCATGTAGTAGGACTTACACAACCCCAAGGGCATTCTACTTCAGGTTCACACGAACGATACAAAAGCAAAGACCGATTGGCTTGGGAAGTAGCTAATGACTGCAATCTAAAAATGCGGGAGTGGATGATTACCAACAATATTGCTACAGAGGAATACCTTTTAGCCCTAGAAAACTCGATAAAAAAAGAAGTACGAAATGGCAAAAAAGCTGCTTGGGATGCCTTTGTTTTCCCACAAAAAGAAGAACAAAACGAATTGGTAAAGTTATTAATTAACGTAGCTAATTCTAGTAGCAATAAAAACTTTATTCTGAAATTAAAAAATGATTTAGAAAGCATTAAAGAGCCCATACGCAAAGAAATACTTTCAACAGCAAGAAAAACTTTACGATTCCTTGCAAAAGAAAACTCTGCAGAAAAAAAACAACTGCAGGATTGGATTTCAACATATTATGATAAAATACAACCAAAATTCAGCAAATATTTATATAGTGAATACCCAAACAATGCACTAAGCATCTCCGAAGTTAAAGCTTCTTATGCAAATGATGCCGATATGGTAGATGGCAGACTCATTTTAAGAAACAATTTTGATGCTATTTTTGAAAAGCACCCCGAAGCATTAATCTTTGGTGAAGACAGCGGAACCATTGGCGATGTAAATCAGGGTCTAGAGGGAATGCAAGAAAAATACGGAGAATTGCGCGTTGCAGATACCGGAATAAGAGAAGCGAGTATCCTAGGTCAAGGCATTGGAATGGCACTTCGCGGACTTCGTCCAATTGCAGAAATTCAGTATTTAGATTATGTTTTGTATGCTCTACAAATTATGAGCGATGATTTGGCTTGTATCCAATACCGAACCAATGGTAAACAAAAAGCACCGCTTATTGTTAGAACTCGTGGACATAGGTTAGAAGGCATTTGGCATAGTGGGTCGCCTATGGGAGGTTTAATACATCTGTTACGTGGTATGTATATTTTAGTGCCAAGAAACATGACCAAAGCTGCGGGTTTTTATAATACCCTTTTGGCAACAGATGAACCGGCATTAATCATAGAATGTTTAAATGGCTATCGTTTAAAAGAAAAAATGCCAAATAACTTTGGAGAGCTACGCACCCCAATTGGTGTGGTGGAAACCATTAAAGAAGGCACCGATATTACCCTTGTTTCTTATGGCTCTACAATACGCATAGTGGAACAAGCAGCAAAAGAGCTTTTAGAAATCGGTATTTCTGCTGAAATTATTGACGTGCAAACCTTACTTCCATTAGACGTAAATCACGATATTGTAAAAAGTATATCCAAAACCAATCGATTACTAGTCATTGATGAAGATGTTCCAGGTGGAGCTTCTGCATATATTTTACAACATGTTTTAGACGAACAAAATGCCTATATCCATTTAGACAGCAAACCTCAAACCCTTACCTCTAAAGCGCATAGGCCTGCTTATGGCACTGATGGCGACTACTTTTCAAAACCCTCTATCGAAGATGTATTTGAAAAAGTATATGCTATAATGAGTGAAGTTGACCCAAAAACATACCCTTCATTACTATAAATTGGCAAATCATCGAAAAAAAACATTTTATATTTACAATTAAAAAAATAAATAGATATTTGTAAGAAAATAGGACTACTTGAAATGAATAATAGCAATTTTAAAAATAATAATAATTATACCTAACAAGAAAAAACTTGTCGAGATACTTCAGCCTGTCAAGTTTTTTTAAATTTGACAGGCTTTTTTTATAAATAAAAAAATAAAATTATGTGTGGAATCGTTTGTGCATTTCGTTTAAAAGAATCATCAGAATCTCTTCGCCCTCAATTATTAGCCATGGCAAAATGCATCCGGCATCGCGGCCCGGACTGGAGTGGCATTTTTAGTAATGACAAAACCATAATGGCACATGAACGCTTGGCAATTGTGGATCCTACTTCTGGAAAACAGCCTCTATTCAGTGAAGATAAAAACTTAGTGCTTGCTGCTAATGGCGAAATATACAACCACCAGCAATTGCGCAAACAATTTGATGGGAAATATGCCTTTCAAACAAAATCAGATTGCGAAGTAATTCTTGCTCTTTATAAAGAAAAAGGCGCCACATTTTTAGACGAACTTAATGGCATCTTTGGTTTTGCTTTATATGATGTTCAAAATGACGCCTATTTTATTGCCCGTGACCATATGGGAATCATACCCTTGTATATAGGTTGGGATAAAAACGGTACTTTTTATGTTGCATCTGAATTAAAAGCACTTGAAGGCGTTTGTTCTAAAATAGAGCTATTTCCTCCCGGGCATTATTTAGACAGCAGAGAAGGTGAAATAAAACAATGGTACCATAGAGATTGGATGGAATATGAAGCAGTAAAAAACAATGCAACAAATATTAAAGAACTAAAAACAGCTTTAGAAGCAGCAGTACACCGCCAATTAATGAGCGATGTACCTTATGGTGTTTTACTCTCAGGTGGATTAGATTCGTCCATAACCTCAGCGGTGGCTAAAAAATATGCAGAAAAACGCATTGAAAGTGATGATAAAGATGGCGCATGGTGGCCGCAATTACACTCTTTTGCTGTTGGATTAGAGGGTTCACCCGATTTAGCGGCAGCTCAAAAAGTAGCTGCCCATTTAGGCACTATACATCACGAGATTAAATTTACAATTCAAGAAGGCATCGATGCTATTAGAGATGTTGTTTATCATCTTGAAACGTATGACATCACCACCATACGTGCTTCTACCCCAATGTATTTAATGGCAAGAGCTATCAAAGCTATGGGAATAAAAATGGTGCTTTCAGGGGAGGGAAGCGATGAAATTTTTGGTGGCTATTTGTATTTTCACAAAGCACCAAATGCAGAAGAATTACATAAAGAAACGGTTAGAAAATTAGAAAAACTCCATATGTATGATTGCTTACGTGCCAATAAATCTTTAGCAGCTTGGGGCATTGAAGGACGTGTACCTTTTCTTGATAAGGAATTTATGGATGTAGCCATGCGCATCAATCCAAAAGATAAAATGATAAATGGTGAAAGGATGGAAAAATGGGTGCTTCGAAAAGCATTTGAAGACATGCTTCCCCCAAGTGTAGCCTGGCGACAAAAAGAACAATTTTCTGACGGTGTTGGATACAGTTGGATTGATACTCTAAAAGAAATGGTAGCTCATGAAGTAACTGACGAACAATTGGCAAATGCACAATACAAATTTCCATTACAAACTCCAAGCAGTAAGGAAGAATTTTATTACCGCTCTATCTTTGCAGAACATTTTCCAAGTGATGCTGCAGCTATGTGTGTGCCTTCTGTACCCTCTGTAGCCTGTAGTAGTCCTATTGCATTAGAATGGGATGCTTCCTTTAAAAACATGAACGACCCCAGTGGCCGTGCGGTTTCCAATGTGCATACTGATGCGTATCACAAGTAAAAAAATTAAATTTTCATCTTATAAGGGCTTTCTAAAATAAATAATTAGGACGTCCTTAACTTTTTATTCACATTTTTGCCTAACAACTTTTAAAAACGTAGTTAAATAATTTAGAAACAACCTTTAATGCGTTAATTTTATGGTAATGTTTCTTTAAAAGCCACCGTTGTTTTTAATAACACTACCTTCACCATTGAATTTTTTTTATAAAAAGTTCTTCAATTTTTCACTAATCAGTAGAATAAAATGGATTTCACTAACCCATTAGTATATGGGGTTCCTTGTTTTTTAGGACTTATCTTATTAGAACTAACCTATAGCAAACACACTAACAACAAAGACCTTTATCAATGGAAAGACCTTCTCTCCAGTTTGTCTCTTGGGGTTGGCTCGGCTGTAATTGCAGCTCTAGTTAAAACGGTTTCTGCCATCTTTATTTTTACTTTTATATATGAAATCTTTAATCCTATTGTTGACGGAGTCCGTTCTAATATTTTTGGATGGAATTCTTTCGGATATGTATGGTATATTTGGTTATTATGCATGCTTTTAGACGATTTTACCTACTATTGGTTTCATCGCCAAAACCATATGGTTCGTTTTTTATGGGCTGCACATATTGTACATCATTCTTCTGATAATTTTAATTTAGGAACAGCTGTTCGAAATGGATGGTTCACCATTTTATACAAACCTTTTTTTTATGTTTGGATTGTAATGATAGGTTTTCCGCCTGAAATGCTTGTAGTATGTTTGGGAATAGAAGCGCTATGGCAGTTTCAGTTACACACGAAGTATATTCATAAAATGGGGGTTTTAGAAAAATTTATCAACACCCACACAATGCATCAAGTGCACCATGCTAAAAATCTGGAGTATATGGACAAAAACCACGGTGGTATTCTGAATATTTTTGACAGAATTTTTGGAACTTGGAAAGAGCTTGATGAACAAGTTACTATTGAATATGGTGTAACGACACCTCCTAACTCCTATAATATTTGGAAAATTTTAACCCACGAATATAAAAACATCTGGCAGGACATGAAAAAGTCCTCAAATTGGGTGCATAAATTCAAGTATGCTTTTGCTGCGCCGGGCTGGAGTCATGATGGAAGTACATTAACCATAAAACAAGTCAGAAAACAGTTGAAAGAGGATACTATAAACAAAAATTCTGAAATCAATTCTGCAAAAATTATAAATGAGGAAAAAGAATCCTTTTCTGAAGAAATACTCTCAAAAGTAGGTTAATTTTTTTAGCACACATTAAAATCATTGCAAAAAACTAAGGCAGCCACTTTTTATCAAAATTTGGTTTTCTTTTTTCTAAAAAAGCATTTCGACCCTCTTTTGCTTCCTCAGTCATATAGGCTAGACGTGTAGCTTCACCGGCAAAAACCTGCTGACCTACCATACCGTCATCGGTAAGATTCATGGCAAACTTAAGCATTTTTATAGAAATTGGTGATTTTTGGAGAATTTCCTGTGCCCATTCATAAGCCGTATCTTCAAGTACTGCATGCGGAATTACAGCATTAACCATTCCCATATCAAAAGCTTCCTGTGCATTATAATTTCTTCCTAAGAAAAATATTTCTCTTGCTTTTTTCTGCCCTACCATTTTGGCAAGATATGCCGAGCCATAGCCACCATCAAAACTTGTAACATCTGCATCGGTTTGTTTAAAGATAGCATGTTCTTTACTTGCTAAAGTTAAATCGCAAACTACATGAAGACTATGTCCACCTCCTACTGCCCATCCTGGAACTACGGCTATAACCGCTTTTGGCATAAAGCGAATTAATCGTTGTACCTCTAAAATATTCAATCTATGGTAGCCATCTTCACCAACATAGCCTTGATCACCACGTGCTTTTTGATCGCCTCCACTACAAAAACTGTACACACCATCTTTAGCAGAAGGACCTTCTGCAGAAAGCAAAACAACACCAATAGAAACATCTTCCTGAGCATCGTGAAAAGCATCAAGCAATTCACTAGTGGTTTTAGGGCGAAACGCATTGCGAACACCTGGGCGGTTAAAGGCTATTCTTGCAACACCATTGCTTTTTTTATAAGTAATATCTTGATAATTTTTAGCTGTTTTCCATTGTGCCTTTTTCATAGAGAGCAAATTAAAATAATAATAAAATTTTACTATGGACTATCTGCAAATTTAAACTTTTATACCTAATTTTTAAGGAATAATAAATTTCGTTTTTTTAATTGATTAGAGTTTTTGACTCAAAAGAATTGATTATTAATATTTTGTTAAATAATCCTTATTAAAATCTTAAATATTTTAACAATTTTTCATTACTTTTATTTCAACTAAATAATTAACTCCTTAATTAAAATCTTATGAAAAAAACATTACTTTTTTTAATTTGTATAATCCTTCCTGGCTTCTTGTTTGCACAAGTAGTTAGTGGAACAATCACTGATATTTCTGGAACAGCACTATCTGGTGTAAATGTCATTGAAAAAGGAACCTCAAATGGTACAATAACCGATTTTAGTGGAAATTACACCATTCAAGTAAATGAAAATGCTACTTTAGTATTCAGCTATGTAGGTTTTGAAACTTTGGAAGAAAAGGTAGATGGCAGAACCAATCTTTCGGTAACGCTTCAAGATGGTATGCAGCTAGGCGAAATTCAACTGGTTGGAACCAGAAGTCCGAAAAGAACCGCTATTGACACGCCCGTTGCTATAGATGTTATTGATGTTAGAGAAGTATCCACCCAAACAGGGCGCATTGAATTAAATGAATTGTTGCAATATGCCGCCCCATCCTTTAATGCAAACAAACAATCCGGATCTGATGGTGCCGATCATATCGACCCCGCCACATTACGAGGATTAGGGCCTGACCAAACCTTAGTATTAGTAAACGGAAAAAGAAGACATCAATCATCGCTTGTTAATATATTTGGAACAAGAGGTAGAGGAAATACTGGTACCGACTTAAATGCCATTCCGGCAGCGGCATTAAAAAGAATTGAAATCCTAAGAGACGGAGCCTCTGCACAATACGGCTCTGACGCTATTGCCGGAGTTATCAATTTAGTTTTGAATGACAAAATAGATGTTTTTTCTGCAAACATAAACTACGGCTTTTTCAATACCGATGCCGATGGCGATTTTCCTGCTGGAACTCCTAATACTGATGGCAATAGGCTGGATACCAATAGAGATGGTAATGCCATAGGCAAAGACAAAGATTTTGATGGTGGCTCTGTAAAAGTAACTGCTAATTATGGTGTGGGTATAGGAGAAAATGGTTTTGCTAATTTCACTACCGAATACATTAGTAAAAACAAAACCCTTCGTCCCGGATTTGATTTTAGAAGAGGAATGGGAGAAGCCGCTATTGATGGTTTTAATTTCTTCGGAAATCTTTCAATGCCAATTTCTGATAAGGCTGATTTTTATGCCTTTGGAGGTCGAAATTACAGAGATACCGATGCATTTGCATTCACCAGAAATAATCCTACTGAAAGAAATGTAATTAGCATATATCCAAATGGATTTACCCCT
Source organism: Flavobacteriaceae bacterium CG2_30_34_30 (assembly GCA_001873105.1). Taxonomy (GTDB): domain Bacteria; phylum Bacteroidota; class Bacteroidia; order Flavobacteriales; family Flavobacteriaceae; genus Planktosalinus. Next base: position 129,911 of record MNYN01000060.1, on the reverse strand, counting down.
AGAATTACCTCTATAATCACCGATAATTCGGTTACTGCAGGTTTTAGAACTAAAAATGAATCCGGTTGGAAAATAGACATCAGTAACTCCTATGGAATCAATAACTTTCATTATTTCATTAAAGGAACGCTAAACGCCTCCTTAGAAGAAGTATCTCCAACCGATTTTGACGCAGGTGGACACAGTTTAAGTCAAAACACAACCAATGTAGATTTTTCAAAATATTATGATTCCATTTTAGAAGGATTTAACCTTGCAATAGGTGCAGAGTACCGGACAGAAAACTTCATCATCTTTGCAGGTGAAGAAGGTTCTTATGGCACCTATGACACCAATGGAATTTTAATTGTTGATCCTACCACACAAACGCAACCCACAGATTCTATAACAGGAGAGTTGCGTCCAGGTGGTTCTCAAGGGTTTCCTGGATATAGTCCCGCTAATGAAGTGGACAGAAACCGTTCTAATATTTCGTTGTATGTAGATGGTGAACTAGAAGTAACCGATAAACTTTTAATTGCTGTTGCAGGAAGATTTGAAGATTACAGCGATTTTGGTAGTACCATAAACGGTAAATTTGCCGCTCGTTACAAAGCCACAGAAAACATTAATGTTAGGGGATCCGTAAGTTCAGGCTTTAGAGCACCATCCTTAGCACAGTTATATTACAACTTACGATTTACAAATTTTGTGGGTGGACAAGGTTTAGAAACCCAACTTTCCCCAAACAACAGTCCGGTAACCGCTTCCTTTGGCATAGGGCCACTAAAAGAAGAAACAGCTTTTAATGCCTCTTTAGGTTTCACCGCTAATTTTGGAAGCTTTACCGCAACTGTAGATGGATATTTTATCGATGTTACAAACCGTATTGTTTTAACAGGAAACTTTGATGCCCCACAAATACCTAATGTGGAAGCTGCACAATTTTTTGCAAATGGCGCCAATACCGAAACTACCGGTTTGGATATCGTACTTTCCCATAGAGCCAAGATTGGAAATGGCACTCTTACTTCCAGTTTTATAGGAAACATAAATAATATGACGATTACCGATGTTAAAAACGGAAGTTTAGATGAACAAACTTTTTTTGGTGAACGCGATAAAGCCTTTTTATTGGCTTCTGCACCAGACAGCAAATTAACCTTAAATCTAAAATATGATATTAAATGGTTTGATGCAGCTTTAGGACTAACTAGATTTAGTGAAGTAACTTTATTGGATTTTCAAATGTTTGAAGACGTAGCTGATTATGGTAGCTTTGCAAACCAAGTTGCAGCTGCTTCTGATATCTACAGTGAAAAATATGTTACAGACCTTAACTTAGGTTTTAAACTAAATGAAAACATGAAACTTAATATTGGTAGCAATAATCTCTTTAATATTTACCCGGACCAACAAGATGATTGGAGTGAAGGAGGTGGATATTGGGACTCTGTACAAATGGGGTTTGGTGGTGCTTATTATTATGCCAAATTGAATCTTAATTTTTAATAAAATATATGCAAAAAGAAAGCGGGATTTTTTAGTCCCGCTTTTTTTATTTTCTAAATTTTATGGTTTTAACAACAAACCAATATCTATTTTTTTACAATTCTTTTTACAATACTTGCATTTGCAGCATGAATTTGAACAAAATACAAGCCGGTTGCTATATCATCTAGTGAAATTTCTGATTGATTTTCCATTGCAGACAAATCAACAACACGAATAATTCTTCCATTTACATCGGAAATAACAGCCGATATTAATTCTACATTACTATTGTTTACTATTTTGACTTCTCCAGAAGTTGGATTTGGAAATAGTATAATAGTTTGATTTGTGAAAGCAGAGTCTTCAACACTTAAAATTTCCTCCACAACCAATTCAAAGTCACAAATTGCTTGATTTCCTGAAGCATCAGTTACTGTAATTTCAATAGGATAAGTGCCTACACTTAAAACGGTGCCTGCAATAGGGTTTTGCACAATATCTGTAAGGGGATCTGTACAATTATCAGTGGCAGTGGCATTTCCCAAAGCGTAATAATCTGGAACAGTATAAGTGGTTCCGGATGCAACTTGTACGGTTTGATTTTCGGGACAAGTCAAAATAGGTGCTAAATTATCTTCAACAGTTACCGTTACTTGTGTTGCATTGTTATTTCCCGTAGCATCAAATACTGTTAATGTTACAGTGTTTGGACCTAAATCAGCACATGTAAAATTTGTAATGTCTAATGTCATAGATTCAATTCCACAATTATCTGAAGAGCCGTTATCTACTTCTAAAGGAGTTATAGTTACCAATCCATTGGCATCTAGAGAAACCGTGATATTTTGACCCACAGCCACGGGATTTATGTTGTCCATTACGGTAACATCAAAAGTACAGGTAGCTATATTACCTGCACCATCTTCAATTTCAAAACTATTAGTAGTTGTACCTACCGGAAAAACACTTCCAGATGGCAATCCTGCAATTTGAGTAGTTACAGGATCTGGTGAAAAAATACCCAAAACCCGAACATCATCTATCCAAACTCCGGTACCGGAAACAGAACTATCTGAACCCATTCTCCAACGGAATTGAACGGTTTGTCCATCTAATGCCGCGTTTAAATTTACAACGGTCTCTATATAACCACCTGAATTTCCTGTCCAAGCAGCTCTTCCGGGTAAAGGGTTACTGCAACATGAGCTTAAAGAACCATTATATCCGCCAGAAGAAAAAGTGCCACCACTATTTAAAATATCATTCCAAGTAGCTCCACCATTTACCGTATATTCTAATACCATTCCATCAAAACCACTTTCTGTTTGGTAATTATTTTTAAAGAGAAGTTGAGCAGAAGTACTCGCAATAGCTATAGGCGAAGAAACTAAGGACGACAAGTTTGCTCCACTCGGGTCATTGGCAAAAACTGCGTTTGGCGAAGAACTAGAACCTGTATTTACAGTTGCCCAAGTTATTGTAGAACCAACTTCTTGCGTAAAAGCCCAACCTGCGGGTAAAGAAGGAACTGTAACACCATCAAAACTTTCTACATATTCTGCTGCACATCCAGAGGTACCTATTGGTGGCGTAAAAGTAACCACTGCTCCGCAAGTATCTGTATCTGCATTCACAAGAATATCAGCTTGGCATGTAACTTGCAACGATTCAAATACTTCTATAATATCGCTTGCAGTAGAAGCTGTAGCACAGGCACTGGCAAATACCTCATACGTTAAAGTATGCATTCCAACTCCTGCAACTGCAGGGTCAAAAGTAAATGTCGATCCATTTCCGTCATCTGTTACGCCGGGGCCGCTATATAAACCACCTGCAGGTGTACCTCCACCTAAATTTGTTAGAATTCCAACCGATTCACACACATCACCTGGTGCAGTAAAAGCGGCAACGCCTGAAGGTGTGTCAAATGCTTCCGTTCCATCGGAGCGGCTTGAGGAGCTTCCTTGAATAGCACTTACGCCAAGACCTCTTTTTGCAAAAGCATCCCAAATTGTGCATTGGTTGGCGCCGCCATATAAAGCGACATCTGCAGCTAAAATGGCGTCTCTACCATCTACAAAACCCGGACTGCAAGGTTGTAATTTTAAAGCTTCGGTTACAAGGGCCAATGCAATATTATTTCCGCCGGTACCATTATAGAAATCGGAGTCAAATCCGTAAACATCAATAAGGCCCCAAGTCATTTCCCATAGCATAGTAGACCATACGGAACCAACGCCATGAGGCACTGCTGCGGTTTTTATGTGATCGTAGGTTTGTGGGTTAATTGCCATATCGGTATTGTAAGGAAAAGGTCTTATACCAGCTCCCCCAGGACCTTGTCCAAAAAGATAAGTGCCAACCCCTCTAGACTGTGTAGCTGTATCAGACGCATCCATAGTCATTAATAAACCATACCAATCGCTCCATCCCTCGCCCATTTGTTCCTGTCCACCCAAACATCCTGAGTTTCCGGCACCACCAGTCAATCGGTTACTAATTCCATGCCCATATTCATGAACAATTACTAGATTATCAAAATCGCCATCTTGTGTATTACAAATAAACATTTGCATTCTTGGGAGGTTTCCGTCTGTAGGTGTGCTAAAATTGGCATTACACGTTCCACTTCCATCTTGAGCTTCTGCTCTAACCCAATCGTTACCTAAGCCACCATTGCCATAATTATTTGTTTGAAAATTTCCACTAGCTTCATCAAAGCCATACATATAGGTTAAATCGTGTATTAAGTTATTCCAGTAAAATAAATTGGTTATGGCAGCCGATTCACTTTCGTTTCCTACGGAATAAACAGGGTCAAATGGAAAATCAAAAACCAATGTTGGACCACCATCAGGTTGAAAACCTGAATTATTGCCATCTTCATAAGCATTTACATTGTTTCCTCGGGTTACAGTAAATTCAGCACCCAATACGCCATCGGTATCATGCCATCCAAAAGGAGAAGCTGTAGTATTTACTGCTGTTGTTTCTAGAGTTCTTGGTCCAAAATATGGACTTTCGGTGGGCATTGCAATAACACGGTAACTACCAGTTAAAATAGCTCCATATTCTTCAGATACCGGGGTTACCATTTCTGAAAAACCAGAAGTTGTAATAGAATTTTCCCCTTCATGGGAATGCGATAAATTACATGAACTCGTCCAATTTATTTTATCAACAATTTCGCCGGAGACCGCATTTACTCGCACGTTATACCATTCATTTTTTGCGATAGATTCTATAGAAAGATCCCAAACCAATATTACATTATCTTTTTCAGAACGATGGTACATCAATCGTGCAGGAATATCACTTATGGAAATTCCTCCATTACTTATACGAGTTTCTTGGCTGGGTGTATTTTTTTTCTGAAGAACCGTTAAAGGCTCACTTATAACATATCCTAAATGTAACGCAGCCTTTTGAACCGCCTGTATTGCTGTTAAAGAAGGACTTGCAGTTGTTGAAGCCTTTTGTTGCGCATTATTCACAAATTGGAGGTGCGATTGAAAAACGGAATTGTCCGGCAAGCTATGCACACTGGACTCTGTTCCTAGAATTTCTAAACCATTTACCATTTGTCTTAAATACACATGATGTATCCTACTAGTACTACTGGTGTGTTCGCTTGTTACACTCCAAGAAGAAATATCTTTTACTGTAGCCTTGTTTAGTTTGGTAAGTTTAAGTAATTCATTTTCTACAATTTTTTTTGAAAATTGCGCTTGCATAGTGAAGCAACAAACTCCAAAAACAAGCATAAGACCATTAAAAATAATTTTTTTCATAACGTAAGTTTAATTGGATTAAGGGTTTAAAAAGATTTCTTTAAAAAAAACATAAGTAAATCTAAAAAAGAAATGTCAATAATACTAAATTAAAATTAGTATTTATACTCGTTTATTTGATTTTCGATAAAGTGAAGTTTCGCAAAGAAATCTTTTTAATTGATTGTATTATAAAACTCATTTAAACTTTTATAATTGGCTAAAAAATTACCCTTTTGCACCAGCCTTTTGTCATTTTCTCCTTCCGTAGCGATGCTATGCAACTCAAAAAAGCATTTTTAAACAGAAAGAAAAACTTTGATAAGTAGTATTTATTTTTTCAGATGAATTAGATACCTAGTCCAACCGTTTTCTAACAAAATAATATATAAAAATAAGATACCCTTTGCTTTTAAAAACAAAAAAACTGCATTAATTAATTACTAATGCAGTTTTTTAAAATAGATTACTCTATTAAAAAGGAGATGCTAAATAGGGAAAATTCGCTAAAAACGGTTTGTCATTTTCACTAACACCATCACGGATAAGCAGTGGCTGGCCATTCGTACCATCATTCAATGGGTTATTTACATCTGCTCCACCATAGAGTAATAGCAAATGAAAATCCATTACATCATCTTGTAATCTTCTTCCGGTTAGGATATTTGTCCCATCATAAAAAGTAGTAATACCCGACTGCCCTACCCAAAGAACATCTTTAGAAAGCAAAGTGGAAAAAGCAGTAGCATCTTGACCTAATATATTGGTAGAATATGCCGGATGATGAAGCAATAAATTAGCTTGCATATCTTGTTGAAAATTGGCTGTCAATTCAGAAGGAATAGTGGTGTTATAGGCATCTCGCAAACCTGGAGTTATGTAAACTATGGAAACGGCTGGTCTTCCTACTTGGTCTTCTTGCATATAAGTACCGGAAAAGTCTATTCCTCCAATGGCGTCTTCACAAGGAGCACAGTTACTGCCTCCGCAATCTAAACCTGTCTCATCGCCATTTTGAATACCATCGGTACAAGTTGCATTTGGAATAATGCTATTATCGGTTATTTCTTCAGTGCATTGTACAAAAAGTAGTATTGAAAACAAAATGGGTAGTATATATAAATTTTTTTTCATCGTCTTATATTTAAATTTTTATTGCTTTCTTTTAGTTTCTACCCAAATAGAATAAATGGGAGTAGTAGGAGCATTGGGATTAATTCCAATAGCGCCAGTGCCCAACATGGATTTTGGCAATTCCACAACAATGGAGAGCGTATTAGTTCCTGCAAAAGTATCTTCGCCTACTTCATTAAAACCAGTTACTTCTCCTGAAACAATAGCGTTAAATCTGTTTAAATCAAAAAAGAAGGCGTCATCACGAGCGCCTGCAAAAAACTGCATGCCGTTATTAGTTGCTACAATAGCTTCTGCATCGGTGGTACCTGAAGAAATAGCTACTTTACTTTGTGTTGCAAAAGTGGCAATTTCACTTTGTAGTCCGGTAGAAATAGGTACAACAGGACCGAAGAAATACATGGTATCGCCTCTTTTTGTGGCCTGAATTACTAAATCTTCTATCAAATCGCCTGTGGTGTCTATATTAAATTCCACCAACACATCTTCATCAAATTGTGCTATTTGGGTGGGAACTCCCGAAGGCAATAAACCCTGAAGGTTTGCTACCAAGACCAGATTGTTTGTATTTGCACCTTCAAAAGCATAAAAGCTACTCAAATCAGAAGATGTACCACTAACAGCAGGTGCATCAAAATGATCGCCGGCAAGTAAAAAAGGAGCGGTTATAAGCATTCCTAAGAAAGCTATGGCAAAAGTTAATTTTGTTTTATTCATCATTTCCGTTTTAAATTTTAAATAAGAAGCAACTAATTTTCTTAATTTAGAAAGAATTTTATTGGTTCTAAAATACAACGTTCAAAAATAGACAATATTTGAGGACTATTACATAAACTTAACACGTAAATTTGCAAAGAAAAAAAAGAAAAAATGAACCCCTCCTCCTCCGGTTGGATTGAAAAATATATTTTTATATTAGAAAAGGAATCGCCAACAATTCCTTTTCCTTCCTCTAAGAAATTTTATTCAGCATTACGTGAGGTTGGTTTTGTGTATGGCTTTTCAGTGCGTACCGTTTTCGTGCATGATTTTTCCAATGTGGTACTTACCGAGGAAGAAATTTTAAAAGTAAATACGTTGCACGCTTTATTGTTTACTTATTTTCAATACCATCCCGATACTTCTTATGACGATGGTATAAAGAATATCCTTGTGTTTTATAAAAATCTAATTCAAAAAAAATCCGGGTTTTCTATGAAATTGCCTTTAGGTTTTTCAAAATCAAAAGATTTAGAACAGATACTGTCGCAACGAGTTGAAAAAAACAAGGCATTAGAAAAGTATAATTTTGAGCGCATTATGACGTATGCTTTATTATTTATAGATGTGCTTGCATACCAATTTTACTTAAAAGGTGGTAAAAAGTCTGATACTTATGCAGAAGCCATTGAAGTAATCATACTGCAAGTATGTTACTTGGCATTACAAGCCAAAAATAAAAAAACTGCCTATGATGTGCTGCTAATTGATTTGTTTAAAGCCTCTGAAAAATATGCCACAAAAGAAACAAACCAAACAATAACCTTAGAAACCATCGATTTTAATTTGCTTTCAACAGCAACTGAAAAACAATATGTTTTGGACTTATGTTGTCTTGCCGTTTGGAATGATTTTAAGGTGGAAGAAAGTGAAATTTCATTTTTAAATTCCCTGTGTGAAAAATTAGGATTACCCTTAAAATCTGCATCAGAAAGTTTAGAAGTTTTAAAAACATTTGCAGCTGAAAACGCTACTTCTGTCCATTTGTTTCAATACAAGCATCCTGTCAAACAATTGTACACCCAATCCACCAAAACAGTAAAACTTCTTATTTTAAGAAATAAAAACCGACTGGTAAAAGAACTTTCGCAAAGCAAAGAATTATTAGTTTTATTAGGAAAATCAACTTATTCCGATTTAAATGCAGAAGAAAAAAACAAAGTAAAAGAGCAGTTATTGGATGTTTGTAAAACCATTCCTTCGCTTACTATATTTCTGTTGCCAGGCGGTTCTTTGTTATTGCCCTTGTTAGTGAAATTTATACCCCAATTACTACCAAGTGCTTTTGATGATAATAAGATTCCAAAGAAATTAGGTGGTAAAAAATAAGTAAACATATTAGAAATTTTGGTTTTATAAAGATTTGGATTTCTTATGGTGTTATCCTACTGCAACCAATCTTTAAAATCTTTTACTCGCTCTCTGGCAACGATGATTTCCTCCTCTGAAAAATTCTTCATTTTCAATTTTAGCCGGCTGTTGCTATAAGCCACAATATCCTGAATACCGTGTATATGCACAATAAATTTACGGTTTACACGAAAAAAATCTTTTGGCGAAAGTTCCTTTTCTAAAGCATCGAGCGTTGTTTCCATCAAATAATTTCGCCCTTCTGAAGTATAAAGATATGTTCCTTTATTTTCACTATAAAAGCAACATATTTCTTCCGTGGGAATCATTTTTAAATGCTGCCCAATTTTTATGGTAAATCGTTTTTTGTATTCTCGTTCTAGTGGGTTTATTAATAATTTTTTGATTTCTTCAAAATTAATTTGCAGGTTTTTACCAGCCTCCTTCCCACCAAAAGCAGTCTTCATATTCTGGTATTTATGAACTGCGGCTTGCAATTCCTCTTCGTCTATAGGTTTTAAAAGATAGTCCACACTATTTACCTTAAAAGCTTGTAAGGCGTATTCGTCAAAAGCAGTCGTAAAAATAATAGCACTTTGTATTTTTACTTTTTCAAATATTTCAAAGGAAAGACCATCACTTAACTGAATGTCTAAAAAAAGCACATCTGGATGCTCATTTATTTGAAACCAATTTATAGCATCTTCTACAGAATGCAAGACGGTAATCACACGTACTCCTTGCTTTTCAAGCATACGTTCCAGCCTTCTTGCAGCAGGTTTTTCGTCCTCAATGATAATTGTATTCATATTGTGCTTTTGGTTTCTGGTTTTTGGTTTTTCGAAATTATGCTTGCCGAATTTAATACTATCACAAAATCATCCATCAAAATCAATAAATCTTAAATCGTTAATCCTAAATCGTTAATCTCAAATCGTTAATCCATTACTCCCATTTTTTTTGTCGTTCTTTATCTTTCTCTAAGAGCTCGTTAATCTTCTTTTCTTCCCATTTTTTACCTAGGAAAAAGCTAGCGCCAAATACACTTGCCCAATGTGCAAAAAGTCCTATCCCCCAGAAGAAAGCGGTGTAAAAATTACTTATTTCTATACCAAAGTTACCAAATTTGGTGAAATTTGTGTTGATAGCAATAATGGCAGTATTAACAAATAGATACACCAGAAGATGGATATAAAATCCTTTGATTTCTTTTATTTGTTTTTTTGCTGCTTTATAGCGTTCTTCTTCTTGAAAGTTGCGTTCCATTAATTCCATGTTTTTTTGTTTTGATTGTCTTTTTCCATAATTTCTTTAATTTTCTTTTCTTCCCAAGAAGACCCATAACCAAAAACGGAAAAACCGTGAATGGTAAGACCTAGACCCCAACCCAAAAGTGGAAACCAAAACCATTGAAACTTTGGATAGGTATATAGATTTATAAATATTAAAAACGGAATAACCACGCAATAAGAAATGAGGTTTCCATAAAATTCTTTCATTTCCTTCACGCGTTGTTGCGCTTTATAATAAGCGTTGTTTTCGTTAAATTGATTGGTATATTCCATAACATTTATTTGTTTTGTGAGCATTGGTATTTTTACTTTAAACACTTTTTCATTTTGCTCTATTAATACATTTCTTTTGGTAATGATTCCATAGCGGTTTACTATATTATGCAGTCCCACCCCTTTACGAGATTGCATCACTTCTTTTTTCTGATAATCGTTTTCAACTACCAGATAGTTATTGTCTTCATAAATACGTATGTGCAAAGGTTTATTTTCACTAACAATATTATGTTTTACTGTGTTTTCTAATAATAGTTGAAGGGATAGTGGTACTACCTTAGCCTCAGGATTCATAAGGCTTTCAGGTACTTCATAAAAAACACTGTTTTCAAATCGCATTTTCAGCAAGTTCATATAGGTTTTTGCAAAGGCAAGTTCTTCCTCTACACTTACCAATTCTTTGTCTTTTTGTTCTAATACATACCTATAAATCTTAGATAATGAGGTAGTAAACCGTTGTGCATTCTCCGGGTTTTCCTCTATCAAAGAAGTCAATACATTTAAGCTATTAAACAAAAAGTGTGGATCAATCTGGTTTTTTAAACTTTCAAATTGTGCAGATGCCGTTCCTGCAATTATTTTTTGCTCTTTGAGTTTATTTTTCTGTAGTTCTTTGTAATAATAAACGGCATGAAAAAATAAGGAGATAATCAACGTTATAAGAAGCGCAATAAAATAAAATTGAAGCCTTTCTTTAGCTATAAAATCAGGATAGCTTAAACCGTCAATAACTACCTTGTGTACAATTCTAATTAGAAATATGGTCACCAAGGTTAAACTAACTGATCCAATTATACCAATGATCCATCTATATTTTCTAAATTTTTCCCAATTAACCTTGTGGTTCATCCAATCAAAAAAACAGAAATTCACAAAACCTAAAGGCACACTATAAAGAATATAAAGTCCCAGATCCTTCCACAATTCTATAGTAAATACTACAGGCGTTGTGGAGAGAAAACGGAAGATCATATCTATACCAAATAGAATAACCCCAATGAAAGTACCTATTGCAATTATTTTAAATGCAAATTTCATTTTTAAAAAGAATATGCTTTTATTTACAATTATTTAGTAATGTAATAGCTCTTTCTTTTCCCCAGTTTGGATGAAAAGGTGTTTGCGGTTTAAAGGTATCAAAAAGTTGCAAAGCTTTTTCAATTTGTACACAAATTGGAGCAATTTCGGTACCAAAAAACTGTGCAGACCCCATTTCAAATTCAGCCTTGCTTAGTATTACTCTAGGATTGTTAGGTGCTATGCCTTCTGCTTGACCATAAATTTGCATAACGGTACCGGATAGTTTCTGCCCATTGTTCATAGGATCGTGAGCAATCCAAGCGGTATGAATCATGGCTTGCAAAACCATTAATTCTACATTAAAGGCGTCTTTGTCCATCTCTATATCTAATGCTCTTTGGGCATTAGATAACAAGGCGCTCACCTGTTTACTGTCTTTGATTTGAAACGCAGTGGTGGTATTTACCAAAGCCAGATAATAATTAGGCAACCAGTTGTCTTTTTCAGCAGCAGCTATGCGCTCAAAAAGTGCAGATGCTTCATGGTTTTTACCCTCCTCCCAGAGTTGAAATGCGTTTTGCATGCCTTGTTCATAATTGCCCTGAGCCAACATGCTTAGTGAAGCTAGGGTTAGTGCTAAAATGAATACTACTTTTTCCATTTTTTTGTTTTTTGTTTTTTGTTTTTGTTTTTGTTTTTTAATAGAGCAAATATCTTACGCGCAGATGGGAGTAAAAAATTGTTGTTACTGAACCGTACTTTTTTAGCGATGAATTGAATTATAAAGATTTTAACCTCTAATACCTACCTTTTTTAGGCATTATTTCTCACTTACTTTTCCAATAAAAATATCTCAAAAATTTGTTCCTTCTATTTTATTATCGTAATATTGCAATATAATAATATAGCAAAAATACAATTCATGAAAATAACCATATTAGACCCAGCTTTGTGTTGTAGTACAGGCGTTTGTGGTTCCGATGTTGATGATGCATTAATAGAAACTGCTGCCCATGTAAAGTGGCTAAAATCATTAGGGCACGACGTTCAACGGCACAATATATCCAATGATGGTGCTGCATTTAAAAAATTTCCGGCTGCCATTGAAAAATTACAAAAAGATGGCGTGGACTCTTTACCTTACATACTGGTAAATGAGCAAATAGTAATGACAGGTGCCTATCCTTCAAAAGCAGAGTGGGAAGCATTTTTAGCTTTAGATGATTCAGAAAACTCACCAATTTCTCCCGAAGAGAAAGCATCGCAAAAGACGGCTATTTTAATATGCATCGGTGCAGCTATTGCTATATCAAACATAAAGGTATTAAAAGAATATGTTGCTTCTGCAAAGAAATTAGATATACCTGCACAAGAAATTGCAAAAGCGATGCACCTTGGTAATGAGGTTAAAAATGCGCTTAGTCAGGAAATTATTGAACAAGCCAACACCTTATTGAACGAAATGCAGCCAAAAACCAGCACGTGCAGTCCAGGTTCGGGATGTTGTTAATTCTTATTAAATTAAAATAGCACCTTTATGAAAACCGAAACCCAATACTTATTTTTCACTGGAAAGGGTGGTGTAGGAAAAACATCCTTATCCTGTAGCACAGCAGTAAAACTTGCCGATGAGGGTAAAAAAGTACTTTTAATTAGCACCGATCCCGCCTCTAATCTTCAAGACGTGCTAAACAGTCCTGTTGACGAAAAAATACGTTTTGTAAATGGTGTAGGAAATCTTTCTGCCATCAACATCAATCCGGAGGTTTCAGCTGAAGAGTACAGAAATCGGGTTACAGAACCCTTAAAGGATATTCTTCCTGCTTCCGATATTAAAAAGATGAAAGAAGAACTCTCGGGTGCTTGCACCACAGAAATTGCTTCATTTGATGAATTTTCTCGTTTTATTTCTGGTGAAAACGAAGGTGGAAATTTTGATGTCATCCTTTTTGATACAGCTCCCACAGGACACACCTTGCGATTATTAGAACTGCCGGCAGCATGGGCATCTTTTTCAGAAGAAAACCCTGATGGAGCTTCTTGTTTGGGTCCAACCTCTGCATTAAAAAATAGTCAGGATCGCTATAATAAAGTAGTTGCTACTTTGCGAGATGCCACTAAAACCACTTTTTATCTTGTTTCTAAACCAGAAAAGTCTTCCTTAAAAGAAGCCTCTCGTACCAGTGAAGAGTTAAAAGAACTAGGATTAAACAACCAAAAACTGTTAATAAATGGGCTATTCACTACCATGGATTCCTCTGATACTTTTGCACTAAAAATACAAAAAATGGCGCAAAAACAGTTGGAGTCACTTCCTGAAAACCTAAGGCTTTTAAACCAACAACGATTTCCTCTTTTGCCCTACAATATTTTAGGTATAGAAAAGCTTCGCTCTATATGGGATGCACAACTTCAGAAAAAAATTACCCTTGAAAAACTATCCCAACAACCTACTTCAAACCTTCACTTGATGGGTATTGATGCTTTGGTAGAAAAACTTACCGAAAATAAAACCCACGGATTAATAATGACCATGGGCAAAGGAGGCGTGGGTAAAACCATTACAGCATCTGCACTGGCCGTTATGATTGCTAGAAAAGGTTTTGAAGTACATCTAACAACCACCGACCCTGCTGCCCATGTACAAGATTTTATCGATTTCCTGAGCAAACTGCCAACGACTCTCACCATAGACCGTATCGACCCTAAACTAGAAACCCAACGGTATATAGATAAAGTAATGGGGCAAAAAGGTGATGTTTTAGATGACCACGGTAAAAAACTTTTGCTGGAAGATTTAAAATCCCCTTGCACGGAAGAAGTGGCTGTTTTTCACGCATTTTCAAAAGCTATACAACAAGCCAAACGCAAGTTTGTGATAATAGACACTGCCCCAACTGGACATACCTTATTGTTATTAGATACAGCTGGAAGTTACCACCGTGAAGTAATGCGAACCACCGGTATGGATCCATCAAAAATAAAAACGCCTTATATGGCATTACAGGACAGCGAGTTATCTAAGGTAATCTTGGTTTCACTGCCGGAAACTACTCCAATGCGAGAAGCAGAAGCTTTGCAGAAAGATTTAAAACGAGCAGGAATTACTCCTTATGCTTGGATTATCAACCAGAGTTTAGCGATGCAGAAAAATATCAAAGATCCATTGCTTAAAACTAGGGCAATGGCAGAAGTGGAAGTTATTCATACCATTGAAAATACCCTTGCAAAAAGAGTTTATGGCATTCCATTTCTTCCAAAAGATGCATTATTACCTGCGTTGCTCAATTATTATACAGAACATTCTCCTTTAAAAACTATTTAAAAATGGGCGTAACAAAAACCGATTTATTCAGCCAAACGCAAAACGAACTGGCATCCTTAGCCAAAGTATTTGCACATCCTGCCAGAGTAGCCATAATACAGCATTTACTTAAATCAAATACTTGTTGCAATAGCCATTTAATTGAGGAAATTGGTTTAGCGCAAGCTACTATAAGTCAACATTTAAAAGAACTAAAGAACAGTGGTATCCTTCAAGGCACCATTGAAGGGGTCTCTGTAAGCTACTGTATTAACCCAGAACGCTGGTCAGAAATAAAAGACATTTTTACAAAATTCTTTGAAAGTTATGAATCTCCAAACTGCAATACCAATTGTTAAAAACACTAAAAAATGAAAACATCAGAAGAATTAAAAAAGATTGTTCAACAAAAATACAGTGAAATAGCCAAGCAGGAAAATACTTCATGTTGTGGTAGTGACTGTGAAATTCCGGAAGGATACACCATAATGTCTGATGATTATTCGCAAATGAAAGGCTATGCCGCCGAAGCTGATTTAGGTTTGGGCTGTGGGCTACCCACACAATTTGCAAAAATAAAAAAAGGAGATACCGTTATAGATTTGGGTTCTGGCGCAGGAAATGATTGCTTTATTGCCCGCAGTGAAACCGGTGCAACCGGAAAAGTAATTGGAATTGACTTTACGGAAGCTATGATACAAAAAGCCCGACTTAACGTTGAAAAATTAGATTTTAATAACGTTGAATTCCGCCAAGGAGATATTGATAACATGCCGGTTTCTGATGTTATTGCCGATGTCATTGTAAGTAATTGTGTACTCAACTTAGTGCCTAATAAAGAAAAAGTAATTCAAGAAATCTATCGTACTTTAAAACCCGGTGGTCATTTCAGTATTTCTGACATTGTTTTGGTGGGCGATTTACCCGAAGCCTTAAAAACCGATGCCGAAATGTATGCCGGATGCGTAGCAGGTGCTATTCAGAAAGAGCAATATTTGAATTATATAAAAATCAGTGGCTTTCAAAACATAACTATTCAAAAAGAAAAAACCATTAGCATACCCGATACAATTTTAGATAGGTATTTGAATGCTTCTCAAAAAGAGGCGTTTAAAAATAGTGCTACGGGCATTTTCAGTATCACCGTTTTTGCTGAAAAACCAGCGATTACTCCCTTAAAATCCGTAAACCATTCTTTGAAAATCCAAAGCAGTTGTTGTGGATCCAGTAACGCCACAAGTTGTTGTTAAATTTATTTCCTTTCCTAAACCTAATTTTATACCCATGGAAAAAACAAAAAACACTTTATTTCAAAATATAGAAGAGCATATCCAATCGCTTGATATTACTTCTATTACTGAAAACAGAAAAGCTATACTTCAGCCATTGATTTCTTTCATACAAACTAAAATTAACAACAAAGAAGAAATAAAGCTGCACTTTATTTGTACCCACAATTCACGAAGAAGTCACTTGGCACAGGTTTGGGCACAAGCATTAGCAAAGTATTTTAGCATAGAAAATGTAGATTGCTATTCCGGAGGTACTGAACCCACGGCATTATATTCTAAAGTTCTAGAAACACTGGCAATTCAAGGTTTTACTATCCAAAAACTTTCCGAAGGAAAAAATTCTATTTACAGCATTAAATTTTCAGAAAACACCCATCCTATAATTGGATTTTCAAAAACCTATGACGATATTTTTAATCCAACATCTGGTTTTGCTGCTATTATGACTTGTACTCAAGCAGATGCCGGTTGTCCATTTATTGCCGGAGCAGAAAAGCGCATCTCCATTCCGTATGATGACCCTAAAGCATTTGACAATACCGCACAACAAACTGAGAAATATCTAGAACGCAGTACACAAATTGCCACTGAAATGCTATATATTTTTTCTGAGATGAAAAAATGAATTTTGAATGTTGAATGTTGAATTTTCATTTAATTCAAAATCTAAAATTTAAAAAACCCATTAGGAAATAAAATATTATTCAAGAAAAAAGTTTTGATTTTGCTTTGTTGACAATTGAAATTTATAAAGAAATGAAACTTCAAAATGAGTATGTTCTTTCGAAGCAATTATTACGTTCTGGAACAAGTATTGGAGCTAATGTTGAAGAAGCACTAGCTGGAATTTCAAAAAAGGATTTTATTGCAAAAATGTCCATTTCCTCTAAAGAAGCAAGAGAAACAAGGTATTGGCTTAGGCTAATTGATAAAAGTAATATTGTTCAAATCGAATTGCTTAAATCACTTCAAGACATTGAGTCCATCATAAACATTTTAACTAAAATTGTAAAAACAAGCCAAGAAAAATAACATTTTTTTAAGATGTTGAATTTTGGATTATAAATTTCAAAGATTCATTTAATTCAACATTCAAAATTTAAAATTAAATTTCATCAAATTATGAAAAAACTAAGTTTCTTAGACCGCTTTCTCACCCTTTGGATATTTATTGCTATGTTAATAGGCGTAGGCATTGGCTACTTATTTCCTACCAGCTCTTCTTTTATTAACTCCTTCAGCAGCGGTACGACCAACATTCCTATTGCTATAGGATTAATACTGATGATGTATCCGCCATTGGCAAAAGTAAATTTTTCCCTGTTGCCCAAAGTCTTTAAAAATGTAAAAATTCTTTCGGTTTCTTTAGTACTAAATTGGATAATAGGGCCGGTACTTATGTTTGTGCTTGCCATCTTCTTTTTACGAGACTATCCCGAATATATGGTAGGCTTGATATTAATAGGTCTAGCGCGCTGCATCGCAATGGTTTTAGTGTGGAATGATTTGGCAGAAGGCAATAGTGAATACGGCGCAGGTCTAGTTGCCTTAAACAGTATTTTTCAAGTGTTCTTTTACAGTTTTTATGCTTGGATATTTATAACAATACTTCCACCCTATTTTGGATTTGAAGGTGCTATTGTTGATATTTCTATTGGTCTCATTGCCGAAAGCGTTGCTATTTATTTAGGTATTCCATTTTTAATGGGAATTTTAAGTAGGGTGATTTTAGTAAAAGGGAAAGGCGTAACTTGGTACAATGAAAAATTTATACCAGCCATTTCTCCAATTACTTTAATTGCTTTATTGTTTACTATCGTAGTGATGTTTTCTCTAAAAGGAGAGTTGATTGTAGAAATACCGATGGATGTAGTGCTTATTGCCATACCACTTTTAATTTATTTTACAGTGATGTTTTTAATTGGCTTTTTTGTAACAAAAGCCACCGGTGCCGACTATGATAAAAATGCCGCAGTAGCATTTACCGCTGCCGGAAACAATTTTGAGCTGGCCATAGCCGTAGCCATAGCTGTTTTTGGACTGAATTCAGGTCAAGCCTTTGCCGGTGTGGTTGGCCCCTTGGTGGAAGTACCTGCTCTTATTATATTAGTTCGTGTTTCTTTCTGGTTGCGTAAAAAATACTATCCTAAAACTCAGGTATAACAAAGTATCAAAGTAACTATACATGGAGTCTAACTCCATCAATACAATGTTCAAAACACCCACTTTTAAAGCCATATCCGTTTCTATAAATTACTATAAAATTTAAAGAAAAAGGTGCATATCTTGAATAATTTTTGCTTAAATTTGATAGGTACAAACCACCAAAAATATTTTACAACAGTTTTTGACTGTTTGACAATATTATAATTTCTCAAAACAATAGTGGAAACCAGCTACCACTGAAAAAACGGGGCGACACCGAAAAGCCAAATGAGTAGGAAGTTTAAATTCAAAATAAGATGAAAAAGAATAATCTATTATTCGCTACGCTTATTATGTTCTGCATTTTCTCATTTACAAGTTGTACAAAAGAAGATAATACCCCACCACCTCCTCCTCCACCACTCTGCGAAACTAATAGTACAGGAGAAGTTTATTTCGTTAACAACAGCAATACAAATAGCACCTATGACATCATATGGGATGGTGTAAAAATTGCAACCGTTGCCCCCAATCAAGAAAGTCAGGTATTTACCTACTCTGCCGGTGTACCACACACACTTGTATTCAGATTCACCAATACTTCAACAGATGCATGTACGCCAAGTACTCCTAATCTAACTCAATGTCAACGACAATGGTTTAGTTGTACTGGATAATTTTAAAATTATAAATATTAAGGATGAAGGAAAAAATTATTGAAAAAGATATTCAATACAGTAAAGGCATTTTTACAATGGACAAGCAAGCATACCTGCCAATGTGGGCTTCCTTTTTTTAAACCACAATCTGACTGAATATTTATATTCTACATCGCATCTCTGTATTCAACATAAATATCTAAGGATTTATGAGTACACTTTAGAGTACAGTGTACTTGTGGGTGATATCAGATGATTTCATTTAATTATAAAATTATTTATTTTCTCTATCTATATTTATAAACCATCGGCAAATTAATGTTTTTTGTACTAGTTTTTTTCCTATTTTTGAGTAATTAATAGCAGTTTTTAAAAATATTCCCCACTTTCTTTGAGTAAATGCCTTTGGTATCTACTTTTTAATATTTAAATTTCATAATGGATTTAAAATGGAGAACAGCAACCATTCAAAAAAACGGGGTGACACCGAAAAACCAAATGAGTAGGAACTAAAAATGTAAAAATATGCCAAAGTATGTAATTGAAAGAGAAATTCCCGGAGCGGGAAAATTAACTGCTGAACAATTAAAAGGTATTTCACAAACTTCTTGTGGCGTCCTAAGCAATATGGGGCCACAAATTCAATGGTTGCAAAGTTATGTAACAGGAAATAAAATATATTGTGTGTATATAGCACCAAATGAAGAAATGGTTCGTGAACACGCAAAACAAGGAGGATTTCCGGCAAATTCTGTTAGCGAAGTAGCAACAATCATTGACCCAACAACGGCAGAATAATTTTTTTCATTCAAATTTGTGGTTATAAATAACTATCTAATATGACACTTGCCGCACAAATAGCAAAACATTTTAGAGAAGTTCATTTTGGAGGAAATTGGACAGATGTAAACCTTAAAGATACTCTTGAAGGAATCTCTTGGAAGGAAGCTACCACTTCCATTTATTCGCTTAATACCATAGCAACTCTCGTTTTTCATATACATTACTATGTAGGAGCAATCCTAGATGTTTTAGAAGGAAAACCCCTTGATGCCAGTGATAAATTAAGTTTTAATTTGCCACCCATCCTATCGCAAGACGATTGGCAACAATTGACGGAAAAAACGTTTACTGATGCTCAAAAGTTTTCTGATTTGTTAGAAAAGTTACCGGACAGTAAACTTTGGGAAGACTTTTCCGAATCAAAATATGGCATGTACCACAGAAATATGCTTGGTGTTATTGAACATTGCCATTACCATCTCGGTCAAATTGTTTTGATAAAAAAAATACTCTTGCAAGAGCATAGCTAAATGAAAATAATACTACTGTATTCCTCTATTGATGGACAAACCTTAAAAATTTGCACCAAAATCCAAGAAGAATTAGTTGCACTAAACCATAATGTTGCACTTTTTTCTATCCAAAATTTTAACCAAACAATTCTTGATTACGATAAAATTATTATTGCTTCCAGCATACGATATGGAAAGCACAATATAAAAGTAGTGAAATTCATCCAAGAAAATGCTGCCTTATTAAACTCAAAAAAGGCAGTATTTATTTCAGTAAATTTAGTAGCTCGTAAGGAAGAAAAAAGTCAAGCACATACCAATCCGTATGTTGTGAAATTCTTGAATAGCATATCTTGGAAACCAAAACTGGTTGGTGTATTTGCCGGAAAAATTGACTATAAAAAATACACTTTTTTTGATAGAACTATGATCAAACTAATCATGCTAATGACTCATGGTCCAACTAATTCTGACGCTGAAATTGAATATACAAATTGGGTAAAAGTAACGGCTTTTGCAAAGCAAGTAGCAGAATTATAGTTTATTTAAACACTTCATTATCTCAAAACAGTTCTTAAAGGAAATCTCATAAGCTATCTAACTGATTGCTTTTTTTATCCTCGCTAATGGTCCAAAAGAAGCCTATAAAAAAGAAGCGATCGGCAGTGGGTGTAATAGCGCGACGATTAAAAATCCCGTCATTGTTTTGAGTTATAGCATATTCATACCCAAAAACATTCTTGGAACCCAAAACGTTAGAAACAGAAAAATACAATATCTTTTGTGCGCCTAGTAAATAAGCCCAATTAAAACTCAAACTATTATAATCCTTGGTTTTTCCGCCCATAAATTTAATCTCGTTTGGATTATTAAATGGTCTTCCTGAGCTATACGTATGGCTAAAACCCACTTGCGAACGCCAGTCTTGAATCCAGTATTTCGTAACCAAAGAGGCCGTGTGAGCTGCCACAAAGTTAGGTGTTGCTTGTGTTGGAAAGTTTCTATAATCACGCTTTGTATCTATATAGGAATAAGAGACCCAGTATTCCAGATTTTTGAAGGTCATTCCATCGCGCCAAAACATATCCAAACCCGTGGCATAACCGTTTCCGGAATTAGAAAAATTGGAATCAAATTCTACCTCTTCGGTGTCGTATTTTACTAAATCGGAATAGTCCTTATAATAAATTTCCGCTCTAAATAATTTTCTATTTTTGTTGTATTGGTAATTCAAAATATAATGCGAGGCTTTTTCCGAAGTGAATTTATTAGAATACTTGATGAAATCGGTGTTTGGAGTTTGTGAAAACAGGCCATAAGCCAATGAAAATTGGCTATTTTGCCCCGTTTTATATGCCATAGAAATTCGTGGAGAAACATTTGTTTCTTGAAGAATTGCACTGTAAGAACCCCTAGCTCCTACTTTTATGGCAAATTGTTTTGAAAAAAGAAAATCTGCTTCCGTAAAGACAGCACCCAATTGCGACTGAAAACTACTGCTGAATTTGCTAATCGGAGTTTCTATAAAATCTTCATCAAATTGGGTTACAAAAAAATCGGCGCCTAATGAAAGACGAATACCATCTGAGATGCGTTTGCCTAGTTTGGCTTTAAGATGTGAAGCATGTTCCGTATTTTGCAGTTTGGTGGTGTTTATTCCAATAGTATTAGTGCTATACCCATAACTTACGCCACTAAATAGCTGCCAATTGTTTCCAAAGTAGCTCGTATAGGAAGTGTTCATATAGAAATTTTGATTTTTTAAATCGATTCTTATTTTTTCAGGCGCGCTTATATTTTCTTGATTTAAATCAAAATTAGAAGCATCAAAAGCTGCATATACTTTCCACAACCCATTTTTTAGTTGTTGTCTATAAATTGCCTCTCCTGAAATTGATTCAAATGGTTTATTCCAATCTATATTTTCTGGCACAACAAATTGATAAGGTGCCAAATTAATATAAGCGGTATTTAAACTGAGTGAACTTTTCTCCCATTTTTTGGTATGCCCAACGCCAAGACCAACGGTCATAAAGGAAATATCGGTTTTATCCTGTTGAGCAACATCTTCTGTATTTAAAAGTAATACCGAGGAAAGAGCTTCTCCATATTCCGCACTATAGCCACCAGTAGAAAAAGAAATTCCGCTAAAGAGAAAGGGCGAAAACCTGCCCCGTGTAGGTAAATTTTGAATAGAAGCGCCATAAGGTTGTGCCACACGAATACCATCGACAAAGGTTTGTGTTTCTGTTGCTTCGCCACCTCGCACAAAAAGACGTCCACTTTCGCCTACATTTTGAGTTCCAGGTAAGGTTTGTAATGCTGCCACAATATCGCCCGCACTTCCGGCAGTGGTAACAATATCTAAAGGTTTTAAAACCGAAACTCGAGCCTTCTCCCCCGCCTCAAAAGATCCTGCGCTCAGCACAACAGCATCTAAGGCATTTACATCTTCATGCAGCACTACTTTTAGATTAGTAAATGAAGCTACGTCCCCTTGCTTTCTGAAGGTTTGAAAAGATAAATAGGAAACCACTATAGTCTGTGCTCCTCCAGTTGTAGTTATAAATGAAAAAGCCCCGGTTTCAGAAGTAGTAGTTCCATCATAGGTGCCTTCTAAAAAAACATTTGCTCCCGAAACTGCAGTGCCTTTAGTATCGGTTACAATTCCTGTAATGGTATTTTGTGCAAAAAGAGTTAGGGCATGTGGAAATAAAATAGCGGAAAGTAAAAGGAATCTTTTCATGTAGTTTCAATAGGATAGCACAAAAATGCACCTGAAAGAGAAGCTTCCAAAAAAAAACCAACCGAATCGTAGATTTAATGGGATGAATGGCGAATAACTAATTTCGTTTTTTATTTAGCTGAAAAATTGCAATAATAAATCGTTAATCGTTAATAAACTACACATTATTTAACTACAAAAAAGCCACCCTTTTGAGGTGGCATGGATTAATTGTTTTTAGAATGTCTTGTCCTAGACAAGAGTTGCTGAGATTACTTCTTTTTAGGAGTAGTCTTTGTAGCCTTATTTGCCTGTTTAGGCGCAGCTTGTTTGGGCTGAGGCTTGCTATTTGACTTTTGTGTTGCCATAATTGACGGTATTAATTTGTATAGTAAATGTATAACAGATTTAGATTCATTATTCTGTTTTAGGAAAATTTTAACTAAAGATTTTTTTTTATATTTATACAGAAATCTTAACAAAAATTTCCTTAAAATAAAGTTTAACATGAAAAATGAAAAAGTCACTTCCTATATCGAAAAACATCAAAAGTGGAAAGAAGCACTTACTGTATTGCGAAAAATCATGCTCCAAACGGCTGCTGAAGAAACTATAAAATGGGGAGCGCCGGTGTATGTTGCACATGGGAAAAACATAGCAGGTCTTGCAGCCTTTAAAAATCATTTTTCTATTTGGTTTTTTCAGGGTGTATTTCTTAAAGACAACAATAAAAAATTGGTGTCTGAACAAAAAACTACAGCAAAGGCAATGCGTCAATGGCGTTTTACTTCGGTAGAAGAAATTGAGGAAAAGTTGGTTTTAAAATATATGGAAGAAGCCATTGAAAACGGCAAAAAAGTAAAACAACGAGAACCTCAAAAAAAAGAAGTACTTCTTATACCTGAGCTTCTTCAAAATGCTTTAAAGAAAGACAGCCAGTTAAAAAAATGTTTTGAAAAATTACCTCCATACAAACAAAGAGAATATATGGAGCATATTTCAGAAGCCAAACAAGAAAAAACCAAAGTGAGTAGATTAGAAAAATGTATTCCTCTACTATTAAAAGGAAAGGGGTTACACGACAAATATAAAAATTGTTGATTTCTATTCTTTAAATTTTCCTTTAATATAAGGACGAATAATTAATCTTGCAGCTTTATCAAAGTTGATGTAATTATAGGTCCAGTTGAAAAAAGTTACTATTCTGTTTCTAAAACCTACCAGAAACCATAAATGCACAAACATCCATAAAAACCAAGCAAAGAAACCGCCAAAGTGGAGTTTTTTATAATCTACTACAGCTTTATTTCTACCTATTGTTGCCATGGCCCCTTTATCTAAATAATTAAAAGGTATTGGTTGTTTATTTTGCAGGATTAATAGTAGGTTTTTGCCTAATCTTTTTCCTTGTTGAATTGCAGGTTGAGCAAGCATGGGATGTCCATTAGGATAGATTTCTGTTTTCATTTGTGCAATATCGCCTATGGCATAAATGGCTTCATATCCAATGACTTTGCTAAAAGAATCCACACGATATTTATTTCCTCTTTCTGAGAAAGATTCTACCGAAAGTCCTTGAACCGCCGCTCCTGTAACCCCTGCCGACCAAATAAAGGTTTCTGTTTCAAAGCATAGATCACAATTTGTGGTTACGGTTTTTCCATCGTAATTTTTCACATAAGTATTTAAGTGGATGTTTACGCCCATTTTCTTTAAAAACATTTCTGCTTTTTTTGAGGCAAAAACACTCATTGGTGGTAAGACTTTAGATTCGCCCTCAATCAAGTGAATGGTCATTTCTTGGGCATCCAAATTAGGATAATCGTTTTTAATGATGCCATTTTTAAATTCTGCCAAAGCACCAGCTAATTCTACACCTGTAGGTCCAGCGCCGGCAATAACAAAGTTCATCAGGCTTTTTCGTTTGTTTTCGTCTTCACAAACCACCGCTTTTTCAAAATTTTCTAACACCAAACTTCTAATATTTAATGCCTGTGGCACCGTTTTCATAGGCATACTATTTTGTTCAATGTCTAGATTTCCAAAAAAATTGGTTTTACTTCCGCTTGCAATTACTAAATAATCGTAGTTAATGGCACCTATGGAAGTGATAATTTTTTTCTTTTCTGCTTGAATAGTTTCAACCGTAGCCATGCGAAAATGAAAATCGCGGTAATATTTAAATATTTTTCGAAGCGGATAGGCAATAGAATCGGGTTCTAATCCGGAAGTTGAAACTTGATACAACAACGGCTGAAATGTATGGTAATTGTGTCTGTCAATAAGGACAATTTGAACCGGCTTATTTCTAAGGACTTTTACTAAGGAAATGCCACCAAAGCCTCCCCCGATGATAACAATTCTGGGATGTGTACTTTTTGGAATATTCATAGGTTTTTCAAATAATATATAAAGATACAGCAAGCTTTTTGCATGACCATTTATTTAAAGTAATTTTGGAGGTATTTGTAACAAAATGTACATTAAGCATACTAATAAACCATTAACTACAAACTTTTGAGTAAAGAACTAGAACATAGTTTTATAACCCAACTGCAAGCAAATCAAAATATTGTGCATAAAATCTGTAGGTTATATACCAATGGTGCAGATGCCCACAATGACTTGTTTCAAGAAATTACCATTCAGCTTTGGAAAGCTTTTCCAAAGTTTCGTGGTGAATCAAAATTCAGTACTTGGATGTACCGTGTGGGTTTAAATACTGCTATAACCTTATATAGAAAGTCCAAAAGAACAATAGATACACAAGATTTTGAAACCGTTAGTTTTAAAATTTCAGCAGAAGATTATGACAATACGGTGGAGGAACAGCTAAAACTAATGTATGATGCCGTAAAGCAACTAAATGATATTGATAAAGCTTTAGTGTTTTTGTATTTAGAAGATAAAAATTATAAGGAAATTGCTGAAACCCTGGGTATTTCAGAAGTCAATTCCAGAGTGAAAATGAATAGAATTAAAGAAAAATTACGCACTATATTAAATCCGTAATACGATGGATGAATTAGAATTATTAAAAAAAGACTGGAAAATGAGAGAGCAGAAACAGCCACAGCTCTCTTATGATGATATTTATACTATGCTGTTTAAAAAATCAACTTCTATCGTGAAATGGATCTTTATCATAAGCATAGCTGAATTAATATTCTGGACGGGGCTTAGCTTTTTTACCCCAAAATCTTCTTATGAAATACTGGAGAGGTTTGGCGTTTCTCAAATTTTATGGATGACAAACATTATAAACTATTTAGTTTTTATAGGTTTTATCTATTTGTTCTATAAAAATTATACTGCCATAAAAGTAACCGATTCTACCAAGCAATTAATAAATAGCATCATTAAAACCAGAAAAACGGTTCGCTATTTTGTTTTTTATAATGTGGCTGTCTTTGCACTTATACTTATTTTTATAAATATACTTTACTATTTAAAAAGTGATGTGTTGATGGAAATTATTGGCGAAAAATATGGTAAAATTAAAGATGCAGCTGCTTTTCTTAACAACTTTTTTATTATACAAATTGTTTTAGGAGTGTTTATGCTTGGACTTCTACTTTTGTTTTATCGGTTAGTGTATGGAATTCTTTTACGAAGACTTAAAAACAACCTTAAGGAGTTAGAAAAAATTGAAATGTAATTTTGCTGATAAAGATATTTACCTATTTAATACTTTAAGACCAACTAGTATTCCCATTTCCGCTTTTCATTTAGCTCTTCTTCTTTTTTAAGCTCTTCCACCGGAATTACTTTTAAAAAAGATGGGTGTTGTTCAATAGCGTACTCAATTTTTTTTACAATATCCTCCATGGTGTCATTATCATAATCTATTTCTAATGGTTTTTTTATTTCCATGGATTGTAAGATACCGCGTTTTTTGATACGGATACCTTTTTTATCAAAGGAACGTCTAAAACCATCAATAACGATTGGCACAACAATAGGACGATATTGTTTTATGATATGTGCTGTACCTCTTCTAATAGGCTTCCACGGCTTGGTTGTGCCTTGAGGAAATGTAATTACCCAGCCATCTTTAAGCGCCATAGCAATATTACTGATATCACTCATTTTAACCTGGCGGTTTACCTCTTTCCCTTTTTCTCTCCAAGTTCTGTCAATACTTATAGAGCCTGCATAAGCAAGAATTTTTGGAAGAAAACCCGACTTCATGGTTTCGCGGGCAGCTACATAATAGATATTTAATTTAGGCCGCCACAGGTAGCCAATATTTTTTATGGAATCTTCCCTTCCACTCAAACTAGCATTAAACACGTGAAACATAGCTACCACATCCGCAAAATAAGTTTGGTGATTAGAAACAAACAGAACGCCTGTTTCAGGAAGGTTTTTAATAATTTCAGAACCTTCAATGTGTAATTCATTAAATCCTTTGAAACGCCTGTGAGTCATAGCGCCCATAATCCGGATAATCCAAAGTTTTAAAAATAATATATGACCAAAAGGATTTTTTTTAAACAATCCCATATTCAGTTTTAATTTTGAAGTTGCAAATAAAATTAATACGCCCTAAAACGGGTGCTAATATACAAAAAAACTAAGGTTCTAAAACTTGTTTTAATAGTTGTCGTATTTCACTAAGCATCATTGCCGTAGCACCCCAAACTACATGATTGTTAAGCAAATAAGCCGGAACAGTCAAATCTGTTGCGTAAGAGGTTGTTATCTTTTTGGAAATAAGAACGCTATCTTCCATAAAATGAGAAATACCCACTTCTATAAGTGCTTCCACTTCCGTTTCTTGCAGAATAAAATTTGGTGTGCTTTGGGTAATCCCAAGAAAAGGTTGCACGATAAAATTACTAGGCGGAATATACATTTGGGTTAGTTGTTTAATTATGGTAACATCCTTTTTGGGCACTCCTATTTCTTCTTGCGTTTCCCGAAGTGCTGTCTGCTCAAGCGAAGTATCTTCCTTTTCAAACTTTCCGCCAGGAAAACCTACCTGTGCTGAATGAACCCCTTTGTAGGTTTTTCTTAAAATTAGGATTAGTTTTGCACGTTCTTGAACATCTGGATAAAAAAGGGCTAAAACTCCTGCTTTTTTGACTGAATTCATTGCTAAAGCCTTTCTTTTTAGCTCTTGTAATCGTTCTATAGGAGCCATTTTATATTGAATTTCTTCGCCCGGGAGTTCTAAATTTTTTATTTTTGAAACAGATTCTTTAAATTTTATAAATTCCATTGATGAAAAAATCGTTGTTATTGCTAATCTTAAGTGTCCTTTTAATGAACTGTGAAGATAAAAAAAAAGTACCGGTTGTGAAGGAAATTTCCGCAGAAGAAAAAATATTTTCAGATGAAAAAGTTACAGAAATAGATACAGCATCTGAAACGGAACCTACAAAACCACCCTTTTTATTTCTAACCAATGAAAATGTTGAAAAATTTTTAATACAGTATGGCAAAGAAAACCCGGAAAAGCGAGTGGCATTAATAACCTCTTTAGGCACCATAAAATTAGAATTATATACCGATACCCCATTGCATAGGGCAAATTTTATTTATATGCTGAAAAACGGATATTGGGATACCACTTTTTTTCATCGTGCACTGGAAAATTTTATTGTTCAAGGGGGCAATAGCGACCGACCGGAAACCAGTAAATTGAGAAGTAAACTAGGAAAATATACTATTCCTGCTGAAATAAAACACAAACACCATCGTGGAGCACTTGCCTCTGCTAAGGAATATCGTGAAAATCCGGATGACCGCTCCTCCCCTTTCGAATTTTATATTGTGCAAGCCCCTAATGGTGCAAACCACTTAAATCCTAACTATACTGTTTTTGGCAAAGTAACCTCTGGAATGGATGTGGTAGATAAAATAGCAAAACTAGAAACCGATGCTTCTGAATGGCCACTTTTAAACGTTTTTATGGAAGTGAAAATATTAGATTAAGGGGTTTCTTTTCGATAAACAGAAGGCAATGAAAGATGAAAACGTACAGCAAGAAGGCGAATTATAATGACAACCAATCCTGAAATAACGATTACCCAATTGGTTTGCATTTGCATATAGCTTAAAACAAAATAAAATATACCACCCACTATGCAAGCCGTTGCATAAATTTCTTTTCGAAAGATTACGGGAATTTCGTTACAAAGTATATCTCTAATAACTCCCCCAAAACACGCTGACATGGTGCCAAGAGAAACGCAAATGATGGGGTGTAAATCCATCTGAATTCCTTTTCCTATACCTACAATAGTGTATAAAGCAATCCCAATCGTATCAAATAAAAACAACGATTTTCTAACGTAATTGAGCTTTGTTCTAAATACAACAGCGACAATTGCTGAAATAAAAATAACATACACATACGTCATATTGTGCATCCAACTAATAGGTACATCAAGCAATACGTCACGCAAGGTGCCTCCGCCAACAGCGGTTACAAACGCAATAATTAAAATGCCAAAAGCATCCATACGTTTTTGCATGGCAGTTAATACACCCGAAATAGAAAAAGCAATGGTGCCAAAAATATCAATTAATAGATAGATGCTCATTGTTGTTGGGTATAAAAGGTATAATCTTTTAGAATTGTGTCAATAAATTGGATGGGGGTTTCTTCAAATTGAACTTCCATTACTTTAGCAGCTTTACTTGATAGTTTTAAAATAATATGGTGGTTTCTTTCCATTTTTGCCTTAACAAAAATACTTTTCATAGTTTGCATTTCTTCATCTTTAAAAACAAGCACTTGTGGGTATTTTGGCTGATATTCATTTGGTAATTCCATAAATACAGTATCTGATAAGGTAATGGTTTTCTTTTCAGTTATTACAGTGGTACCTGCAGCAATATCGCCAATACGCTGTCCTTTTCCATTAAGTAAAATGGAAACTATCGCTAAAGCACCACTGGTTACACTTATATCTACTAACCGCATTACCCATCGTAAAAGATAATTTGAAAAAGCAGGTTTAGAACCATCAAGCTTTATCACTCGCAATTGCATAACTGCTTTTCCGGGACTTTTACCATTCCATAAAACTTCCCATAATAAATGATAAAAAATAATAGGAAGACCCACCGTAATTACAAAAACAAAATAGTAATCCTCTCCTATTTGAACTTCCGAAAAAAAGATGCTTATTAAAATTACATAGAGACCTAGGATTAGCACATCCAGAATAAAAGCTAAAATACGATCGCTAATTGCTGCAATATTTTGAAAAATAGTAGCATTTTGAGCGGTTTCTATTTGAAAATTATCCATTAAATACGTTTCTTTGATACATTATAAAATTTCTAAGATGCGCGAGGCAGCTTTTGCAAAACAAAATAAAGAAAAATGGTTACGTTTTGAAAATATTCTGAGGAATAACCTTTCGACAAACCCGGATGAATTAAGTGCTTTATATATTGAAATTACAGACCACCTTAGCTACGCACAAACTTTTTATCCTCATAGTAATACTTTAAAATATTTAAATAGCCTTTCGATTGTAGCACATCAAAAAATTTACAAAACCAAAAGAGAATCCCGCTCTCGTTTTATAACTTTTTACACCCGCGAATTTCCACTTTTTTTCGCTCAATACCAAAAACAATTGGCTATTGCATTTTTAACTTTTGCTTTATTTTCAATCATAGGTGCTTATTCATCAGCCACCGACAAAGATTTTGTACGCCTTATTTTGGGCGATGGTTATGTAAATATGACGTTGAACAATATTGAAAAAGGAGACCCTATGGCTGTTTATAAAGAAATAAATGAAATAAATATGTTTTTAGGCATTACTATAAATAACATTCGGGTAGCTTTTAATGCCTTTGTTTTTGGCCTCTTTTTAAGCTTGGGAAGTCTTTATATTTTGATGCAAAACGCCATAATGCTTGGCGCTTTTCAATATTTTTTCTACGAACAAGGATTGCTTTGGGAGTCTGCCCGAACGATATGGATTCATGGAACTATTGAAATTTCTGTTATCATTATTGGAGGTTGTGCAGGTTTGGTGATGGGAAATAGCTTACTTTTTCCGGGTACCTATACGCGATTACAATCTTTTATGCGTGGTGCAAAAGATGGTTTGAAAATTTTGTTAAGCACCATTCCTTTTTTTATAATTGCCGGATTTTTAGAAGGGTTTGTCACTAGACATACCCAAATGTCCGACTGGCTGGCCATTGTAATTATCAGCGGCTCTTTCAGTTTAATTCTATTTTATTATGTACTTTATCCAATAAAAATAAAAAAGAAATATGAAACCATTGATTCATTTCAAAAAACAACGTGACTTAGGCGATATATTAACCGACACTTTTAAATTTATAAGACTGCAAGGCAAGGACTTATTTTTACTTATATTAAAAATATGCGGTCCAGCGCTATTGGTCATTTTACTTTCTTTTATTTATTATGCCAAAACAACATTAAGTGGTTTTGATGATATTCTTTCTAATGAAACAAATTTTAATCTTTTTTCTGCCGATGTGATTTTTTCTATCATTATTATGATAATTTCCATGGTCGTTTACTATACTATGCTACAATGTACTGTGCTTTCTTATATAAAAACATATATTGAAAACCAAGGGGAAGTTTCAGAGCAGCTAGTTAGAGATGGCGTTAAAAATTCGTTTTGGAATATACTTGGCTTAAGTTTTTTAGTAGGTTTACTTTTAGTGTTTGGTTTTGCATTTTGCGGCTTTCCGGGTATTTATCTTGGAGTGGTTTTAGCAATAACATACTCTATAGCTATTTTTGAAAATAAAGATGCGACCGAAACGATAAGCCAAAGTTTTAAGCTTACCAAAGGCGAATGGTGGAATACATTTGCAACCTTTTTTATTGTTATTATTCTTTTTTATATCATTCTTGTCATTTTTCAGGTCCCGCAGTATATTTATTTTTTCTCTAAATCCTTTACCATCAGCGAAGAAACGGGTGCTGACCCTTCTCAATTATTTGATTGGGTGTATATAGCGTTAAACAGTATCGCCATGATTGCACAATATTTATTATATACAATACTGGTTATTGCATCCTGTTTTGTGTATTTTAATTTAAACGAAAAGAAAAATTATACCGGCACTTTAGAAGCCATCGATGCCATAGGCAATAGAGAGTAACCCAATGCAAAAAATATTTTTAATCCTTTTTCTTTTTTTCTTCTATTTTGGCGGTATTGCCCAAGATTCTATTGCAATTCCTCTTGAAAAAAAGGTGCTTTATGACCACGATGGTGAGATAAATAATTTGAGGTTTGACCAAAAAAAACTCGAAAGTTTTAAAGATAACCCTGATTTTGATTATACTGAAAAAGAAATCGAAGACAATGCTTGGCTAAAATTTAAACGATGGCTGGGAAGAATATGGTCAGGATTTTGGAATTGGTTATTAGGCGATTACCAAGGAAACAGTTTTCTGGTTTTTTTGGTAAAAATCATACCCTACCTAATTGTTTTTGGCCTTTTTCTCTTTGTGGTTTGGTTATTTTTTAAACTAAATATTGGTGCTAAACTATTAAAATCAAAGCCGAAACCCGAAGTTTTTTACACCAATGAAGAAGAAATTATAAAAAGTAAACACATTCCTGAACTAATTGAAAAAGCTATATTAGAAAAAGATTTTCGCCTGGCGGTGCGCTATTATTACTTATTACTACTAAAAAAATTAGCCGAAGGTAAAGTGATAACCTACGAATTTGACAAAACAAACAGCGATTATATTAAAGAAATTACTCAAGAAGCTATTAGGGGTAATTTTATAAAAGCAACCACAGTGTATGATTATATCTGGTATGGTAACTTTACGGTTTCAGAAACAGATTTTAAGAAAGCCCAACAAATTTTTAACAACTTAGAACAACAAATCCCTAAACGTATTGACTAAGATTCAAAAAATATTGACCCTAGGTTTTCTGATTACAATTGCCGCCTTAGTGTATGTTGAATCCACCAAACCGGTTCCTTTAAGTTGGTTTCCTAGTTATTCCAACGAAGATAAAATACCTTATGGCTCCTATGTGTTATTTGATTTACTGCAAGATACTTTTAAAAATAAACTTGAAGAAGTTAACCTACCTCCCTTTGAAATGCTAAAAGATACTTCCTTTTATGGAACCTACCTCTTTATAAATAATACCGTAAATTTTGATAAATCAGAACTAGAAAAACTACTTGCTTGGACAGAAAAAGGAAACACCCTATTTGTCTCTGCAAATTACCATAGTGAAGCACTTTTAGACTCTTTAAAAATGAAAACAAGTGCGGCATTTCTTTTCAGTAACTTTGAAACTCGTGCACTATTAAATTTGGTAAACAAAAAACTTACCTCATCCACTCCTTTTCTTTTAAACAAAGAGGTACCTATACTATATTTCAAAGAAATAGACACTGCTAAAACCACCGTATTAGGGGTAACTCAAGTATTTAATGATACCCTTACCATATCAAAACCTAAAGTCAATTTTATAAGAATGCCCATAGGAAAAGGCCTTTTGTACTTACACAACCAACCGGAAATATTCACAAATTATTTTATTCTCACTGAAAATAATATAGAACACACCCAAAATGTACTTTCCTACCTAAATAATAACACAACCATTTACTGGGATAATCACTATAAAACCGGAAAAAAAACAAGTAAATCGCCTTTATATTTGTTATTTGCAAACAAACACTTAAAATGGGGGTATTATTTTGTGTTGCTTGGCAGTATTCTTTTTATTCTCTTTGAAGGCAAACGAAAACAAAAGCCAATTCCGATAGTAGTGCCGTTAACAAACAAAACCTACGAATATACCCAAACCATAGCAGGAATGTATCTAGAAAAGAAAGAGCATTTAGAAATTGCAAAAAAACAAATAGCATTGTTTTTTGAATTTATACGCACTCGCTTACGTTTGCCCACTGAACATATTAACCAACGTTTTTTTGAAGCCTTAGCATCGCGAAGTAATTCATCTGTGGAAGATGTTAAATCAATTTTTTTAAGCATAGAAAACATTCAAAAAAAGCCAACTATTAGTAAAGAAGAATTACTAGTATTGTATCAAAAAATTAATCATTTTAAAACAAAAGTAGATGGAACATCAACAAACAAATAACGACGAATTACATTTTAATACCAGAATTCCGTTAGAGGAATTAAAAATAGCGGTACATGCAATAAAAGAACAATTAAGTAAAATTATAATTGGGCAAAATGACTTTATAGAATTACTTATTGTAAATCTACTGGCAAATGGTCATGTACTCATAGAAGGTGTTCCGGGAATTGCAAAAACTATCACAGCAAAACTTTTTGCTAAAACATTGAAAACAAACTTCAGTCGCATACAATTTACACCGGATTTAATGCCAAGTGACATTTTAGGAACTTCAGTTTTAAACATGAAAATTTCTGAATTTGAATTTAAAAAAGGACCCATTTTTTCAAACATAGTGCTTATTGACGAAATAAACAGAGCTCCAGCTAAAACACAATCTGCACTTTTTGAAGTGATGGAAGAACGCCAAATTACTATGGACGGCACAAAATATGAAATGGAATATCCTTTTATGGTCATCGCTACACAAAACCCCTTAGAGCAAGAAGGCACTTATGCTCTTCCGGAAGCACAATTGGATCGTTTTTTGTTTAAAATAAAAGTAGGATATCCAAATCTACAAGAAGAAATACTCATTTTAAAATCACACCACGTTCGTAAATTAGAAATCCCTTTAGATAAAATAAAACCTGTTTTAACCTCAGCAAATTTAAAAACCTTTCGTTCCTTAGTACAAGAAGTACTTATTGAAGATAAAATTTTTACCTATATCGCACAAATAGTAGATAAAACGAGGAACCATCCGCATTTATATTTAGGAGGTTCCCCAAGAGCTTCTATTGCTATAATGAACGCTTCTAAGGCTTTTGCGGCCATACAAGGGCGCGATTTTGTGACTCCTGAAGATGTAAAAAAAACGTTAGCTCCTGTACTTGGTCATCGTATTATTCTTTCTCCGGAAAGAGAAATGGAAGGTATGACACCAGAAACTGTAATTGATAGTATAGCCCAATCCATAGAAATACCAAGATAAGTTGTTAGCAATTCTAAAATCTCTATACCTTACTTCACGTTTTTATTATGTGATGGTGGCTTTTGCATTCCTTTTTTTAATTTCCTATTGGTTTACTAATTTATATGGCATTATTTGGATTTCTGTTTTAGTATTTGCAGTTTTTATACTAATGGAAGTTAGTATGCTTTATAGCGGAAAAGGATTTGAGGGACAACGTATTTTACCAGAAAAATTTTCAAACAGCGATAGTAATGAGGTTCAAATTCAACTTAAAAACAACTATCTATTTCCCATAAAAGTGGCGATTATTGACGCCTTACCTGTACAATTTCAAAAGAGAGATTTTTTAATAAAAATAAAGCTTTCCGGAAAGAACCAAAAAACCATCCAATATTGTGTAATGCCTGTAGATCGAGGAGAATATGTTTTTGGAAATCTACACTGTTTTGTCACCTCAAAAATAAGCTTAATAAACAGACGATTTATTTTTAATAACCAGCAAATGGTAAAAGTATATCCCTCTTTTATACAAATGAAACGGTATGATTTTTTGGCAATAAGCAACAGACTTTCGCATTTAGGAATGAAAAAAATACGCCGTATTGGCAACACTATGGCGTTTGAGCAAATAAAAGAATATGTGGTAGGCGATGATATTAGAAATGTAAACTGGAAAGCAACAGCAAAAAATGCACAATTGATGGTTAACCAATACCAAGATGAAAAAATGCAACCCATATATTCTATTATCGATACCAGTAGAGTGATGAAAATGCCCTTCAACGGTTTAAAATTACTGGATTATGCCATAAATAGTTCCTTAGCATTTTCAAACATCGCACTAAAAAAAGGAGATAAAGCTGGTCTTATAGAATTTTCAAATAAAGTAAAAAAATACCTTCCTGCTGAAAACAAAAAAATACATTTAAATACCATTTTAGAATCTCTTTATAACATAAACACCAATTTTTTAGATGCAGATTTTGGTGCGCTTCAATCCTTAGTAAAAAGAAGCATTAACCACCGAAGTCTCTTACTTTTGTATACTAATTTCGAACACATTTCCTCCTTATATAGGCAGCTACCCTATTTACAAGCCATAGCAAAAAAGCATGTGCTTGTGGTTATCTTTTTTGAAAATACCGAACTTACAAAAATTACAACTGTAAACGCTACCTCCATTGCAGAAATATATGACCAAACCATTGCAAAGCAATTTCAATTTGACAAAAAAGTTATGGTAAACGAACTCCAAAAAAGGGGGATTCAAACCATACTGACTGCTCCTGAGGATTTAACGGTAAATACCATCAATAAATACATAGAAATTAAAGCAAGGGGGCTGCTTTAAAAAAAAATATTTTCTCAATTCCAGAAATATTTTTTAAAATAATTTTGACTTCTTTAATAGATTTTTCTTATTCTACATATCTTTGTGTAAGAAATACCCACAAAATGACCATTACCCAATTAAAATATGTTTTAGTAGTTGCTGAATACAAAAACTTCACAAGAGCTGCAGAAAAAATATTTGTAACCCAACCTACACTTAGCATGCAAATTCAAAAACTAGAAGAAGAATTAGATATTCTTATTTTTGACAGAAGCACCAAACCACTCAAATTAACCGCAATAGGCGAAAAAATAATTGCACAAGCGCGAAAAATAGTTGCAGAAGCCGAAAGAATGCAAGATGTAGTGGATCAGGATAAAGGCTATGTGGGTGGTGAATTTAAATTAGGAATTATACCCACCGTAATGCCAACCTTATTACCCATGTTTTTAAAAACATTCGCAAAAAGGCATCCCAAGGTACATTTAAAAATTGAAGAACTAAATACACATGATATAATTAAAAAACTAAATGAAGGCCATTTAGATGCAGCCATTGCAGCTACCCCATTAGTAAATGAATTTATTTCAGAAAGAGTAATTTACTATGAACCGTTTGTGGGCTATATCCCGGAAAATCATAGATTGTTTGAGAAAAAAAATCTTACCGTTGAAGATTTAGACCTCAACGATATTTTATTACTAGAGGATGGACATTGTTTCAGAGATGGCATCATAAATTTATGCCAGACTTTTAAAAAACACACAGAGGATACATTTCAATTAGAGAGTGGAAGTTTTGAAACCCTTATTAAATTGGTTAATGAAGGATTAGGAATGACACTTTTACCCTATTTACACACACTCGATATAAAGGAAACAGAAAGAAAAAATCTACGCCACTTTTTAGCACCCCAACCAGCAAGAGAAGTAAGTATCATTCAAAATAAAAGCGAATTAAAGCCACAAATTGTTAATGCTTTATATGATGTTATTTCCGGCATTGTTAGGGGAGCTATTGCTTTTCAAGATGTAAAAATAATAAGTCCTGTGAAAAATAAAAGGGCTTACTAAAAAGATAATAAATTTAAATAACTAATTGCGTTTGTATTTAACAACACTTAAAAATAAATACAAATAAAATAAATCTACACCCTTTTTAGAAAGCCCGAAATATATTTATGGTTTCAAATAAATTAAACATTGGTTTAAATCCGGGTTTTGTTTGATAAGGGAATTTACCCAAACTTTCAACTCCTCAATTTCATAAGGGAGTAAACGTTGTAGTGCTTTTTGAAGTTCTTTGCAGAATAAGGTAGCATCAAAACTGACCTTTGCAAGTACGGCTTTTGTATAATCAAACATAGCTCTTGCCATAATTATGAGTTTAAATTAAATTTAAGGCTTAAAAGAGTAACTATGTTGAATAGGCAGGGAGATTAAAATTAACAAGCCTAATTTACTAAAAAAATAGATTCAAAAAACATGCTAGAGTAAATTTAACATTGGTAATCAAAAATTTTAACATAGAAGTATTGAAAAAATATTCTTAGTACTGAACTCATCTTGACTTTTTTGATTGAAGTGAAAATTAGCTATTTTGAGTCTGATCGAAGGCATTTTTGAGTTGCATAGCAGAGCTACGGAAGTAGAAAATGACAAAAAGCAGGCTCAAAAGAGCAATTTTTTAACCAATTGGAAAAAGTCAAGATGAGTTCACCAATAAAATCAATACCCTCGATAAAATATTACAGTACTTAGTGTTTTTAAAAGAATATTTAAGTCTAAAAATAAGCTTCGTTTTTTAATATAAAACAAGTCATATTGCAATTTTTCAAGGGCATCTTCTTTAGATGCGGCATAATTGCCTTTCACCTGAGCCCATCCTGTTAGTCCCGGTTTAATGATGTGCCTAATTTCATAAAATGGAATTTCCTTGGAAAGTTCTTTCACAAAAACAGGTCGTTCCGGTCTTGGACCAATTACGCTCATATCTCCCTTTAAAATATTGATAAACTGAGGTATTTCGTCAATACGTGTTTTTCGGAGAATGCGACCAAATTTAGTTACTCTTCCATCCTCTTTTGATGCCCAAACAGCACCATCTTTTTCTGCATTTTTTACCATACTTCTAAACTTTATAATAAAAAATGTGTTACCATGTTTACCAACCCGCTCTTGAAAATAAAATAGTGCTCCTCTGTTACCGATTAGATTCCCAATCATAATAAATGGCAACAAAGCAATACCTATGGCAATTCCTAGTACAGAAAGTATAATATTTGTAGCTTGATGAAATAGCAAATACAATTTGTTTTGATTGCTTCGGCTAAACGGAAAATAACGATAAAAATCTTTATCTACATGATGTACAGGGACTCGAAAGGTAAGCTCTTCATACACTTGTTCATATTCTTTAATGGGAAACCCTCTTTCTAATAAATCTAACAATTCATTATAAATAGGTACCGAAACTTTTTTTGAGATACCTGTTGCCACTACAATTTCTGAAACGGAATGTTCTTTAATAATTTTCTTTATATCTAAAGTTGTAAATTTTTGAATATCTTCATAGGTACAATTATTAATATTTTCTTTACCCGTATCAATATATCCTACCACTTTATAATTCGGATCCGATTTTTCAATGGCATCGGTCATTATGCCAATATTGGATGCATTACCAAGAAGCAAAATTCGTTTGTAAAATCGAGGTGAAGAAATAAAAGTAATATATGCTAACCTCCATAAAAATAAAGCTACAACTATTGCCACAAAGAAATACACTATTTGTAGCCTATTGTTTGGAAGAGTTGGTGTATAAAAAGGTGTTAATAAATAGAAAAGTACCGTTAAGGAAACTGTCAATATAATATTTTTAAAAACGATTTCTGCCTTACTAGCTTTTTGCAAATCATACATTTCAAAAATGGTTCCGAAAATAGTAATGTATAATGCCAAAATAATGAGCCATTCCCAACGTTCAGCAGAGATAGAAAAATAGTCGAAATCAAATAAAATCCCAACCAAGTATAATAGTAATAATACAGAAAACACATCAAAAATACGCAATAGCACTTTGCGTTCTGATATTTCAAAATGTATTTTTGAATTGGTTTTCATTCGTTAAATTTGGGAATTAAAAATACAATTTCTTATTCAAAAACAGACATCCAAAGAGGTTTTACTTCACTCCAATCAAATTTTTCTACTTTTTTTCTTGCGTTAATACTTATTTTATTTGCTAAAGGCTCCTCTTTAATTAACTTAATAATTGCATCTGACATCGCCTCTGTATCATCTTTATTTACTAACATTGCTGTCTGACCGTCTTCTACTAGAAAAGGAATTCCTCCAACATTAGTAGAAACTATAGGAAGTCCTAATGCCATAGCTTCTAAAAGGGAAAATGGCATATTATCAAAGTTTGTCGTATTGATAAATATAGCATATGATTCTGAAAGCCTTACCCAATCGGTTTTACTTAGTTTTCCTTTAAAAGTTACGGGAAGTGAATTAACGACGGCCCATTTTTTACATCGTTCCATTGAACCATCTTTTTCGGGGCCTACCATGCATAATGAAGCTTCGGGATAGGTTTCTCTTAATTTTTCTAAAACATTCAATGCCATTAAGGGGTTGTATATTTCAGAAAAAGAACGCACCCACAACAATCTTGGAGCCATTTTTCTTTGCTTAAATACGTAGTTTTTTAGTTCTAAACTATTGGGTATCACAACCAAATTAAAATATCCCGCTTCTTTGAATTTTTGCATCAAATATTCCGAAGGGGTTACATTTGTTTTAGCAAGATGAAAAAGCGTATTGCTTAATTTTTTACTTTTTATTAACCGATTTGGTAAATTTCCGCCATGTAATATAGGAACATAAGGAATTTTAAAAATTTTGCACCACCAAGCTACTGCAACGGCATAATAAAAATTAGAAGTGCTATAAGTATCTATCAAAACTATATCTATTTTATTTCGAAATTTAATGACAGAAAAACACATATCTAACATCCGCAACACTTTATTTTTTTTGCCGGATGCTGTGTGTACCTCATAGCCTTCCTTTTTCAATAAAGCACTAAGAATATCTACAGATGTTGGTGTAGCATTAAAGTACTTGAGTTGGTTTCCTATGTAAAGTATTTTTTTCATTTATGATGTATAAAAGGCATAACCCATATATAAACCCGGGTGCTGCCAGACGCATGGAAGAATGATTAATGGTTAATAACCAAAAAAAATAAAAGGCAAAAAAGTAGATGCTTGGCTTGTAACGCAACCAAAAGAATAGCGGAGATAAAATTAAAATAAACAAAGCCAATAAACCTGCTACTCCATGTTCAGAAAGCATTCTACTTATTTCATTATGTGTAGCTGCAGTAATACCAGTTTTTGCTTCCCGATATTCCTTTATTTTACCAATTCCTATTCCTGTAATAGGCGCTTTAATAAAGGCATCTAACTCGGCTGATACTAAATCTGCTCTACCTGTGGTTACATCCTCTTTTACACGACCTGCCGCATCCTGATTGGAATAACGTTTATCAATAAAACCAAGAGTTTGAAAAGAAGTAAACATCCAAGTAATAAATATTATACCGGCAATAGCAATTATTTTAGGAAGTAGTTTTGCTTTTGTATATGCATCTGATTGGTAAAAGAAAAGAACCAAGAAAGCTGCCCCACAAACTGCAGCGGTTATAATACCACCCCTGGAAAAAGTGATAAACCCTCTATATAAGACCAAGCATAATAAAATTAAATCGATACCATTAACTAATCTACTTTTTATGGTAAACAATCTTATAAATATAAGCAATGCCCCAAGACCTAAAATTGTTGCAACTTGATTTGGTCCAAAGCCTCCGGAGGCAGCAAAATTAGAAGACGTACCACTTAAAGAATCTCTAATATTTGGAGTGTAAACATATAAATAAAGAGTTAAGGTAATTATTGGTAATAAGATGGCAAGAAACAAATGGTGCAAACGGGTTGCCGTTATTTTTCGGAAGAAACAATAAATACCTACAATACCAACAGTTACCGGCCCACTTATATTAAAAGCTATTGTGGTTCTAACATTGGTGTCATAATTAAGATTTATAGCTGAAAAAAGTACGCCGGGTACTAATAAAAAAAGATA
Source organism: Flavobacteriaceae bacterium CG2_30_34_30 (assembly GCA_001873105.1). GTDB lineage: Bacteria > Bacteroidota > Bacteroidia > Flavobacteriales > Flavobacteriaceae > Planktosalinus. Next base: position 88,871 of record MNYN01000060.1, on the reverse strand, counting down.
AATCCAATAGCCAATTGCCCTTTTAGAGGAACCATTGAGAAAGAGACCTATGACAAGAAAAACAATCACTAAATATTTTCCCGATTCATAAAAAAAAGCGCCTCCGGTCATTCTAAAAAAAATTTCTGCCCCTGTAATATATGCTGCTGCTAACAGAGCTTCATCGTTTTTATTTCCTTTATTTACAATTAGAAAGAAAAAAAATCCGACGATACCCAAGTAAATAAATTGTGATAAAAAGTGGAAAAAATAAACAAGTAATGCCATTCCGGCATGCAGAAGCAACAACTGTATGTAAGTGATTCGATTTATTGGCCTTACTCTTATTGCTTTCATCGACTAAAATATTCTTTAAAAATAAGCATTATTGGGTTCTGTGCAATTGTAATCCCAAAAATACTAAGGAAATAAAGAAAACCGAAAGCTTCTTGTCTTTTTTCAAACTTAAAAAACTATCGCATTATTATTTTTTCAGTTTGAATAACTGTTTCATTTTGCATCTGAACAAAATACATTCCTTTAGACAAATTAGCTAAATCTATTTTATGAGTTGTCGTGCCTGCTAAAACAAATTTCCCTGAAACACTATACACGCGGTATTCAAAAACCGTTTGCGACACGTTTTTTACATACACCAAGCCATCGGTAATTGTAGGATATAGAACAGGTGTTTCTATAGCAATATCTGAAACTTCTAAAACATCCCAAGTTTGTTCTGCTTCTGGTCCATTCCATAATATGGTAGCAAAATAGGGATTGTCAACAAAGGGATTTCTGTTTCCTTGTACATCAAAAATAACAGTGTTTCGTTGGGTTTCCAGAGAAGAAACTGGATCCTCCGTATTCCATTCCAGAAAAATATCTGGCATATCTCCTAAATTTGAATAGTTTGTGGAACCAATACCAACGGTAACTGCTTCACATTGTGATGGATAACGCAAATAAAGATACATAATAATACGCGCTACATCTCCTTTCCATTCATCGCCTGGATAAAAATTACTATCTGGCGTAATTTCTGCATTTCCAGTGCCTTGTTCATAAGGTCTATTATTTCTTGAGCTGTTCATTTGGCTGTCGCAAGCACGCAGGCCGTGAGCAACCGTACCAGCATTTGGATAATTGGTTTCTAATGGTGGTGTTGCCAAGGATCTAGGAAAAACATGCTCTCTATTCCATAAACCAACACAAGAGCTCGATGTGCAGTTTAAATCTTTATTTCGAGATCTATCGTTTTTTGAAATGCCATCAAAATCCTCATACCCATATAGTAATAAAACATCTTCTACTTGATTAGGTTCTAAATCTGCTATTTTTAATATGTCCCAAACCTCAGGCGTATAATTAAGTTCATAGTCGTGGGTTGTGGTAATTAAATTGGTGAGTTGCTGCTGAATTTGTTGTGGTGAAACCGTAAAATCTACTTGGCTGTAATATGCAGGTACTTGTGCTAATAAGTAAAAAGGAGTAACTAAAAAGAATAGCAAGTAGGTTGCTTTTTTTTTCATATTTGGGGAGTTTTCGATAAAGTGTGAAAGTAGTGAAAATAAAGCAAACCAAATTTTTATACACCGCTAATTCCATTTTACTTATTTTAAAGTAAATTGCGGTACAAATTCAAAAAAAATAATTCCTCCTAAAAAATGAAAATATCCATATCTGTTTTAGTGCTTTTCTCTTTTTTTATTAAAGTGCAAAGTCAGGAGCTTCCTTTACAATTAGATTCTGAAACTTATTCTTTTCCATTAAATACTGAAAGTTCTATTATAAAAGAGGAACTACTTTCACATATTCAGTTTTTAGCCTCAGACAAACTAGAGGGCAGAAAAACAGGACAACCTGGTAATTTAGTTGCCAGAAATTATATTTATTCTTATTTAGAAACTCTACATTTAGACGTCACTTTACAACCTTTTTCTTTTGAAAGAAAAAATAAAAAAATAGAAGCATCCAATATTATAACAGTAATTGAAGGCACCGAATTACCGAAAAATTATATGGTTATAACCGCACATTATGATCACGTAGGTATTGGAAAAACTGTTAAAAACGATTCTATCTATAACGGTGCAGATGATAATGCCTCAGGGGTAGCAGCTTTACTGGTTTTAGCGAAGTATTTTCAAAAAAATAAACCTAAAAATTCACTAATTTTTATAGCACTTGATGCGGAAGAAATGGGATTACAAGGTGCAAAATATTTTGTTGAAAATAGAGGGGATAAAAATATGGTTTTGAACATCAATATGGATATGATTAGCCGAAATGAAAACAACGAAATTTACATCTGTGGGACTCGCTATACCCCTTCTTTGAAAAAATACTTTTCTAATATTCCTGAAAACACTTTTCCTATAACTTTTACTTTAGGCCACGACGGTCTTGACGGAAAGGATTCATGGGTAAAGCAATCGGATCATTATTATTTTTATAAAAACACTATTCCTTTTTTGTATTTTGGTGTGGAAGACCATCCGGATTATCATAAACCTTCTGATACATTTGAAAACATACAACCTGATTTTTATTTTGAAGTTGTACAATTTATAGCAAATACTATCGCTGATTTAGATAGTAAAATAAAATAACTTGCATCGTGTAACCTTTGTCACCTTTTCTAAAATATAGAAAGCTTAATTTTGTGAAAATAAAATGATGTTGGAAAAATACCTTACCATTATAAAAGAATCTTTTACCGGTTATTTCAATTATCTAGTACAAGAAATCTCCACTCCTTCTTGGACTAATTATTTTTATTGGTTATTGGTTGTATCAGCCATTGTGTGGTTGTTGGAAATACTTATTCCCTGGCGAAAAAATCAAAAAATAATTAGAAAAGGATTTTGGTTAGACGGTTTTTACATCCTTTTTAATTTCTTTCTCTTTTCCCTAATTGGTTTTAATGCCGTATCTAATGTAGCCGTAGAGCTGTTTCATGATTTTCTAGGGCTTTTAGGTATAACAAATTTAGTAGCTATTGAAGTTCAAAACTTACCGGCTTGGTCACAATTGCTTATCATGTTTGTAGTAGCCGATTTAATACAATGGAATGTGCACCACCAATTACACCTTCGCTCTTGGTTATGGAATTTTCATAAAGTGCATCATAGTGTAAAAGAAATGGGTTTTGCTGCTCAGTTTCGATTTCACTTTATGGAAACTATTTTTTATAAAGTAGCGCAATATATCCCCTTAGCGATGATAGGATTTGGGATTCAAGAATTTTTTGTGGTATATATGTTTAGTGTGCTTGTAGGTCATTTAAATCATGCCAATGTGGGTTGGAGTTATGGAATATTAGGATATATTTTTAATAACCCAAAAATGCATATTTGGCATCACGCCAAAGATCTTCCCAAAGAACATCCTTACGGAATGAACTACGGATTAACCTTAAGCATTTGGGATTACCTTTTTAAAACCGCTTATGTGCCCAGAGACGGCAGAGATATTATCATTGGCTTTGAAGGCGATGATGATTTCCCGCAAGATTTTGGCAAGCAGGTGGTTTTTCCTTTTAGGAAGAAATAAAATTTCGAATTTACTCTATTTTTATTTTTTCAAGTGTATTGTTTGCATTAAATGTGGGAAAATACATTAATTCAATTTTTGCGGGATTAAGAGTATAATTTCCTGAATATCTTGGGATTAATTTTATTTCAAAAGTATGCTCTCCAGCAGGAAGGCTTTCACAAAAGATTGTTGTTTCATTTTTAAAATTTTCTCTGTGAGATTCATACCTGCTTTTATTGCGATTGTCTCCATAAGAGCATCCTCCTGGAATGGGTACATTAATCATTACATATTCTGCATCTTTCTCGATTTTTACCTTGACCAAAAGTGTCACTTCCTGTCCTCCTTTTAATACCGAACGATTGTTTGTCCCAAATTGAGTACTTATTTCAAATTCTCCTTTGTTTTCTGAGGGGTTACTTTCCCAAAAAGATTGATAACTTGTGAAGTAAATGGGAAAATCCCCAGTTTTAAAAACTGATATATTCTGATTGGGTTCAACAATCATTTCAAATGGGAAAGTTTCAATAACACTTGTTATGTCGCCTTCAAGAATCAGTTTTGGTGTTTCTGGTTTAGAATCTCTTTGAATAAAATCATCGATTATTGTTTCCATAATTTGAGCCGATTCAAATGTATTTCTCCAATATCCAGTATTTCTGTTTTCAAAAAAGTAGTCTCTCATTTTTGAAAGCTCAGCATTAAAATCAAGGGTGTCAGCCTTTAAAATTTTGTAAGCCAAGATTGTATTTTGAATGTTATTATTCAAAAGATTTGAGATGTTTTTTTCGCCTGAAAAATAAACATTTCCGAAAAGTGTTGTGCGCTTGTTTTTAATAATTGAATCCAGTTGATAATTCATCCGTTGAATTTGTTGAAGTTCTGTAAGTTTTAAACGCTCATTGAAATTAATTTTTTCTTTTTCTTCTAACTTTTCTATATAATTTTTATAATCAACTTTTGCATCCAGAAGTTTTAAAGCTTTTAAAATTCTGTAAGTTTCATCAAAATTTGAAGAATTTTCTAAACGCCTAATCATATCCTGAGTAGTTGAAGTAATGTTTAAAACAAATGAATAACCATCCTTTTTCGCCCAAGCAAGTGCTTCTAACACATGAAGGCTAATCCAATAATTATTTTTTGAATCTCTCCACCAACCCCATACTCCTGAATTTTTCTGATTTTTTAATAATAGAGAAATCAGTTTATCTATATCTTTTTTGTTTTTAAAAGGGATGTTTTGATAGTCTGCCAATTTTTTCTGCATCAAAAGCATTTTGAGTTTTGATGCCACTTGTTCATTACACAAATATCTATACTTGATTACATGATTGATTTCTTCATCAAGAACTTGCAAAACATCTGCCCTTGCATAAAGGTTTACTTTTCCATATTCAGGATTGAATGATAAATCGATTGTTTCATTCTTTTCCAAAACATAAAAATTACCATACGTTTTATAAAGGCCTTTTGGATATACCGGAATTTTCCGCATTTCACCGTCAAAATAACCATCTTCTTTTTCAATGATGTATTTTACTGAAATGGAGTCTTTTGCAGTAATCAATAATGTATCGATTATAGCATTTTCAAAATGCTCCTTTTTTGAAAACTGAACTACGTCATTTACTTCATAGGTAATGGTTACTTCCTGTTCTACCGGTGTGTAATTAAGCGTTTTTCCAATGGCATAAGTGGTATCGTTTTCTACTAAAAATCTTGGTATGGCCAATTGCGCCATCAATGGTTTATAAGATTTTATCGACTTTCTAACCTGCCCGGTTTGTTTGTTGCCATTCATTGCTAAATAGAACGTTTCCCAATTTGTTATATCATCAGGAAAGGTTGTTTCAAAGCTTGCTTTACCTTCTTTATCTGTTTTGAGCTTAGGTTGCCAAAAGGCATAATCAGAAAAATTTTGTCTTAATGAACCGGCTGATAGTGCACTTTCATAAAATGTATCATCAAAATCTGCTGCTTTGTCTTGTAAAGTTGATAAAAGTATATCGTTTAATTCAATAATGATTACACCATTGATACCCATGGAACCATACAATTCGGTTGCTGCTGTTCCTTTAAGTACATTTAAAGAAATGATTTGGTCAATATTTAATTGTGCAAAATCACCTGTATAAACTTGTCCATTGACGATATAAAGCGGTTGGCTATCACTAGAAAGAGAGTTGTATCCCCTAATTGAAAGTTGAGTAGCGGAGTTGCTAACAAGTCCTACTGCAAATCCTGCCAATTTACCTTCTAATTCATTATTTAAAAAAACTTCATTTGTTAGATTTGAAATCGCATAACCTAATACTCTTTTCTCACTTGAAACGGAATACCCTGTTACAACAACTTCAGAAAGTTCTTCTCCTGCTCCTTCCATTTGAATATCTAATATATTTTTTGTTGGAAGTACTTCTTGAGTTTCAAAACCAATAAAACTAAAAACCAATACGTCACCTGCATTGAGAAGTATAGAATAATTACCATCAAAATCAGTTTGTGTGCCAAAAGAAGTTCCTCTAACAACAATATTAACTCCAGGGAATGGTAAACCTGTAGCATCAGTAACAATTCCTTCAACTCTTATTGTACTTTCACCATAAAAATACTGTTGTTGATGCGCTATATTGATTCGGTTTAAATCCAGTTTATTACTTTTATCGTCAATCTTTTCTGTTATTACAGCATTTTTGATAATTTCATCAATGGCTGAACTAAAACCATCTGACAGTAATTCATCAGGTTTTTTAACCCGTAAAAAATTCAAGCCATCAGATAGTATGTCTAAGGAGTCCACAGCATGGTACTTTTTATCAGCATAAAAGAAAACCAGTCTGTAATTAGCCTCACTTAATTGATGAATCAAACGGGAATTTCCAGGATAGACCCTAACAAATTCCGGGTCGTCATTACTGAAAATAAGAATATTTATAGGAAGTTCCTTTAAATTTTCTTCGTCTTCAATTTCTATCAACAACCTGCCAAAACCTGATGTAGTTTTATCTGGATTGGGAAAATAGTTATTAGTAGTTCTTGATGATTGAATGGAATTTTGATATAACTCATTTATTTTTTCAGGTGTTAGCACCAAATCATCTAAATCGTTATTTTTGTTGTACTTGCCTAAGTAACTAGGGAATTTTGGCTTGCCAAAAGTTCGCATTTTTAACAAATCCGGTTGAAAATCATATTCAAAATAAGGTTCATGACTAAATACCTTTGTAGTTTCGTCAAGCGTTCTAAAAACAATTGTTCCGGAAACGGGTCCTGCCAGAAGGTTGGAGATGTGTCTAAAATTGGGGGACAAAAGTTGAATATTTCTGCCATTTTCAATGTATGCAAACTTGTTATTAAAATTATTACGGTACGGAAAAACATAGTTATAAAGTGTCCTTTGCTCCTGCTCACTCAATTCCTTTTTTACTTCCTTGATTTCAATTCCTTTTTTTGAAATAGATTCATCTATACTAAGAATGAGTTTTTTATTTTCAGGGAAAAACAAACTGTCAATAGTGATTATTTTTTTTGTTGTCCTGAGTTTAACCTGATGATAACCACTGCTCACATGGAAAGAATAAGGTTGTTCATTTGTTGACCAACTAAAATATACTGGTTTGTTATCCACATAAATCACGTGTATGGGCAACATTTCGCCATTGGCAAATACAAAGGGTGCAAATTGTGTGATGGAATCTTTTGGGGTATAGGAAAATTGATAAATTTCGTTGTTCGGATATAAAAATTTATAATATTCAATGGAATCTATACCAGCCAGAGTATTCCAGTACTCAAAATTTATTAGGCTCTCCTCTGGTGAATTTAGTTTTTTTCTGTTTAAACTAAATGTATTTATGATGTTACGGTTTTTTCTGTTTTTGCCTAAATACGGCAATGTGGGTGGATTGTAATTAAACTTTTTGGTCATTGAATATGCTGTAAGGTCAACTTCCTCAACAGGATTTCCCTCATAATCTGTTACTTTCAATTCAATTTTAGAATTCTGACCGGGATAGACTAAAGTTGGCTGGTTTACCTCAATATTCAGGCTTTTATCATTTAATGGTATGGTTAAATCTTCATTTTTAACTTCTCCTCCCCAGATGTATTGAATGGAAACCTGATAGTTTTGAAGCGAATTAAGAGATTTAGAAATTTTCAGTTCGTTTGAATAACCCGTTGAAATCAATTTGTTTTTCAAATAGGTGTTGTAGTTAAAAAACAGGTTTCGGGGATTATAAATTTCTAATTTTATTGAATCTGTTGTTCTTGAAGCGGTAACCTGAATTAAAGAAGGTTTGTCAGAAACATTGTATTCCATTTCCAAATCATCCGATTGTGCTATATAAGAAGAGTAAAAGGGAATTAGTTTGAGTTGTAAAGGTGACTCTCCTTCAAAAATCAAGGTTTTATTCTGAAAATTATCATTGCCGTAAACCTGAATATTTTTGTTTGCTGATAACCCATTTTTTCTGTATACAAACTTAATAGAGTCCTTGATTAATTCAGCGTCCAGTTTTTCGCTTAAGTGGTAGTATAAAACATTTTCAGTTTTTGAAATCAGTTCGTTGTCAGATGTCAAAAGCTTTACAACAAGTTCATATTCAAAATTTGCAGGGGGAAATAAAGAATCTGAAATGTCAATTTTTGTTTCTGAAATTGGTTCTAATTTTTTTTCGATAAAACCAAGGGTATCTGGGATAAATAATTTGTCTTCACAATATTTCAAAGCTATTTTTAATCGCATTAAAACCTGGACTCTTGCATCCTGAAGTACCAAATCATTTTCATCTGTTCCTTTTATATAAATTTCAAATGGTTTGTTGTTATAGTGGTCTTTTTGAGCAAGCCTTAATTGCAGATTGTTTTTGGCCAATTCATAGTCTTCATATCTAAAATTTCCTGACATCACATTATTTTCTTTGGCATCCTCAAGAAAAATTGTATAATCAGTGTCGAGTCTGAGTTTTAAAGAGTCATGTAGAAAAAAACTAAATTCATATCCTCCTTTATCATAAGGGTTTAGTTGAACCAACTTATTCTTTTGCGCATTGCCTTGAAGAAAGACTGTAAGCGGTTTACTAAGTAGTTTTCCTTTTTTAGTTACTAAAAAACTTTTAAATTTTACGGTATCATTGGGTTTATATTTAGGTTTATTAAAAACTAAATAACCTAAGAATTTAACATCATAGCTTCTGTTATAATTATTACAATAATAATCATCAAAAATACATGCCACTTTTTCATAAGTCTTTACAAAAAATTCTTCTGCTCTTCTTATTGTACCCTGTGACCATCCATCAGAAATTGACTTAACTGCATCAAATGGCACCTTTGCTGCAAACTCTATAGGAGTCCAAACATATCTTAATGGGATTCCGTAAACTACTTTTCTTGAGATCCTTTTAAAAGATGAATTATTATAATTTCTATCTAAATAATAAAATGCTGTGGTTCCATCATAAGTTACTTGTAATAATCCTTTTTTATTGGATTTTCTATGAAAATAGGCCTCAACTTCATTATTGTATTTAATTGACCTGTTTTTAACTTTTACCTCGGCATCTTTGATAATTTTTCCATTTAAATCATAAAGCTGAATGACTAAATCTTGATAATTATTCAATAGGAAAACATCCATGTTTTGAACAGTTGTTATTTCAACTTTTTGAATATTCTTGTCTGAATAAGTTTTTAAATAATGTCCGGGGTCTAATTTTTCATCAAAATTTGCAAAAGTTGGAAAAGAATCAATTACAGTATGAAAATAACTTTCATCAATTTCAACCTTATTTGAGGTATATATTTTTTCTGCTTCCTTATCAGAAATTTTAAATAAATAAGTATAATTGCTTGATTTTCTGCTTTCCAATAAGTTTTGAGCAAATAAAAAATTGCTTAAACAACAAAAAGCTATAATGAAAATATTTTTCATTATAGCTTTCGGTTTTAAAAATATGTTATTAAACAAAAGCATTTTTTAAAGGTAAAATAAAATTTTAAAAAATGCTTCTTTAAGTTTTCTTTTTTCCTATTTCACAGCATCATTCACTGTGCCATACGTATCATACAAATAAATCAAACTTGCCATGGCAGCTCCTCCCAATTCTAACTCTCTTTTATTTATTTTATCAAAAGTATCGGTATGTGCGTGGTGGTAATCAAAATAGCGTTGTGAATCGGGTCTCAATCCTGCCATAACATTGCCCTTTTTTTTCAAAGGTGAAACATCTGCACCGCTTCCTCCTTGGGTAAATAAGTGAACTAAATAAGGTTCAAACAATGGCTTCCAGTTTACAATTTGTTTTAAGTCTTCTGTAGAACAATCAAAAGAAAATCCTCGAGGGCTAAACCCTCCGGCATCACTTTCTAATGCAAAAATGTGTTTTTCTTTATTTCTATCAGCCACTTCAGCATATTTTTTTGCCCCTCGTAAACCGTTTTCTTCATTCATAAACAGCACCACACGAATAGAATGTTTTGGTTTGTACTCAAGGTTTTTAAACAACCGCAAGACTTCCATAGACTGTACACATCCTGCACCGTCATCGTGTGAGCCATCACCTAAATCCCACGAGTCTAAATGTCCGCCTACCACGATATAGGAATTTGGATATTTTTTTCCGGTTATTTCACCTATTACATTAAACGATTCTACATCCGGATAAGCAATACAAGTTTGATTGAAATAAAATTGGGTTTTTGGTTGAAGTTTTAACATGCTACTCAGGTAGTTTGCTCCTTGTGTACTAATTGCTGCAGCTGGTATTCGTTGGTCTAATGGTAAATCGCCATAGGTCATAGTTCCGGTATGTGGTTCATCATCAATTTTTAAACTCATGGAGCGCACTACTACTCCTACTGCACCATATTTTGAGGCCTCCATAGCGCCGGAATATCGTTGATCTACACAACCGCCATACGCTTCAAAAGTTTGAATTTTTGTTGGATCCATGGGTCGATTATAGAAAACAATTTTTCCTTGAATATTGCTTTTTCCGAATTTCGCCAAGTCTTCAATTCCTTGAACTTCAATTACTTCCGCTTTTAAACCACCAATAGGAGTTGGAGCAGAACCTCCTAAAGCACAAATATTTGTAACAGAGGTAATTCCTGTTGTGGTTTCAATATAGGCATATTCAGGCACTCCTCTTACCCATTTTGGAACCATTACCGGTTGCAGCCACACTTTGTCTAAACCTAGTTTTTCTAATTCTTCTTTGGTAAAGTTAATTGCTCTTTCTGCTTCTAAAGAGCCGGATAAACGACCTCCTATGGTATTAGAAAGTTGTTCTAGCCAGTCATAACTTTTTCCGTTAAGTAAGGCTTCGTTAAAAATTTTACGCAGCATTATTGAATCTTGCTGACTTTCATTTTGTGAAAAAATAGGGCTTGTAATAAAAATTAGAAATAAAAAAATAAATAGGTTTTTCATAAGACAAGAAAATATATTATTTAAAAAATAAAAGTAGTATTAATATTTTAAACGAAGAGAAACTTTATCCTTATTGAAGTGTTAAAAATAATTCTAAAGAAATACCCTTATTCTTTATTTAATTGCTCAATATAACTGGGTATTTGCAATTTTAACTCCTCTGCTAATTCAGGTTCTTGAATATCAGTATAGGTTTGCATCACTTCAAGCAGTGTTTTTGTTACTAAATAGCGTGCTGTGGGCTTATCGTCTGCCGGAATGTTATACCAAGGAGCGTGGTTGAAAGATGTTTTATTGATAGCATCTTCATAGTTTTTCATATAGCTATCCCAAAGTTTTCGCTCTTTTAAATCTCCCGGTGAAAATTTCCAGTTTTTACTTTTCTTATCCAACCGACGTAAAAGTCTGTTTTTTTGTTCCTCTTTAGAAAGATTTAAAAAGAATTTAAAAATAATAGTACCATTATCGGCTATTGTTTTTTCAAAATCGTTGATTTGTTGAAAACGTTTGTTCCAAAAAGCTTCATTTACATCATCAATATTTTCAATTCCTGGAATATTTTCATATAAAAGGTACTCCGGATGAACTCTTGTTACGAGAACATTTTCATAATGAGTTCTATTAAAAACCGAATATTTTCCTCGTTCGGGCAATGCCACATAATGGCGCCATAAATAATTGTGTCGTAATTCTAATGCAGTAGGTGTTTTAAAGCTATGACAAACTACACCGCGAACGTTGAACTCTTTAAACACTTCACGAATCAAACTATCTTTTCCTGCGGTATCCATTCCTTGAAAACAGACTAAAACGCCATATTTTCCATGGGCATAAAGCGTGTTTTGCAAATCGCCTAATTTTTTAGAAACCATACTTAATTCCTTTTCTATTTCCTCTTTAGAGGCATCTAAATGTAAATTAGTTTGAAGGTCCTTTATTTTTATGGGTTGCGTAATTCTGAAATCCTCCGGTTTTGTATTCTTCATAAGTTTACTCTTATTAAATATAATATTTAAAGATAGTAAAAAACTTGTAGCTCTTTCTATTGTATGGAAACTTAAGAGAAGGTTTTACATAAACTCGATACTGTAAAGGAGTCCGAATCCAAAAGTATCAAAGCGTTTACCGAAACTTTTAAAATTAAATTCTGTAAAAAGCGATACATGTTCACTAAGTGGCAATCGCCCGTTAAATTTGAGTTGCAAGCCGTGGTTTATATCGCCGCTACTAATAAAAAATGTGGTTGTATCTGAACCACTTTTATTTATGGGTTCTAAATAAAGTATATAGCCTATTCCACCAAACACCTTTATGCCTAGAAGTGTAAACATCGGGTAGTTTACAGATACGCCTATTTCACTAAATTGCTCGTTATTACCTTGGTTTCTTCGGAAATAAGAACTGTATTCCGCAAGATAATAGAATTTATGAAATGTATGATACCCTGCTCGAAGTTGCACGGCCCATTCTTGTTGCAGACCTACGCTAATAAAGGGTCCAATACCAAAATCAAAAGCATCTTGTTGTCCGTAACTCCTGTTTGAAAAAAAGGAGAGCAAACAAAAGAAGAAACACCCAAAAAATTTATTTTTAAAATTATTTACTTGCAAAAAGTTTAACATCTTGCTCACTTATTTCTTTTCCCCCTAAAATAATTAGTCTTTCAATTACATTGCGTAATTCTCTCACATTACCTGTCCAATCGTATTCTTGAAGGAGTTTTATAGCTTTTTTAGAAAATTCTTTTTTGGTAGTGCCTTGTTCCAATGCAATTTTTTCGGTAAAAAATTCAACTAGCAAAGGGATGTCCTCTCTACGTTCATTTAAAGAAGGCACTTGAATTAAAATAACCGCCAACCGATGGTATAAATCTTCGCGAAAACGTTTGTTTTTTATTTCTTCCTGTAGATTTTTATTTGTAGCAGCAACCACTCTAACATCTACTTTAATATCTTTATCGTTGCCAACCCGTTGTACTCTTCCTTCTTGCAGTGCACGAAGTACTTTGGCTTGAACCGAAAGACTCATATCGCCTATTTCATCTAGAAAAAGAGTGCCACCGTTAGCAGCTTCAAATTTTCCTGCTCGGTCTTTGATAGCAGAGGTAAAAGCTCCTTTTACATGGCCAAAGAGTTCACTTTCTATCAATTCTGATGGAATAGCGGCGCAATTGACTTCTATCATTGGACCGGAAGCGCGTTCACTTTTTTCGTGAATCCAATGTGCTACAAGTTCTTTGCCTGTGCCATTTGGTCCTGTTATTAATACTCTGGCTTCAGTGGGTGCAACTTTTTCAATAATTTCTTTTATTTTTATAATAGGTTGCGACTCGCCTATCATTTCAAAATTCTTACTTACTTTACTTTTAAGTCTTTTGTTTTCTACCACTAATTCTTTCCTATCTAAAGCAATGCGAACGGTATTCAATAATCGGTTTAAATCCGGTGGTTTTGAAATATAGTCGAAAGCACCTAAACGCATTGTGTTAACCGCTACATCTAAATCGCCGTGTCCGGAAATCATCACCATTGGTATTTCGGGTTTTATTTTTTTTGTGGCGATTAATACCTCCACACCATCCATTTTCGGCATTTTTATATCGCAAAGAATAAGATCAAAATCTTCATTTTTTATGAATTCCATTCCTTCTAAGCCATCTTCTGCTTCAAAAACTTCATACGTATTATTTTCTTCAGAAAGTATTTTTTTTAGTACTCTGCGAATAGCAGCTTCATCTTCTATTAGTAATATTTTGGGCATCCTGTTTAATTTATTATAAAAATAAGGTTTTAAAATGAAAGATTTACTTCTTTTCATTTTTGAAAAAAAAACATTAATCACTATTTTTTGGATATATATGCAAATCTCTTTGAGGAAAAGGAATGGTAATATTTTGTTTTCTAAATTCAGCTTCGATTTTAAAACGTAAGTCGCTTTTTATTTTAGGATCGATAAAACTATCTGAAATAAAGAAATTAAGTGAAAACACCAATCCTGAATCGCCAAAATCTTCAAAAAACACGATTGGGCTTGGTTTTTTTAAAACTTGGTTTTGGGATTTTGCACAATTTTCTAATATTGCTTTTACTTTTTGAACATCCGTACCATAGGCAACGCTAACTTTAACAAACTCTCGTGTAGCCCTATGATTTTGTGTATAATTTAAAATGGTTTCTGTAATAAAATTATGATTTGGTATTATGACAACTTTATCATCTCTTGTTAATGCTCTCGTGGTTCGAAGTTTTATTTCAAAAACCCGTCCTACTTTTCCATTAATTTCTATGATATCTCCAACTAAAAGTGATTTATCTAGAATTATATAAAGGCCTCCTATAATGTCTTGAAATATTTCTTTAAGAGCAAGGCCAAGACCTACAAACAAAGCTGCAGAAGCTGTAAGAAGTAAAGTTATATTTACTCCTGAAGCACTTAAAACACCAATAAAAATTAGGATGTAAACAATGTATTTTATAAAAGTAAAGATGCTTAAAAATTTAAGCTGATCGTTACTAGGCAGCTTTCTTGAAACTACTAATCTTATCAGTTTAAGCACCAAGCTTGCAATATAAAAGGAAACAAAAACAAGAAGTAATAACCCAACAGTAATTACAATTTTTGAATCATCAGCTCCTACGTTAATAATTTCTAAATGGAGGAAGTGCTTGATTGAGCCCCAAATATCCTCTGCAATTACTTCTTTAACTGCTTCAATATTTTCTTGCATTTATTTAATATTTAAGCCATTTATATAATTCTTTATAAGTTGGTTTTTTACCATACATCAAAATGCCCACACGGTATATTTTTGCAGCAAACCAAACTACCAAGGCAAATGTAGCAAACAATAATAACAAAGAAATTAAAATTTCCCACCAAGGCACACCAAAGGGAATACGCATCAGCATTACAATTGGTGAGGTGAGAGGAATGTATGAAAATACCACTGCCACTGTGCCATGCGGATTTTCAATTACCGCAAAAAATCCAACATAAATAGCTAACATTAAAGGAATTATGATAGGAAACATGAATTGTTGGGTATCCGTTTCATTATCAACTGCAGCTCCTATTGCTGCATAAAAGGAACTATAAAGAAAATATCCGCCTATAAAAAAGAATAAAAATGAAATGATTAAAGTAGTCATTGGCAATCGTAAAATATCATTAATTACCGTTTGTAAACCACTATTATTCACTTGATCTATCATTTCTTGATTTGCAACGGAAGAGTTTTCTATCTGTAGCCCGAATACCGAAGTGGCGACAAATAATAGAATTCCGCCTAAGACTACCCAAATTAAAAATTGTGTAATTCCTGCAAGCGAGGTGCCAATAATTTTTCCCATCATTAAATGATAGGGTTTTACTGAGGAAATAATGATTTCAATAATGCGATTGGTTTTTTCTTCAATAACGCTTCGCATTACCATATTGCCATAAATAATAATAAACATCATCAATAAATATCCTGCAGCTCCTCCAAATATAGCTTTTATCCAACTAGACATTTTAGAGGTTTGTTCTCCTTTATAATTTTCAATGTGTATATCAACGTTTGATTTTGATGCTTCAATTTGCATTAAATCTACGCCATCTTGTTCTAATTTGAGGTTGGTAAGTTTTGAATTCAAGCTCTTTTCAATATATTGAATTGCTGAAATATTGGGAGAACCTTCCACAAAAAATTGCAAATTTTGATCTAAGGCAGTAAGAGAATCGGTATGAGGAATGTAAAGCAATCCGTGATACTTACTTTCTAAACTGATAATTTTTGCATTTTCTAAATCCATACCATCAAGAAAAATAAATTTTAAATTTTCTGAATCTTCTAATGCATCTTGTAATAATTCACTTTGATCTAAAACAGCTATGTTCCTTACTTCTTCGTTATTTAAACTGCTCAAATAAACAACTAAAAAAACCATCCCAACCAAAATAACAGGGCTCAAAATCGTCATTATGATAAATGATTTATTCCGCACTCTAGCGTTGTATTCTCTTTTAATTATTAATTTTAAATTTCTCATGTTACTTTTTTGCTACCGTTTGAATAAAGATATCATTAACACTGGGTATCACTTCTACAAAGTGATTCATTTGCCCTTTTGTGGTTAAATAGCTAATTAAATCGTTTGGTGATTGGTTAGCTTCTATTTTAATATTTACTTTCAGCTCATCTCCTATGGTTTTAAAATTTGCATCAGAAAGGACAAATCTATCTCTTAAATCATTTTTCAATTGCTTTTGGTTACTACAAATTAAACCTACTTCGTAGGTGTTTGATTTGTAGGTAAGTTTAATATCATTCAACTTGCCGTCTAATAGTTTGTTGGCATTATGAATTAAAGCAATATGATCACAAAGTTCTTCCACCGATTCCATTCTGTGGGTTGAAAAAATAATGGTTGCTCCGTCATCTCTCAATTGAAGGATTTCATCTTTTATTAAGTTTGCATTTACTGGGTCAAAACCACTAAAGGGTTCGTCAAAAATCAGCAATTTAGGCTCGTGTAAAACGGTAACTATAAATTGCACTTTTTGTGCCATTCCTTTGGAAAGTTCTTCTATTTTTTTATCCCACCAATTACCAATGTCTAATCTTTCAAACCAGTATTTTAAACGTTCTTTAGCTTGCGTTTTTGAAAGTCCTTTTAGTTGTGCAAGGTAAAGAGCTTGTTCGCCAACTTTCATTGATTTATAAAGACCGCGTTCCTCAGGAAGATAACCAATATTCTGAATATGGTGCGCTTGTAGAGGTTCCCCATCTAAATAAAGCTTTCCCGAATCTGGCATCATTATTTGATTTATAATGCGAATAAAAGTAGTTTTACCTGCTCCATTAGGTCCTAGAAGACCAAATATACTTCCTTTTGGAACGGAAATGGAAATATCATTTAATGCAGTGAATTTTCCAAAATTTTTATAAACATTCTCTGCTACTAATAAATTTTCCATAAAATTTTATGTGTTTAAACATTTGTTATTAGAATAAAAAGCTTTTGATATGTTACAGCTATATGATTTATTTCTTCATTTTTACAAAAGCAAAACCCACCCTTAGAATAAAGAAAATTAAGGATGGGAAAAAAAATTGCTATGAAAAAGAAAATTGGTTAGTTAAGAACTAACTTAACAAATATAACAATAAAATTTTAATATAAATAAGCTTAGGAAAACATATCTTTTACTTTTTCAAAAAATGATTTATCCTCTAATTGTGGTTTAGGTTGAAAGTTAACATCACTAGCCATTTTTTCGAAGAACTCTTTTTGTTCTTTAGTAAGGGTTTTGGGGGTCCAAACATTCACATGAACGAGCAAATCACCTGTTCCATAGCCATTAATACTTGGTATTCCTTTATTTCTTAATCGTAATATTTTACCGCTTTGCACACCTTCTTCTATTTTTATTCGCACTTTACCACTAACCGTATCAATTTCTTTAGAAGCACCAAGAGCAGCTTCTGAAAAACTTATATATAAATCGAAATGCAAATTATCGCCTTCTCGCTGTAATGTTTCATGTGGTTTTTCTTCAATAGCAACTAAAAGATCTCCTGGAATGCCATTTCCTGGTGCTTCATTTCCTTTACCCGTTACTTTAAGCTGCATGCCATCAACCACTCCGGCAGGTATTTTTATGGAAACTGTTTCCTCGGTAAGCAACATGCCATCAACATCTGCATTTGCAGGCTTTTTGTCAATAATTTGCCCTGTACCTCCACAAGTACTACAAGGTGATGATGTTTGCATTCTTCCTAAAATAGTATTGGTAATTCGCATTATTTGACCACTACCGTGACAAGTGGTACAAGTTTTATAGGTAGTACCTTGTGCTTGTTTTTTTCGTTTTACTTTTATTTTCTTTTCAACGCCATTTGCTACTTCTTCCAGTGTTAGCGATACGCGAATGCGAAGGTTGCTTCCTTTCATTCGGCGTTGCCCGCCACCTCCTCCAAAGCCACTAAAACCGGAAAAACCGCCTCCACCGCCAAAAATATCTCCAAACTGACTAAAAATATCTTCCATGTTCATGCCACCACCACTAAAACCTCCGCTACCATCAAATGCTTGATGACCATATTGGTCGTAGCGTGCTCTTTTGTTTGGATCACTTAGAACTTCATAAGCCTCTGCAGCTTTTTTAAACATTGCTTCGGCTTTTGAATCACCCGGATTTTTATCAGGATGGTGTTCAATGGCTTTTTTTCGATATGCTTTTTTTATTTCTGCAGCTGTAGCATTTTTGTGAATGCCTAATATGTCGTAATAATCTTCTTTCATGAAATTTTAATCTAATGGTGTGGTAGCTCTATTTTTTTTTTTTAAATTATTGCCCTATAATTACTTTTGGATAGCGCAAAACTTTATCCCCTATTTGGTATCCTTTTTCAACAACATCGATAATTTTTCCTTTTAAATCTTCGGATGGAGCAGGTATTTGTGTGATGGCTTCATGATTGTCTGCATTAAAAGTTTCACCTTGTTGTACTTCTACGGTATGCAATCCTTTGCTTTTTAATGTTTCTTTTAGTTTATTGTGAATTAACTGAACCCCTTGAAAGAGGGGGTCGTTTCCTTCTTTTTCTAATTGAACAAGAGCACGATCAAAATCATCTAAAACGGGCAATAAGGAGTGAATAACTTCTTGTCCTGCTGTTTTGAAAAGTTCTATACGTTCCTTATTAGTACGTTTTTTATAGTTTTCAAATTCTGCAAAAAGACGTAAAAACCGTTCTTTTTCCTTTACTAATTCTTCTTCAGCAGAAATTTTTTCTTCAGTCAATACCTCTTCAACAACCGTATTATTTTCAGCAGCAGTTATGTTCTTATCCTCTATTTTTGTTCCTTCAGTTACTTTTTGATTATTCTTCTTACTCATTGGTAGTTACATTTTCAAATTTAATCTTTTACTATACAAAAGTGCTGCCAATAACTTTTAAGTGTCAAAATGTCATTGAAAAATATTTAATATAATTTTAAGACACTTTAAAAAGTGAGCTAGTATTTTTACGTATGAAAAAAATTTTCAAACCCTTGCCGATGAAAAATAATGTATTTTACTTTTTTTTAGCAACAATATTTGTAGTCACTGCAGTATCTTGCAAAAACGATAAACAACAAACCAAGACTCAAGATGCCCAGGATGCTTTAACCGCATCAGAAACTGCTGTAGTTTACCTTGTTGACACCAATGCATCAACCATTGAATGGAGTGGACGGAAACCAACAAAAACCCATACAGGAACTATCAAAATTGCTTCAGGTTCTTTTACTACATCTTTAGACAACTCCATCGAGAGTGGAGATTTTATCATTAATATGAAAAGTATATCCGTAACTGACCTTGAACCGGGTAATGGAAAAGAAAATCTTGAAGGACATTTAATGGGCACTGTTTCGGGTAAAGAAGGTGACTTTTTTGACACAAACAAATATCCAGAAGGTATTTTTGAAGTTACCGGAGTAAAAATAGAAAATGGAAAAACTTGGTTACAAGGAAACTTAACATTAAAAGAGGTGACAAAAAACATCGAATTTCCTGTAAATGTGTCTTTTGAAGAAGATAAAATGCTGTTGCAAAGTGAATCTTTTACTCTTAACCGAACACTATGGGGAATAAATTTTGGTTCAAAAAGTGTTTTTGATAATTTAGGAGATAAATTTATTAGTGACGATATGGAAATTACCGTTTCTATTGAAGCAAATAAAGCATAATTAAATTCTGTTTTTAATTTAAAAAAAGGATGTTCAGAAAATGGGCTTTTTTTTGATTAAAGTAAATCTTCTAATGCTACTTCAATCGTTGGATAAAGAAATTTAAACCCTAGATTCTCTATTTTTTTTGAACTTACTTTTTGACCGGATACTACTAAAACTGCCATTTCTCCAAGTATGGCTTTTAAAATAAATGCAGGAACATTGGGCAACCATAGCGGTTTTTTAAGTTTTTTAGCTATAGCTACTGTTAGCTCTTTATTTGTAACCGGATTTGGAGAAACCGCATTGAAAACGCCTTCTAAATTATTTTGCAAAACAAAGAGATACAGTGCTGCAATATCTTTAATATGAATCCAAGACTGCCATTGTTTTCCACATCCTAGGGGTGCTCCAAATCCTAGTTTTATAGGCTGTATTAGTTTTGGTAACGCACCTTCTTGTGCATCTAAAACAACTCCTGTTCTAATTTTAGCCACTTTCATGTGCTCTATGGCAAATTTATCTGCTATTTCTTCCCAATTTAATATTACATCTCCTAAAAAGGTATTATCCACTTCAAGTGATTTTTCTGTATAAATTTTATCGAAAGAGTTTGGGTATATATTAATTCCACTTGAGGATATAAATTGTTTTACTTGATTTTCGTGTTTATGAAGGGTATTAAACAAAAGATTAGCACTTAAAACTCTGCTTTCAATGATTTCTTCTTTATAATCAGGTGTCCATTTACTAGCAATAGATGCTCCTGCTAGATGGATAATGGCATCAACACCCATTAGGCACAAAGCATCTATTTCGCCTTGTTTGGGATTCCAAAAATAGCCACGATAATTTGGTTTGTGTTTTATTTTATGCTGTGAAGTGGTTAAATAATTAACCTTAATTTCGTTTTGATGACAGAGTTTAATTAATTCTTTTCCTATAAGCCCAGTTGCACCAGTAATTAAAACTTTCATCGAAAACCGTATTTGCAACGAATTTACAACATAGTTTGTGTTTGTGCTACTTTTTAAAAAAGGTTTAACATGGCTTTTTGGAATACCCTTTTTAAGGAATGCATTTTTCTAAACTTTATGAAGTAAATATTGTCCATAACTACTTTTTTTGAGAGGCTCAGCCAGCTCTAGTAGTTGTTTTTTATCAATAAATCCTTTACGATAAGCTACTTCTTCTATACATCCTATTTTTAATCCGGTACGTTTTTCTATGGTTTTTACAAATTCAGTTGCTTCTGTAAGGGCCTCATGGGTTCCAGTATCTAGCCAAGCATAACCGCGACTCATAATTTGCATTTTTAAGTTTTTTTGTTCCAGAAAGGCTGAATTAACACTAGTTATTTCTAACTCCCCTCTTTTTGAGGGTTGTACTTTTTTAGCTATTTCTATTACCGAATTTGGATAAAAGTAAAGACCCACCACGGCATAATTACTTTTTGGTTGTAATGGTTTTTCTTCAATACTAAGCACATTGCCAAATACATCAAAAGCTGCTACTCCATAACGCTCCGGATCATCCACATAGTAACCAAAAATAGTTGCTTTTTGCTCCTTTTCAACAGCAACTATTGCTTCTTGTAATAATTTTTGAAATCCCGCTCCATAAAAAATATTATCACCCAAAATTAGACAAACATCGTCAGCACCTATAAATGTTTCACCAATAAGAAAGGCTTGAGCTAATCCATCAGGTGAGGGTTGCTCTGCATATGATAGAGAGATTCCCAATTGTGAGCCGTTCCCAAAAAGTTTTTTAAAATTAGGTACATCGGAAGGTGTAGAAATAATTAATATTTCATTAATGCCGGATAATAGCAAAACAGATAATGGATAATATATCATCGGTTTATCATATATTGGCAATAATTGTTTAGAAACAACCTGGGTTAAAGGATGTAATCTTGTTCCTGCTCCTCCTGCTAAAATTATTCCTTTCATTTTTAACGTATTTTTATAACGAATTAATTTGTAGCATACTGTTTCTTGTAGTATTCTTGATATTTACCTGAAGTTACATTATTTAACCATTCCTTATTTTGTAAATACCAATCAATGGTATTAGAAAGTCCTGTTTCAAAAGTAACTCTTGGTTTCCAACCTAACTGATGTCTGATTTTTGTAGCATCTATAGCATAACGCAAATCGTGTCCCGGTCTATCTTTAACAAAGGTAATTAATCTTTCTGAAGAGCCTTCAGCCTTATTAATTTTTACATCCATTAGCTTGCACAAAAGTTTTACCAAATCAATATTTTTCCATTCATTGCATCCACCTATGTTATATGTTTCTGATATTTTTCCTTTATGAAATACAATATTTATAGCAATTGCGTGGTCAATAACATATAACCAATCACGTGTATAATTTCCATTGCCATAAACAGGAAGCGATTTGTTTTGAAGGATATTATGTATAAAAAGTGGAATTAATTTTTCAGGAAATTGGTTTGGTCCATAATTATTGGAACAATTTGAAATAATATAAGGCAATCCATAGGTTTCACCATAGGCTCTAACAAAGTGATCAGAGCTAGCTTTTGAAGCAGAATAAGGGGAATTTGGATTGTAAGAAGTAGTTTCTGTAAAAAGTCCTGATTCCCCTAAAGTTCCATAAACTTCATCGGTACTTACATGGTAAAAAAGTTTGTTTGAAAAGTCATTTTTCCAAATAGACTTTGCTGCATTTAATAAATTTATAGTACCTAAAACATTAGTTTTTAAAAACGCCAAAGGATCTGTAATAGACCTATCTACATGCGATTCAGCGGCTAAATGGATTACTTTATTAAAACGATATTTTTTAAAAAGGGATTGTATTGTTTCTGCATCGCAAATATCTGCTTTTAAAAAAGTGTAATTAGAGGCCTTTTCAACATCTTTCAAATTTTCTAAATTACCGGCATAGGTTAATGCATCCAGATTGTAAATAGCATAATCAGGATATTTTTCAACGAAAAGTCGAACCACGTGTGATCCTATAAAACCTGCTCCTCCTGTAATTAATATGGTATTCATTTTCTTTATAATTTTACATTCAAATAAAAAAATTAGACTGTATCTATAAAATTCTTTTCTGTATTATTAAAAATTATTAACCCAATTAAAAAAATAAATATTGAAAACGCTAAGGTATATAAAAATCCAAACCAAGTAAAAATACCGGTATCCAACATCATAAATCGAAAACCTTCAATGATTTGTGTTAATGGATTGTACTCCACAATCCATGCATATTTGGGTTGGTTATCTTTAATTTCTGATAAAGGGTATGGCACCGCTGAAATGTACATTAGCAAAGTAACTCCAAAGCCTACTAAGATATTTAAATCGCGATATTTAGTAGTTAATGCAGAAATAATCATTCCTAAACCCAGTCCTAAAAGAGCCATGATTAACACATAAACCGGAAATAATAACAAAATAGCATTTGGCCTTATCTCAGCACCTATAAATAGATAATAAAGATAAAATGCAATAAGAATAAGTAGTTGAATGCCAAATTTTAAAAGATTTGAAATAGTAACAGACAAAGGCATTATTACCCTTGGAAAATATACTTTTCCAAAAATACTTTGATTGGCGGTAAAAGTATTTGAAGTACCTGTTAAACATGCCGTAAAATAATTCCAAGCGGTAATTCCGGTAAGATTAAACAAAAAGGAAGGTACAACTCCTGTTTGAATGTTTGCTATATTATTAAAAACTAACGTAAAGATTACTGAGGTAAACAACGGTTGAATAAAAAACCATAATGGTCCGAGAATGGTTTGTTTGTAAACTGTAACAATATCTCTTTTTACAAATAAAACTAAAAGGTCTCGATAGCGCCATATTTCTTTAAAATTAAGATCAACCAGCTTATTTTTTGCTGATATTTCATAAAGCCAAGTGTCTTTTTCTGTGGATTCTTTCATTAGAAATTTACTAGTGATGCGCAAATATATTTTATATCCTTGGTAAAAGACCAATTGGCAATATATTCTTTATTGATGTTAACCTTATCCGGCCATATAATCGTGTCGTTAAATTTTTGAGGTTTTTTTTGTTTCAGCAACACTTCTTCTTCATTTTTATATTTTATAGTAGCGGGTCCAGTAATACCGGGTCGAATACGTAAAATAATTCTATCTTTTTCTTGTAAATTATCGGCATAACCTGCAACATCAGGTCTAGGGCCTACGATACTCATATCTCCTTTTAAAACATTAAAAAATTGTGGTAGTTCATCAAGTTTTGTTCTTCGAAGCCAACGCCCGAAATCTGTTTCAAAATCCTTAATTTCTTGTACACTTTTGTGATTTATTCCTTTTAGCGTCCTTATTTTATACATGGCAAATGGTTTTCCGTTTTTCCCTATTCTATTTTGGCTAAACAAACCCGACATATTTGTGTTAAACCTTGCTATACCAATTAAAAGTAATATAGGAATCCCTAAAACCAATAAAATAAAAAAAGAAAAAACAACATCAAACACACGTTTTACTATTTGTTGCTTTGATGTTAGCATAAAAAGCAGTCTATTTTTTTTTGAATATTTTTTGTAAAAATCCCTTTTTTCTTTCTGATTCACGATAGCCATTTGCATACCCTCCATAACCATATCCGTATCCATAACCGTATCCGTAACCATATCCGTATTTTGATTTTTCTTGAAAATAATTTAAAACAATGCTGATATTTTTTACTTCACCGGTTTTGTATTTATCGTTAATAACTGCAAACATTCCTTTCTTGGTATAATTTTGCCTCACCACATAAATTGTAGCATCTGCGTGTTTTATAAGTTCTAAGGAATCGGCAACTAAACCAATTGGAGGCGAATCTAATACAATATAATCATAAATTTCAGAAAGCTCTTTCATCAATTCCTCCATTTTATCACTTAGAATTAATTCAGAAGGATTTGGTGGTATTGGTCCAGAAGTAATAACATCTAAATATGGAAAATTGGTTTTTTGAATAATGTCGTTTAAAGAGGCATCTTCAATTAAATAATTTACTATTCCCACAGCGTTTTGAATATTAAAATCTTCAAATATTTTAGGTTTTCTTAAATCCAGACCTATCAATACGGTTCTTTTTTCACTTAATGCAAATACAGATGCAATGTTTATAGAGCAAAAGGTTTTTCCTTCCCCACTTACTGAAGATGTTATTAAAACTGTTTTTGTGCCCTGAATGCCACGCTTTTTGTACATAAATTGTAAACTGGAACGAATCGCTCTAAAAGATTCTGATATGGCTGATTTAGGCCTATTAAAGATTGCTAAATTATTTTTGTCTTTACTTTTTCCTATTACTCCTAAAATAGGTATTTTAGAAAGTCTTTGTATTTCTTGAACAGAATGAATTTTATTATCAAAGAAAACCATTATAAACACAAACACAAACGGTATAAAAAGGCCAAAAACTACTGCCAACACGTAATTTAGCTGATTGTTTGGTCCTACTTGTCCTCCTCCAACATCTTTTGCCGGATCAATTACTAATACATCACTTACATTAGCTGCTTTCACTAAACCGGCTTCACTGCGTTTTGAAAGAAAGAGATTATACGCCTGTGCACTTAAATCAAATCGCCTTTGAATACCTAAAAGTTGTTGCTGTTCTTTGGGTAGCCTTCTTATTTCACTTTCAAATCCTGCTATATCAGCACTTATGGTATTTAATTCTCTGTTTTTTAAAGATTTTGTAGAGGTTATGTTTTCTAATAATACAGCCTTTACTGCGTTTATTTGTCGGTCAATATCTGCAAAAATAGGTGCTCCTTCTTTAAATGAATACTGATATTTATTGCGTTCTTCTGCTAAAGAAAGGATTCTGCTTACATTAGATACTATACTTGCTTCTCCTATTCCGGCGACAGAAGGAGCTGGCACTTTGCTATAATCAGTCCTACTTATTAGATAGTCTTCTAATGTATTGTAGTAATTCAATTCCTGTTGTACAGCACTTTTTCTTAAATCTAATGCATTTAATTTAGCATTTATTTCCTGTCCTTCTGTACCTAAATCTGAAATGGTTGAGTTGTTTCTAAAATCTTCTAATTCACCTTGTACGGCTGAAAGTTCACCTGTTTTAATAGCTAAAGTACTATCGATAAACTGAATGGTTTTAGTGGCAAATAAATTTTTTCGCTCTAAAACATCTTCGCCTAATACTTGCACTGTGGTATTTAGATAATCAACTAATTCTGCTTTATTATTTCCGGAAAGCGATAAATTTAAAACAGATGAGCCGGTAGATTCCGGTTGTACACTTATGGATCGAAAACGCGAAACCGCACTATCAAAATTTCCAAAACGTATATAAAATGGTGTATTTACTTGCAAAGCGTTATTGGAACGATGAATTACTCCACTAAAAAAAGGAAGTATAATGGTTTGCCCAAAAGTAAATTCTCTGCTGAAATCTTCCGTGGGTAAGGAAATAGTGCTTTTTTCCTTGGTTGCATAATTTTGAACAGTAAAATTTTCGGCAGAAAATGAAGCGCTTAGAACAAATTTTGAAGAGTCTTTTACCGTTATGGTAATCAATTGGTTTAAAATTTGTGGTTTTGAGGTGTCTACTATTACAGTAAAAGGCACTTGTTTGTAGGCATTTTCTATTTGATACTTACCGTCTTTCAAATAGGACATATAAAACTGCAATCGTTGCACCACTTTTTCGGTATGTGATCGTGTTTTTAACGTAACAATGGCTGTATTTACTTTATCGGTTGTGCCACCCCAATTAAAAGTTAAGCTTGTTGTTGATGTAAAAAATGGGTTTTGATCGTCCTTTATTGATATCAAACTTCCCATTTGATATACGGGTAATTGTCTAACATTTATATAGTAAGCAATGCTAAATCCTATGACTAGGGTAACAAGAAAAAGCGGCCAATAGGAAATTAATTTAATAATAAATCCTTTAAAATCAAAAGTAGATTGTAACTGCTCTATTTCAAATTCTTCGTTCATTGCTCTTGGTTTATAATCGGTTGAAAAGTAAAATAGTTGTTGCTAATAAACTGATGATGGATGCTATTGTTGTTATGGATTGTATTGCCGTTGTACCTGTTCCAAAAGATTTTTGTGGCAATGGATTTACTAAAATCAAATCATTTGGTTTTAAGAAATAATAGGGTGAATTTAGGGCGTCAATAGTAGTTAAATCAATATGATGCACGCGTTGCCCATAAGGATATTGCCTAATGATAACGACATCTCTGCGGTCACCGGTTAAAGTAATATCTCCTGAATTGGCAATGGCTTCCATAATACTAAGTTGCTCACGATAAATAACATTGGAGCCCGGACTTCCTATTTCACCCGTAATCGTGTATCGTATTCCCGCTAATTTTACAGTTATAAAAATATTAGCCTCTGCTTTAAAATAATTTTCCAATAGTTCTTTTTCTAAGATTTCACGCACTTCTTCCACGGTAAAACCCAAAACATTCACTTCACCCAAGGTTGGAAAACGTATGTTTCCGTGAGCATCAACCATAAAACCGTCATAATACAAACGTTCTTCTCCTGTTGCATTTAGGTTTTCATCATTGATTGGATTAAACATTCCCACTAAACTTTGATCTAAAGATTTGATTCGAATACTCAATAAATCATTTATCTGAATGCGATAAGGTTCTTGTTTTTTTTGAATGGAAATAAGTGAATCTGCCCGTTTTTCATTTTCTTGTAAATAAGATAACCGCTTGGTTGATATACAAGAGGAAAAACTGAAAAACAGCAGTAATAGGAAATATAAAAAAGTTTTTTTCATGTATGGTCTGTCAAGTTGAAAACAAATATAGGGCAACCTAGGTTATTATGAAATTTTTAAGGCTTCAATATACTTTGAAAATTTAAATTTGCTCTTTTTCTTTTTCTTATAAACATCAAATTTAAAATAATGTAAAATTATAGTATTTTATTCACTCTTTTTAAGCATAAGCTTTTCTAAAAATAGCTTTTTATTCCCTTAATTTTCACTTCTTTTGCAAAAAAATATACTGTGAATTTTCTTTCTGTTGAAAATATAGCCAAATCCTATGGCGAACTCGTTTTATTTAAAGACATTTCTTTTGGAATTAATGAAGGTCAAAAAATTGGTTTTGTGGCAAAAAATGGTTCCGGAAAAACCTCTATTTTAAAAATACTTTCAGGGGAAGATACCCCAGACAACGGAAATGTCATTTACCGGAAAAATATTGTTGTTGCATTTCTTCCTCAAGAACCAAACCTAGATGGACAATTAACGGTAGAACAAACCATTTTTGCTGCCGACAATGAAATTTTAAAAATCATTGAACGCTATGAAAAAGCTTTGACAAATCTTGAGGATACTGATGCTTATCAACATGCATTTGAAGCCATGGATGCAGCGCAAGCGTGGGATTTTGAAACCCTATACAAGCAAATTCTTTCCAAATTAAAATTAGAAAATTTAGACCAAAAAGTAAGCACCCTAAGTGGCGGGCAAAAAAAACGTTTGGCTCTTGCCAATGCACTGCTCAATAAGCCCGATTTACTTATTATGGATGAGCCAACCAATCATTTGGATCTCGATATGATTGAATGGCTAGAGAATTTTTTTGCCAAAGAAAGCATAACACTATTTATGGTAACCCACGACCGTTACTTTTTAGAACGTGTTTGTAATGAAATGGTGGAACTAGAAGACGGAAAACTCTATTCCTATAAAGGAAACTATTCCTATTATCTAGAAAAAAGAGAGGCGCGAATAGACGCAGAAGAAACAGAAACCGGCAAAGCCAAACAACTTTTCAAAAAAGAGTTAGACTGGATGCGCAGACAGCCCAAAGCTAGAACCACAAAAAGTAAATCACGTATTCAGGATTTTCACGAAATAAAAGACCGTGCCAGCCAACGCCGAAATAACCACAAAGTAGAATTGGAATTAAACATGGAACGCCTAGGAAGCAAAATTGTGGAGTTTCACAACGTATCAAAATCCTATGGCGACTTAGCTATATTAAACAAGTTTAACTATAACTTTTTAAAAGGAGAACGTATAGGAATTATCGGTAAAAATGGTACTGGAAAATCTACTTTTTTAAATATCCTTACCGGAAAAATGAAACCCGATCACGGTAAACTAATAATTGGCGACACCATAAAATTTGGTTATTATACCCAAGATGGCATCGTCATAAAAGAAGGACAAAAAGTAATTGATGTTATACGTGAATTTGGCGATTTTATTCCTCTTAAAAAAGGAAAACAAATTTCAGCACAACAGCTTTTAGAACGATTTTTATTCGACCGTAAAAAGCAATATGACTTTGTCGAAAAATTAAGTGGTGGTGAAAAAAAACGCCTCTATTTATGTACTGTTCTTATTCAAAATCCAAATTTTTTAATTCTTGATGAACCAACAAACGACTTAGATATTGTTACTCTCAATGTTTTAGAAGATTTTTTACTTGATTTTCCGGGATGTTTAATTGTGGTATCGCATGATAGGTATTTTATGGACAAAGTGGTTGACCACCTTTTTGTGTTTAGAGGAGACACCGTTATTGAAGATTTTCCGGGTAATTATTCTGATTTTAGAAGTTACGAAGATAGTGCCATACTTGATAAAAGAGAAGAAAAAACCGAAAGCACCGATAAAAAATCTTGGAAAAAAGATGCTCCTACAAACAAACTTAGCTATAACGAACAAAAAGAATACAACCAATTAGAAAAAGCTATTGCAAATCTTGAAAAAGAAAGAGATAGACTACAAACCCAGTTTGCCACCGAAAATTGGAATGTAGAAGAAATTAAGAAAAAATCGGAAGAATTACAAAACAAAATAGACGCAATTGAGACTAAAACAGAACGATGGTTTGAACTTATTTCAAAAATGGAGGAATAATTAAGTATCCTTATCATTCCTCTTTTGTTTATTATAAGCAACAAAAGCAAAAAAGCTAAGGTTAAAAATTAATTTATATTTGTGTAAAACAAACTACATGCAATTTCTAGTTTATCTATTAGTTTACCCCATACTTTGGCTCATTTCAATTTTGCCTTTCCCTTTATTATATGCTTTTTCTGATGGTGTTTATATTTTAATTTACCACATCATAGGTTATAGAAAAAAAACAGTGCGTGAAAATCTTGCTTTAACTTTACCACATCTATCAAAAAAAGAACGATTAGATATTGAAAAAAAATCATTTCATCATCTATGTGATATGTTTTTAGAAATGATAAAAACCATGTCTATTTCAGAAGAAGAAATGAATAAGCGTTTTCAATATACAAATCTGCAAGTTTATCTAGATCTAGAAAAAAAAGGAAAAAATATAGCTTTGCTTTGTGCACATTATGCCAGTTATGAATGGGTGATTTCAATGAATAAAAAAATTACATTTGAGGGCTATGCTATTTATAAAAAAATTGCTAACCCTTATTTCGATAAGTTGGTAAAAAAAATTCGTTCCAATTTTAATGCATATTTAATTACCACAAAAGAAACCGCTAAGGTTATACTAAAAAACAAACTTAATAAAAAGTTATCTACTTACGGTTTTGCGGGAGACCAATCCCCAAAAATAAATAAGGCTCATCACTTTACTACCTTTATGGGTATTACTGTCCCGGTTCATACCGGCGCTGAAATGCTTGCAAAACGATTTGACATGAATGTCATTTTTCTAAAAGTAAAAAAACTAAAGCGCGGTTATTATCAAGCTACTTTTGAAGTCCTTTCTGAAAATGTTAAATCCGTACCTGATTATGAAATTTCTGATATGTTTGTAAAACGTGTGGAGAAACAAATAGCAGAAGCTCCTGAATACTACCTTTGGACACACAAACGATGGAAACATAAAGAGGTTTAATTTTCAATTTAAAGAAACAATTTTTGATTAAAAATCACATTTGTGCAATTTCTCTTATCTCTTTTATAAATCTTTCTGCCAAAGCATCTGCCTCTTCTTGGGTTTTTGCTTCGGTGTAAATGCGAATAATAGGCTCTGTATTTGATTTCCGCAAATGCACCCAATGGGTAGGAAAATCAATTTTTACACCATCTATGGTTGTGATTTCTTCATCTTTATAACGTTCTTTTATTTTATCTAATAAAGCATCCACATTTAAATAAGGGGTTAACTCTATTTTTTTCTTGCTCATAAAATAATTAGGGTACATGGTACGAAGTGTACTAACTTTCATTTGTTTTTCAGCCAATAAACTTAAAAACAGGGCAACACCCACAAGGCTGTCTCTACCATAATGACTTTCTGGATATATAATTCCTCCATTACCTTCACCACCAATAATAGCCTTAGTATCTTTCATTAATTGTACAACATTAACTTCGCCCACTGCGCTAGCTCTATATTTTCCACCATGTTTTTCAGTAACATCGCGCAAAGCTCTGGAAGAAGACAAATTAGAAACGGTATTTCCATTACTTTTGCTAAGCACATAATCGGCACAAGCCACTAGAGTATATTCTTCACCAAACATTTCACCATCTTCACAAACCAAAGCTAATCTGTCAACATCCGGATCTACTACTATTCCTAAATCAGCTTTTTCTTTAACCACAAGTCTTGAAATATCCCCTAAATGCTCTTTTAGAGGTTCCGGGTTGTGCGGAAACTCACCATTTGGAGTGCAGTATAGTTTTATGGTTTGCACCCCTAATCGATTTAAAAGCAAGGGAATTGCTATTCCTCCGGTAGAATTTACGGCATCCACCACCACTTTAAAATTAGCTTTTTTAATAGCCTCAACATTCACTAAAGGCAAATCTAAAACCTCATCGATATGAATGTCTATATAGGCATCATTTTTTGAGATTTTTCCTAAATTATCCACTTCAGAAAACAAGAAATTTTCATTTTCAACAATTTTTAATATTTTTTCGCCTTCTGAAGCGTCTAGAAATTCGCCTTTGTTATTTAGTAATTTTAATGCATTCCATTGTTTGGGATTATGACTAGCGGTAAGTATAATACCACCATCTGCCTGCTCCAATGCTACTGCAATTTCTACAGTAGGCGTAGTTGATAAGCCTAAATCAACGACATGAATTCCCATTCCCACTAGGGTATGCATCACTAATTTCTGTATCATTTCGCCAGATTTACGGGCATCTCTTCCTACAACCACGCGGTAGGTTTCTTTATTTCGTTGTTGTTTTACCCAACTGCCATAAGCTGCCGCAAATTTCACAACATCAACAGGGGTTAAATTATCTCCCACACTACCACCAATAGTGCCGCGTATTCCTGAAATTGATTTTATTAAAGTCATTTATAAATTTTAAACGTTTGAAATGAGATATTTTTTTATGCTTAATTGATTAAGGCTTCTATATTTCTAAATCCATACTAAATACCAAATACTATAATGCAAATATACAACTACAAAACCATAAAACTTCCAAGCTATTTTGTAATTTGGCACTATGAATTATCTGGCACACATCTATCTTTCCGGAACCGATGAAGAAGTCATCATTGGCAACTTTATTGCCGATGGCATAAAAGGCAATAAATACCAAAAATTTCCTATAGGAATTCAAAAAGGAATATTACTCCATCGTGAAATTGACACTTTCACAGATGCACACTCCATTGTTAGGCAAAGTACAAAAAGACTTCATGAAAATTATGGACATTATAGTGGCATTATTGTCGATATACTTTACGATCATTTTCTAGCAAAAAACTGGAGCATTTACAGCTCCATCCCTCTAAACGAATTTGTGAATAATTTTTACCAATTGCTTCACAATAATTTTGATATTTTACCGATACGAATTCAAAAAATGATACCTTTTATGATTGCCGATAATTGGCTATTAAGTTATGCTACGGTTCCCGGAATTGGAAAAATATTATACCAAATGAATTATCGTACAAAAAATAAATCTAAAATGAATTTTGCCGTTTTGGAATTAGAGGAACATTATGAGGCCTTCGAAGCAGAATTTACCATTTTTTTTAAAGAACTTAACAAGTTTAGCACTTATAAATTAAAACAAATATGCGATACCTTTATTTAGCCACTTTATTGCTTTTTATTTCCTGTAAAAAAGAAGAAGTTACCATTAAAAAACAAGGCATTGTTACAGAAAATGCGATGGTAGTTACCGCTCGAGCGGAAGCTTCAGAAATTGGTTTATCCATTTTAAAACAAGGCGGAAATGCCTTTGACGCAATGGTTGCTACGGAATTAGCACTTGCAGTAGCTTTTCCATTTGCAGGAAACATAGGCGGTGGTGGGTTTATGGTATATCGCACTAAAGATGGCGACGTTGGTACTTTAGATTATAGAGAAAAAGCACCCCTAACTGCCCATAGGGATATGTATTTAGACCGTTTGGGAAATGTAATTCCTTATAAAAGTTCCATGGGGGGAACCTCTGTAGGCGTTCCGGGCACCATAGCTGGGGTTTTTGCTACACATGAAAAATTTGGCAGTTTGCCTATGGAAACCCTACTTAAACCGGTTATTGCACTTGCAAAAAAAGGAGTCGTTGTTACGCAAAATCAAGCAAATAATTTGGCAAATTCTAGAGAAAAAATATGCGAAGTTAGCGGTGAAAATACCTTATTTTCAAAAGAATACAAAGCAGGTGATACCATTAAACATATAGCCTTTGGTGAAACATTACAAAAAATTCAAAAAAATGGAAGAGACGAATTTTACAAAGGCGAAACTGCCAAAAAAATAATTGCTTTTTTACAACAAAACGGGAGCAGTATTACCTTAGAAGATTTAGAAAAATATGAAGCAAAATGGCGAGAAGCTATCGTTTTTAACTATAAGGATTTAAGCATAATTTCCATGAGTCCACCTTCAAGTGGTGGAATTTGTTTAGGGCAAATATTAAAAATGATAGAGCCCTATGATATAGCCGGGTTTGGACATAATTCAGAAAAAACAATACAAATTATTACTGAAGCCGAACGACGTGCCTATGCTGACAGAAGCTTCTACCTTGGTGATCCTGATTTTGTTGATGTTCCTACAGAACGATTACTTGAAAACAGCTTTTTAGAAGAGCGGATGTCCTCTTTTTCATTTGAAAAGGCTACCAAATCAGAAGAAGTAACTCATGGCACGATTCAAATAACTTCCGAAAGCAATGAAACCACCCACTACTCTATTGTAGATAGTTTTGGAAATGCCGTTTCTGCAACCACCACTTTAAATGGAGCCTACGGATCTAAACTCTATAGTGAAGAAATTGGAATGTTTTTTAATAACGAAATGGACGATTTTAGCACCAAACCAGGAGAACCAAATGTTTACGGACTTATAGGTGCAGAAGCAAACAGTATCGCACCCGAAAAAAGAATGCTTAGTTCGATGACCCCGACCATTATAGAAAAAGACAATAAACTTTGGATGGTTTTAGGAACTCCAGGCGGCTCTACAATCATAACAAGTGTCCTACAAACCATTTTAAACGTGTACGAATTTGATATGAGCATGCAAGAAGCTGTAGATGCCCCACGTTTTCACCACCAATGGCTTCCCGATGAAATTATTTTTGAACCCGATTCTTTTTCTCCAGATCTAATACAAAAACTTGAAAATAAGGGTTTTAATATAAGTCAAAAAAACACCCCAATTATAGGAAGTATTACTGCTATTCTTGTTTTAAAAGACGGAAATTATGAGGCCGGAGCAGACCGAAGAAGAGATAATAAAGGGGTTGGATTTTAATAAAACGCAATAAATGTAGGTATTATACTACTTTTTGTAAGAATTTTATGTAAATTAGCAGGCTAAATATAAACCAAATAACTAATAAATATAAAGCAGAAAGACTATTGGGGAACCGTCTTTAATGTTTTTGTATCAACAAAATTAAGGGAAACAGACAATCATTATATTATAAGAATATTTATAAACTATAAAAATTAGTCCCACAATTATTGGTAAAAAAACATTTTAGAATATAAAAATAACCATCTTATAGCATAAGATTCTTTTAGTTCCAAAAAAACCACTTGGTTGCTGCATGGTAAATATGCATGGGAAATAAATCTTTAATCAAAGATCTTTTGAACTTGATACCACTTTTAATTAGCGGTATTTTGTGTTTGGCTCTCATTTATTTATTATGGGATAAATTGACTTATGACCCTACCTTTTTAACTATTCTTGAAACAATTTTAAAAATCATCATCACCATAAGTGGTATTATAGCAGTTTCTATAATGTTCTATTTAGCTACTATGGTCATAAACTTAAGAAATAACCGAACAAATGTTATTGCTGAATTAAATAAAATCACTCAAAAAATGCATAATTTCAGATCGATTATCGATTTGCTTTTACGATCTAAAATGTGGTTGCCCGGATTAAAACATTATTTAGATGAAGAATATGCCAATTTAAACTTTTTCGAGGTTAAAGAATTTTATAAAGGCTCTTCAAAATTAGCCATAGAATTTTTGCAAGAAAACCATCCATACCAAGACACAGAAAATTTATATCTAGAATTTAAAGCACTAGTAATTACTTCTCCTAAAGAAAAAATAGTTACCGAAAATATTAAATACCCAAAACATTATGACAATGCGATTGTTGAAAAATGGTTAGAGCACAAATGTGGGTCCGGTTTATGGTATTATTTTGGCTATAAATACGCAACATTCAAAAGTGCTCTGGATTTAGAAGCTGTTTTTGAGCGCCACCAAGATAAAATCATGACCCTTGCACAATCTATAGATAGTGAAGCCTTTGAAGACTCCTCATTTAATGAAGTTTTCTTATCCAAACTTGGTGAATATATGAACAAAGAAGTACTTCCAAAACTACACCAATACCAAACCTTTACCGCACAAAAACTCCCGAAAATGATGAACAATATTTTTTCTTTATTGCTAGGATTTGTTCTATTTGGGGTATTACTGCCTATCCTTTATCTTTTATTTTCTTTAGACCCTTTTGTGCTTGTTTTATCCATTGCAATTATACTTAGTTTAATTTTCTTTATTGTATCTTCTTTTTATCAGTTCTTAACTAAAGAAATTGAAATTTAAAAGCCTTTTTATTTCCTTTATTTTAATAGTACAAAAAGTACTTGACCTTTACAATTTTGGTATAAAATAAGTATCTTTGCAAACATGGTTAAAAAAGAGGATTTTATTGAGGTTTTTGGTGCCAGAGTGCACAATCTCAAGAACATTGATGTTAAAATTCCAAGAGAAAAATTAGTAGTTATCACAGGACTTTCCGGCAGCGGAAAATCGTCTTTAGCTTTTGATACTATTTATGCGGAAGGACAACGCCGTTATATAGAAACTTTTTCTGCTTATGCAAGACAATTTTTAGGTAGTTTAGAACGACCTGATGTCGATAAAATTGATGGCCTTTCTCCTGTTATTGCCATTGAACAAAAAACCACGGGAAAAAACCCACGTTCCACTGTTGGCACCATAACTGAAATTTATGATTTTTTAAGGCTTTTATATGCTAGAGCAGCAGATGCTTATAGCTATAATACCGGCGAAAAAATGATTCGTTATAACGATGAGCAAATAAAATCGCTTATTCTTGAAGAATTTTTAGGCAAAAAAATTACTTTTCTAGCACCAATCATTCGCTCTAGAAAAGGACATTATAGAGAACTGTTTGAACAAATTGCTAAACAAGGTTTTCTTAAAGTGCGAATAAATGGGGAGTTGGTAGATCTTTCTAAAGGAATGAAAGTAGATCGTTATAAAACCCACGATATTGAAATAGTAATTGATAGACTTCAACTTTTTGCTGACCAAGACTATGAAAACCGATTAAACGAAGCTATTAAAACGGCTATGTATCACGGAGAAGATGCTATTATGGTTCTAGAAAATGAAAGCCAAGAAATACGCTATTTCAGCAGAACATTAATGTGCCCTAAAACAGGAATCTCTTACCCAAATCCAGAGCCAAATAACTTTTCTTTTAACTCTCCCAAAGGAATGTGTCCGAACTGCAAAGGTCTTGGGCATTTATATGAAGTAGAAGTAAATAAAATTATTCCGAATAAAAAATTATCTATAAAACAAGGAGCCATTGTGCCTCATGGGGCACAAAAAGATAATTGGATTTTTAAACAACTAGAACTCATCGCCGAAAAATTTGCATTCAAACTTACAGACCCTATAGAAAAAATACCGAATGAAGCCTTGCAAATGATTTTATATGGTGGTAAGGAAAAATTTGAAGTGGAATCAAAAACCCTTGGTATAACCCGAAGTTATAAAATTGATTTTGAAGGTGTTGCCACTTTCATTCAAAACACCTATAACAGTAATGACACCACTTCTTTAAAACGTTGGGCAAAAGAATATATGAACCATATTCAGTGCCCGGAATGCAAAGGAACTCGATTAAAAAAAGAATCTTTATTTTTTAAAATAAACGGAAAAAACATTGCTGAACTATCAGAAATGGATATTGATGAACTACAGAAATGGTTTCTTAAACTTCCAAGAAATCTTACCGAAAAGCAAATTCAAATTGCAGAAGAAATAATCAAAGAAGTAAATACTCGAATACAATTTTTAGTAGATGTTGGGCTACACTATCTTTCTCTTAACAGAAGCTCCAAATCTCTTTCCGGTGGAGAAGCGCAACGCATTCGATTAGCCACACAAATTGGTTCACAATTGGTTGGAGTTCTGTATATTTTAGACGAGCCAAGTATAGGGTTACACCAAAGAGATAACGAAAGATTAATCCACGCTCTAATTCAGCTAAGAGACTTGGGAAACTCTGTAATCGTAGTAGAACACGATAAAGAAATGATTGAAAGAGCCGACCACGTTATTGATATTGGTCCAGGAGCAGGAAAATTTGGAGGAGAAATCATTTCAGAAGGAACACCTGAGGAAGTAAAAAGACAAGATACTTTAACCTCAGCGTATCTCAAAGGAACAAAAAATATTGAAATTCCCCAAAAAAGAAGAGTTGGTAATGGTAACTATTTAAAACTTTGTGGTGCTACAGGAAATAACCTGAAAAATGTAACCTTAACCATTCCCCTAGGAACAATGACAGGCATTACAGGCGTTTCAGGAAGTGGAAAATCTTCTTTAATTAATGAAACCTTATATCCCATTTTAAATGCTTATTACTTTAATGGCGTAAAAAAACCGCTTGCCTACAAAAAAATTGAAGGATTAGAGCATATTGATAAAGTAATAGATGTGAACCAATCGCCAATTGGAAGAACACCTCGATCAAACCCCGCAACCTACACCGGCGTATTTTCAGAAATAAGAAGTTTATTTGTAAAAGTTCCCGAAGCAATGATTCGTGGTTATAAGCCGGGTCGATTTAGTTTTAACGTAAAAGGTGGCAGGTGTGAAACCTGTCAAGGAGCTGGAGTTCGTGTTATAGAAATGAACTTTTTACCCGATGTGTACGTTACTTGTGAAACTTGTCAAGGAAAACGATTTACTAGAGAAACATTAGAAATACGTTATAAAGGAAAATCAATTTTTGATGTATTGGATATGACTATTAATGAGGCGGTATCCTTTTTCGAAAACATTCCAAAAATATATAGAAAAGTAAAAACAATACAAGACGTAGGTTTAGGATACATCACACTAGGACAACAATCTACAACACTTTCAGGAGGAGAAGCACAACGCATAAAACTTGCAACCGAATTATCAAAACGCGACACAGGAAATACCTTATACATACTCGATGAACCCACTACCGGATTACATTTTGAAGATATACGAGTTTTACTAATTGTATTAAATAAATTAGTGGAAAAAGGAAATACGGTTTTAGTTATTGAACACAACATGGATGTCATAAAAACAGTAGATTATATTATAGACATTGGTCAAGAAGGCGGTAAAAAAGGGGGAAAAATTATTGCCGAAGGAACTCCGGAAGTTATTGCAAATCACAAAAAAAGTTATACTGCCAAGTTCTTAAAAAAAGAGTTATTTTAGCAAAAAAACGTAGGGGAATAACACAACAAACTGTTACATTTTAAAATACATGAGAAGAGAAACACATACACGAGAATGGAATGAAGTAAAAACAAATGATTCATGGGCAATATTCAAAATCATGGGTGAATTTGTAAGCGGCTATGAAAAAATGAGTAAAATTGGTCCTTGTGTTTCCATTTTTGGATCTGCAAGAACAAAACCTGATAATAAATACTACCTACTAGCCGAAAAAATTGCAAAAAAAATAACCGAGAGTGGTTATGGTGTAATTACCGGTGGCGGTCCAGGAATAATGGAGGCCGGAAATAAAGGGGCACATCTTGCCGGAGGTACTTCGGTTGGTTTGAATATTTATTTGCCTTTTGAACAACAAGATAATCCTTATATTGACAGCGATAAAAGTTTAGATTTTGATTATTTTTTTGTAAGAAAAGTAATGTTTGTTAAGTATTCACAAGGATTTGTAGTTATGCCCGGAGGGTTTGGTACTCTTGATGAACTTTTTGAAGCAATCACACTTATTCAAACTAAAAAAATTGATGCCTTTCCTATCATTCTTGTTGGTACTGAATTTTGGGGAGGTTTAATAGATTGGATACGAGCAACCATTCAAGATAAGTTTGGAAATATTAGCGAAGGAGATATTGATTTACTTAATCTTGTGGATACTGAAGATGAAGTATTACATATTTTAGACGAATTTTATGGAGAGTATAATCTAAGTCCAAATTTTTAATTAAGTATTAAAATGAATTTGATTCAACTAAAAAATTTACTAATCGTTTTCTGCTTTTTAATTTTTCAGGGAGCTTTTTCTCAGGAAGTTATAAAAACAATGTTTTACAATGTTTTTAATTATCCTAGTGCTCCTACTCCAAATAGAGCGCAAATTTTATCGGATATCATTGCCTTTTACGACCCTGATATTTTTATGGTATGCGAAATAGAAACGGAAGAAGGAGCAGATGATATTTTAAATAATGCACTAAACAATACTGGTAATATTTATGAAAGATCTCCTTTTGTAGCAAATCAATCCGGAATTTCTGAATTACAGCAAATGGTATTCTTTAAGGCATCTAAATTTTTCTTAGAAACCACTGATGTAATTGTAACAACTATTAGAGATATTAATAGATTTCAACTAAAACTTCTTACAGATGACCAACAAAATAATCCCGTTTTTCTTGACCTTTATGTGGCACATTTAAAATCGAGTACCGGATCAGCAAACCAACAATTACGTTTACAAATGGTATCTGAATTTACCGCAACTTTACCAAATTTAGATCCAAATTCCTACGTAATCTTTTCGGGCGACTTAAATTTGTACACATCGTCAGAGCCAGCGTATCAAGAACTTTTAAATCCCAACAATGCCATTACTATGGCAGACCCACTTGATGCTCCCGGGTCTTGGCATGACAATCCAAACTTTGCTTACTTACATTCACAAAGCACACGATTGAGCAATGTAGGTTTTGGTGGCGGTGCCGGTGGCGGTTTAGACGATAGATTTGATTATATACTCGTTTCTGAAAATATGCTTCAAAACCCGGAAATGTTATATCTGCAGGATACCTATAAATCTTTTGGCAATAATGATAATTGCTTAAATAACCGTATAGATTCGCCCGACTGCGATGGATTTTATAGTCAAGC
Organism: Flavobacteriaceae bacterium CG2_30_34_30; assembly: GCA_001873105.1. Classification (GTDB taxonomy): domain Bacteria; phylum Bacteroidota; class Bacteroidia; order Flavobacteriales; family Flavobacteriaceae; genus Planktosalinus. The sequence continues at coordinate 48,615 of MNYN01000060.1, read as the reverse complement.
CCTTCGTGACCGTTTGTATTTAATGAGTGACCATTTACCCATTGTTATGCAATTACAAACCAATCAAACCTTTTTAAGCACTCCTGATTTTACAAATAGTAATCTTATACAATTTCCGTCCGGAAATGTTGCTACAAACTATTTAAATATTCAAGTGGATAACCGTATACAAAAAGAAATAGCTTTTGATATTTACAATGTATTTGGACAAAAAATTACAAGTATTAAAAACAACAATACCCTGCAATATAAAGTAGATATTTCTAGTTATGCAAGCGGAATGTATTACTTAATTCCAAACCAAATTTCCAATAAAACCTATAAATTTTTAAAAAAATAATTGAAAACAAATGCTAAATTTCTTTGGGTATTTTTGGTTTTAATGTATTGTGATGTTCTTTCGGCACAACATGAAATCACCATTTTTGCTGAATTAAATATAGATGAACATCTCCTTCAGATTAAAGAACAAGTAAACTATAAAAATACTTCCACCCAAACACTAGATACCATTTATTTTTTAGATTGGGCAAATAGTTTTTCGTCTAAAACAACGCCATTAGCAAAACGTTTTTCCTATAATTTTCAAAGTAATTTTCATTTTGAAAAACAAAAAAATCGAGGAAAAACTTTTTTACATTCTATATCGAATGATTCTTACAAAACACTGAACTGGAAAAGAGGTGAAGAAGTAGATATTATTAAAGTTATCCCTGAATATCCTATTGAGCCTGGGGAAACTTACCTTTTTAATTTTGTTTATGAGGTAAAACTTCCGGACGCAAAATTTACCCGATTCGGTTATAAAAGAAACGGAGATTATAATTTAAAATTCTGGTTTATAACTCCTGCTGTTTTTGATGGCCAATGGCAAGCATATAGCAATAAGAATTTAGACGATTTTTATATGCCGCCTTCATCCTTCAACATTCTATTAAAAACACCAGAAGAATTTATTGTTACCACTGATTTAAACCATACAATTGGAGAGTCAACGAATGGATTTATAACCAATAAATTACAAGGTGAAAACAGAACATCAGTAACGCTTTATTTGGAAAGAGAATCTTCTTTTGAAAAAATTATAACCGATGAGGTAGAAGTGGTAAGCAGTATCAATGATAAAGGTCTTTTTCCACCATTAAAAGCACTTCAAATTGATAGAATCATTCAATTTTTAAAACAGGAATTAGGAGAATATCCTTTTGAAAAAATGATAATTTCTGATGAAGAGTATAAAAAAAATCCGGTTTATGGGTTTAATCAATTACCCAATTTTATTCGTCCTTTTCCGGATGGTTTTCAATATGATATTGAACAACTTAAATCCATTACAGGGGTATTTATAAAAAATACCTTGCTATTAAATCCAAGAATAGAGCATTGGTTTCCGGAAGCCTTGCAGATATATTTAATGATGAAATATACAGACAAGTATTATCCTGAAATGAAAATTGTTGGAAGTTTAAGTACTGTGTGGGGGTTAAAATGGTTACACGCAGCACAATTAGAATTTAATGACCAATATGCTTTTTTGTATATGAATTCAGCTCGTTTAAATATCGATCAGCCTATAGGAATGACAAAAGATTCCTTAATAAAATATAATGCCGAAATAGCCTCCGGATACAAAGGAGGTGTAGGACTTCATTATTTAGATGAATATCTAGGAAATGACATTGTAGCCAAATCCATTAAAAAATATTACGAAGAATATCTTTTAAAACCCACAAAAGTAAAAAATTACAGGACTATTTTAGAATCCAAAACAAGCAAAGATGTGTCTTGGTTTTTTGATGAATATGTAGCAACTAATAAAAAAATAGATTACAAAATAGGGAAAGTGGAAAAAATGGGAGATTCGCTTGCCGTCACTATTATCAATAAAAGAAAAAATACCATGCCTTTTTCCTTATACGGCATGAACAAAAGAAATATTATTTCAAAACAATGGGAAGATGGTTTTGAACACACAAAAACAATTAAAATTCCTAGGGAAGGTGTAGATAGAATAGCGATTGATTTTGAACAAAAAACACCTGAATTTAACAAAAGAAACAATTACAGAAAAATAAATGGGATTTTTAAAAAACCAATACAATTTCGTTTATTCCAAGACGTAGAAGATCCTGAATATCACCAGCTTTTTTTTATGCCTGTTACTGAATACAACTTATATGATGGTATTACTTTAGGTGCAAAATTGTACAATAAAACAGTGCTAGCAAAAAATTTCATTTTTAAAATTGAACCTCAATATGGATTAACCTCAAATACAATTGTAGGTGGCGGTTCTGCATTTTACACCTACCCTATAGAAAACAAAAAATTGTACGCCATGATTTTAGGTGTTTCTGGAAGAACATTTTCCTATAATACCGATTTATTATATAGAAAGTTATCGACCTATTCTACTTTAGCTTTTCGAGAATTAGATTTAAGAGGCAATAAAAAAAGATTCATTAATTTAAGAAATGTTTTAGTTCAAAGAGACATAAACACCAATATCATCATTCCAGACGAGCCAAACTATAATGTCATCAATTTACAATATGTCACCTCTAACATCAATTTAATTAATTATATTAGAGCTAAGTTTGATTATGAAATATCTTCAAAATTTCAAAAAATTTATGCCACATTGGAATACAGAAAGCTGTTTTTAAACAACCGTCAGCTTAACCTTCGCCTTTTTGCTGGTAGTTTTATTACTAATAAAAATGCCGCAGAATCTAACTTTTTTAGTTTTGCATTAGACAGACCTACTGACTATCTTTTTGATTATAATTATTATGGAAGGTCAGAAAGTTCCGGATTATTTAGCCAACAAATTATTTTTGCCGAGGGTGGCTTTAAATCTAAACTAGACACACCCTTCGCAAACCGTTGGTTAACCACTATAAATGCAAGTACAAACATTTGGCAATTTATACATGTTTATGGCGATGTTGGGTTAGTTAACAACCGTTATGTGGGCACAAAAGCTCTCTACGATACAGGAATTAGAGTGAGTTTAATAGCCGATTATTTTGAAGTGTATTTTCCAATGTATTCTAGTCTTGGTTGGGAACCCGCACAGGATAATTATGACCAAAAAATACGATTTATTGTTACGTTAAGCCCGGATACTTTGTTTCGATTATTTTCTAGAAGATGGTATTAAGCCAAAAAATAACCACATAAGTAAAACTCTTTCTAAGCAAGATAAAAACAGGCTAAACTTTATGCATTTTCCTTCTAAAGAAGTTCTATACCGTCTTTTTTAATTTCTATTTTTTTATCTTTATAAAGGGTTCCAATTGCTTTTTTAAATAATTTTTTACTTAAACCCAATTGGTTTTTAATTTCCTCAGGGTTTGATTTATCGTGAAGTGGAAGAAAACCTCCTGAAGCTTGCAATTCCTCTAAAACAAATTGCGCATTAGGCTCAATACTTTTGTAGCCTTCTTCTTGCAATACAACATCAATTTTTCCGTCCTCTCTTACTTTTTTAATATAAGCCTCTAGCCTATCACCAGTGCGGATGTCTTCAAAAATATTTTCTTTATAAATAAGCCCTTCATGCTTTCGGTTTATGATGACATTTGCTCCTTTTTCAGTAAGATGGGTCACAAGAATATCTACTTTGTCAAACTTTTTTAAAGTGATGTTTTCATTAGATAGATATTTTTTTGTTTTACTAGAACCTACCAAACGATTTGTTTTTTCATCCAAATAAGCATACACTATGTACCAATTACCCACCTGCATAGGTCTGGCTTGCTCTTTAAACGGCACAAACAATTGTTTTTCTAGGTTCCAATCAACAAATGCTCCATATTCATTTACATCCATACAGCGCAAATAACCAAAATTTTGGAGCGTTACGTATGGTTTTATAGTCGTTGCAGTAATTCGTTCCTCATGGTCTAAATACACAAAAACCGAAATTGTATCCCAAATTTTAAATTCTTTGGGCACATATTTATTTGGCAATAAAACTTCATTGCCTTCATTATCTGCTAGATACACACCTTGAACTGCCTCTCTGATTATTTCTAAGTTGTTGTATTGTCCTATTTCAATCATCTATGCATATTTTTACAAAGGTAGTGGAATGCCATAAAAAAAGCGACTTTAAATAGAGTCGCTTTTTAAAATTTTATTTTAAAGCTTTAAAATAATCTAACAGGATAGTATCATTTTCTTTTCTAGGAGTAAAAATTTCAAGAAGTTTTGGTTTGCTGCTTTCCGTATAAAAAGTTTGTAAATTTTTATGTAATTCCTCTTCATTAGACACACATTGATACTCTATATGAAACATTTTGCAAAGATGCTCTGCAGTTAATGTGTGTGTGGTTTCAAAAAAAGTTTCAAAATTTTGTATGTCTTTATTGCCCTGTAATATTCTAAATATTCCACCTCCATTGTTATTAATTAGAAGTATGCGAAAGGTATTGGGTATGTAGGTATTCCACAAAGCATTAGAATCATAAAAAAAACTTAAATCACCAGTAATAAAAGTCGTTCGTATTTTTGATGCAAGTGCTGCGCCAATTGCAGTAGAGGTACTCCCGTCTATACCACTTGTTCCACGATTGCAAAACACTTTTATTGTTGGGCTTATCAAAAATAGTTGAGCATATCTTATGGCGGCGCTATTGCTTAACTGTAATATTGAATTTTCGGGTAATGATTTTAATAAAACATCAAATACTTTTAAATCACTAATTCCTATGGTTTTTAAATAGAAATTATGTTTGACCTGTTTATCTCTTTTTATATTTAAATATTTGCCTTGGTATTCACTTTTTACTTTTTCATTGAAAGGAAGAAAAGCAGAAAAAAATGTTTGAGGATTTACTTCAAAATGTTTGCTTAAACAAAAATACGTATCATAGGCTTTCTTTTCATCTATATGCCAGTGGTGTTTTGGTTGGTACTTTCGTAAAAAAGTTTTAATTTTTTTGGAAATTACCATACCCCCAAAAGACACTAGAATTTCCGGTTGCAAATTACTTAACTCTTCTTCTGATAATCCGTCGATTAATGAATCTATAGAAGATACAAAAGACTCGTGATGCATATTAGATGTAGTTTCTGTAAATACTAATACGCTTTCCTCATTTGCAAGAAAATGGAGCCATTTTTGCTCAATGGAATTGGGTTGTAATACACCCACCAAAATTAATTTTCGCTTTGCTTCATTCCATATAGGTAGGAATTCAGAAAGGTCTTCTTCTATTTTTTTTGGTAAATTATTAGCCGGAACATGTTGTGGTCGCACTTGAATATCTTCAGACACACCATACAATGGTTCTTCAAAAGGTGCATTTATATGTACGGGACCTTTTAATTCTATAGCCGTATTTAGGGCAATATTAATTTGAGTTTCGTTATAAATTTGATGGTTTTTTCCAATTTCTAAATTTGCCGAATACAAAATATGGTTTGCAAAAACATTTTTCTGCATAATCGTCTGACCGTCACCTATATCAATAAAATTTACGGGTCTGTCTGCTGATATCACAACTAAAGGAATATCACTGTAATAAGCCTCTGCTATTGCCGGATAAAAATTAAGAACTGCAGAACCTGAAGTACATATAACCGCAACAGGATGTTTAATTTGTTGTGCAATACCGAGGGCAAAAAAAGCAGCAGATCGCTCATCTACAATACTAAACACTTCAAAATTTTCATTTTCTGAGAATCCTATGGTTAAAGGGGCATTTCTGGAACCCGGACAAATAACAATATGCTTAATTTCTTTGGCTAAGCAAAGTTGCGTGATGGTTTGGGCTAAAGGAATGTTTGAGAATTTCATGAATACTGCAAAGGTATCACACTTATACTATATTTACTAAATACTCCTAGAAAATTACGATAAAATTTGCATCAATGTTTCTGCTTTATATTGTGTTTCTTTCCACTCTTCTTCTGGGATGGAATCTATAGTAATACCACCTCCAACAAAAATGGAAGCTATGTCTTCCACTATCTTCATACAACGTAAGTTTACATATAAATCGGTATATTTTTTTATGTCTGTTTTTTGTTCTTTTTTATACTCTTCAAAAACATCTACTGGAAGGTTAATTTCTCCTAAAAACCCGGCATAAAATTCTCTGTCATAATTTTCATAGTTTTTTATAAACTGCTTTGCGTTGTCTTTTGGCAGCCCACAAACTGCTGGGGTAGGATGTAATTTTTTAATTAGGCACAACACATCACACAATCTAGTATTAATTGTTCCACCTATTTCTGTTTTAAGATGAACTACATTTCCAGCTAAACTTGTTGTGGGTCTAGAAATCATTAAAATAGGTACAATTTTTTCTAATGCTTTTTCAAGATATTCTGTTACCAATGCTTGCTCTTCTTTCTCTTTTTCATTCCAGATGGTTTTATGGTTTTCATGATACTTTTGTGTACCGGCAAGCGACATCGTGCGAAATGTCTTATTTTCTAATGAAAAAAGAGATTCAGGTGTTGCCCCAATCCATAGCCCTACTTTAGGATGATACCAGCAGTAAACAAATGCCGAAGGGTATTTCGCCAAAAGTTTTTGTACAATTTCAACAATGGTTTCTTCTGAATTAATAGCATTAATTTTTACTTGTTGTTTTCTAGACAACACCACTTTTCGAAGTCCATTTTGTTGAATATGTGCAATGCCTTTTTCAACCAAAGCGATATGCTGCTTTTTTTGTTTGTCGTTTTCAGGGAAAAACTTTTCGACTTTTTTTCCTATATAATTATCTGAAAGGTTTTCAATAGTAGCTTTTTGAAATTCGCATTTCTCAATAGGGAAAATTATAGATTGAAGTTCGTCATCAAAAGGCGAAAAGATAAAGCCACTTTCTGAATAATTAGATGACAAAAACAATGCTTTATTTGTCTGTTTAATTAAATTAACACCATTCTGGCCCGGCTTTCTATAAATTACAAACGGCAATTCACTGATGTAATGCGCACGCATCTCAGCAAATAAGTCATGTAGTTTCATACATATAAATTTTAAGCGGGGATAATTTTGGTTATTAAATAGTTATAGTTGTTAATTTGACTAAAGATATCAATTCATTTTCAGTATTTACGATTTTTATTTGCCAAAGTTGTGTTGATCTTCCTTTATGTATAATTGAAGCTGTAGCATAAACAAAACCATCGCGAATAGACTTTATATGGTTTGCTGAAATTTCAATACCTCTTACCTTCACATTTTTGGAATCTAAAAAAACGAAAGCACAAGCACTACCTACACTTTCTGCAAGTGCTACAGATGCTCCTCCATGTAGAACACCATCCGGCTGATGCACTCTTGAGGTTACAGGCATTCTGGCCGTTAAACTCGTTTCAGTAACATCAATAAATTCAATTTCTAAAGTTTCCATTAATGTGTTTTTAGAAATTGCGTTACATTGTTTTAAAATTTCCTCTTTATTAAAGTTCATAGCTTTGGGTTACCTTTGTAAAAATACAAAAACATAATACAATGACCAATAAAGAAAATGAAGTTTTCTATCAACATGTTAACACGTATTCTACCTTAAATGAAGTAAATGCAAAAACAAAAAACATTTGGTTTGTTTGTCATGGTTTAGGGTATTTAAGCAGGTATTTTATACAGTATTTTAAAAACTTAAATCCTCAAGAAAACTACATAATTGCACCTCAAGCACCATCAAAATATTATCAAGGAGATGATTTTAAACACGTAGGTGCCTCGTGGTTAACAAAAGAAAATACGGTTGTAGAAACTGAAAATAATTTGAATTTTTTAGATAGTGTGTACAAAAAAGAAAACTTACTAAACCAACATAATTTGATTATTTTAGGTTTCTCGCAAGGGGTTTCCATAGCTTTGCGGTGGGTAGCAAAACGTAAAATAAACTGTCAATCCATAATTATACATTCAGGTGGTATTCCTAAAGAACTTTTAAAAGAAGATTTTCAATTTTTAAATTCAAAAACAAAAGTGCATTTATTGTATGGTGTTGAAGACGAATATATTGATGAGAAAAGAGCAAAATATGAAGAAGCAAGAGCTAAAGAACTTTTTGGAAATAATTTATTTATCCAACAATTTAAAGGGAAACATGAAGTAAATAGCAACCTATTAAAAGAAATTTCAGAGAGAAATTTTAAAGAATAGCAAAAAATATTTAAAATCCTGTAAGAAAAAAAATGTATTTCATCGAACATATTTGCATATCATCTAAATAGTTTTGTATATTTGTTTTATTCTTTAGAGAAAACCCAAATTACTCTACTTATGAAAACACTAACCTTACTATTTGTTAGCCTTTTAACAAGTGTTACAACTTTTGCACAAATATCTGAATCAGAAAAACAAACTCTTTTAGATTTATACCACAGCACTAATGGAAGTTCTTGGAATACTTCATGGAATCTTGAAGCACCGGTTACTACTTGGCACGGAGTTACTATCCATGAAAATAAAGTAGTTGCTATTGATTTAGGCTTTAATAATTTAACAGGAACGATTCCTGCTTCTATCGGAAATCTTTCCCATTTAGAATCTTTAAAATTATTTTTTAATCAAATAGAAGGTACACTTCCTTCTGAAATAGGAAACTTAACCCAATTAAAAGTATTAGATTTAAATAGCAATAACCTAATTGGGGAAATCCCTTCTAGCATTGGCAATCTTTCAAATTTAAATACTCTTTTATTAAGCAGTAACCAACTTTCAGGAATGCTGCCTAAAGAATTAAGCCTTTTAACCAATCTTACTTCTTTAGTTGTTTTTGACAACCAACTTTCCGGAAATATTCCTCTTTCCTACAACCAATTAAAAAATATGTCTGAATTAGTTATTGCTGAAAATAACTTTTCAAACACCAACCTTTACATACCTACAGAAATGCTAACCTCTGTTGGAACTCCAATGATTTTTAATGAAATAAAAACATTTGATAATACCGAAATATCTACTATCGTTTTGGACGAAGATAATTAAGTAAATAAGTAAATTTAATTTATAGAACCACATTTCTTAAAAAGTGTGGTTTTTTTATTACTTACAATACATAAAAAAAGCTGTCTAAAAAAATAGACAGCTTTTTTATCACTTTAAATCTCTAAAAGATTATTTCACTTCTTCAAAGTCCACATCTTCAACATCACTGCTTTCTTTTTCAGATCCCTTGCTTGAAGCATCTCCACTATCCCCACCTGGAGTTCCTCCTTGTGGTTCTGCTTGTGCTTTATACATTTCTTCAGAAGCTACTTTCCACGCTTCATTAATTTTGTCTAAAGCTGGTTGTATAACTGCAACTTCTTTACTTTCAAAAGCTTTTTTCAATTCCTCCAAAGCATCTTCTATTGGTTTCTTTTTATCTGCTGATAATTTATCGCCAAACTCAGTTAACTGACTTTCTGTTTGGAAAATCATTGCATCTGCCTCGTTCAATTTATCTGCTTTTTCTTTTGCAAGTTTATCGGATTCTGCATTTGCTTCGGCATCTGCTTTCATCTTTTTGATTTCTTCTTCGGTTAAACCAGAGGAAGCTTCAATACGGATATCTTGTGATTTGTTTGTGGCTTTATCGGTAGCACTTACTTTAATGATACCATTAGCATCAATATCAAACGTTACTTCAATTTGTGGTGTTCCTCTTCTTGCAGGTGGTATACCGTCAAGATGAAAACGACCTATGGTTTTGTTATCATTTGCCATTGGGCGTTCTCCTTGCAATACGTGAATTTCAACGCTAGGTTGATTATCGGCTGCAGTTGAAAACACTTGTGACTTTTTCGTTGGAATGGTTGTGTTAGCCTCAATTAATTTAGTCATTACACTTCCCATAGTTTCGATGCCAAGTGATAGTGGTGTAATATCTAGAAGCAATACATCTTTTACATCGCCACTTAATACACCTCCTTGAATTGCGGCACCAATAGCAACTACTTCATCCGGATTAACTCCTTTACTTGGCGATTTTCCGAAGAATTTTTCTACAGCTTCTTGCACAACAGGAATTCGGGTAGAACCACCTACTAAAATAATTTCGTCGATATCACTTTTAGATAAACCAGCAGCTTTTAGTGCTTTTTCGCAAGGTGCTATTGTTCTTTTTACTAAATCATCTATCAATTGCTCAAATTTTGCTCTGCTTAAAGTGCGTACCAAGTGTTTTGGCCCACTTGCAGTAGCAGTAACATAAGGCAAGTTGATTTCGGTTTGTGCTGAAGAGGATAATTCAATTTTTGCTTTTTCAGCAGCTTCTTTTAAACGTTGTAACGCCATAGGGTCTTTGCGAAGATCTAAGTCTTCTTCTGCCTTAAACTCATCTGCTAACCAATTGATAATTTTTTGATCGACATCATCTCCACCAAGGTGTGTATCGCCGTCTGTAGAAAGCACTTCAAAAACGCCGTCTCCCAACTCTAAGATAGAAACGTCATGCGTTCCACCACCAAAGTCAAATACTACGATTTTTTGATCTTTTCCTTTTTTGTCTAAGCCGTATGCTAATGCAGCGGCTGTTGGCTCGTTGATGATGCGTCTTACTTTTAAACCTGCTATTTCACCAGCTTCTTTTGTAGCTTGACGTTGTGCATCATTAAAATATGCAGGAACAGTAATTACTGCTTCGGTAACGGTTTGTCCTAAATAATCTTCAGCAGTTTTCTTCATTTTTTGAAGAATCATTGCTGAAAGTTCTTGTGGTGTGTACATTCTGCCATCGATATCTACACGTGCAGTATCGTTGTCTCCTTTTACTACTTTGTAAGCAGCGTGTTCGGCTTCACTTTTAGACTCCGAATATTTATTACCCATAAAACGCTTAATAGAAGCGATGGTTTTAGTGGGATTAGTGACCGCTTGACGTTTTGCGGGATCACCCACTTTAATTTCGCCACCTTCCACAAATGCGATGACAGAGGGTGTTGTTCTTTTTCCTTCCGCATTAGGAATTACCGTTGGCTCGCTACCTTCCATTACGGCTACGCACGAGTTGGTTGTACCTAAGTCGATTCCAATTATTTTACTCATAACTATTTATTTAATTTAATAGATTGTTAATTTTTTTGTCAGTTACCAATGTTCAAGTATTGTGCCAGCGGAAGGATTATGACAGGATGGCAGAAATTAGATGTGAGATGTGATATTTGAGATGTGAAATTTATACATTCCTAATATACAATTCGTTATTCGTTATTCGATATTCCTTTAATTGTCAAAAGCTCTTCCCATTTCGTCGTATATCTTGGACCTCGTTCTTCCTGTATAAGTTGCCATTCTTTCTTGCGGCTGCCACATTGGGCAGAATAAACGGTGGCTTTTCCATATTTATGGTTGATTTTGTCAAAGATTTTCAGGAGTTCGTTAGTGTTTTTCTTAGGTAGATAAAAAAGGTTGCCTTGCACATAGCTTTCCGGTAAAATTCCGCTGAGGCAGACACCAACTTTTTTATACTTGAATCCTGGTTTGTAGATTCGGTACAGACCATCTTTAGCAGCCACAATGAGTTGAAAGGTATCGTTAGTTGCCACCGGAAGTGTCATGGTAATGCTGTTTGCATACTGTTTATCCCTTTTACTGAAAAAATTTGTGTGGAGGAACACCTGCACATAATTGGCACAAGATTGCTGCGCTCGCAATACCTCAGCAACTTCTGAAATATAGTAAGCACAAGCCTCTTCTATCAAACGGAGATCTTCCAGTTTTTTACCAAAGGATTTTGCCGTGCCTATCCCCTTTTTAGGCTTAGGCATCTCTACAATATTCAAACACGATTTTCCATTGAGTTCATGCCAAATGCGCAGACCCACTACAGTCATATGTTTTAGTACCCAGGTCGGGGAAAGTTTACTGAAGTCATAAGCGTTATGCACCTGTATGGCTTCCAGTTTTTTTGCGTGTTGCCTGCCAATGCCCCAAACATCTTTTATTTTAGTCCATTTTAATGCTTTTACCCGTTTTTCTTCACTATCGATTACATATACATGGTGCAATTGCCTGGGGTATTTTTTAGCAATTTTGTTTGCCACTTTTGCCAAGACTTTTGTAGGCGCAATACCCACGCCTACCGGAAGCCCTGTATAGCGAAAAACTGTTTCTTTAATTTTCATTCCATAGGCATTCATATCTGTTGTAATGATACCGCTTACATCTAAAAAAGACTCATCAATGCTGTAAATTTCTATTTGCGGGGAAAAGTTGTGTAGGATATTCATCACCCGTTGCGACATTTCGCCATAAAAGGCATAGTTAGAAGAAAACAAATGCACGTTGTATGCTGCCAATTCTTCTTTAATTTTAAAGACAGGCTCAAACATTTTAATATTTGTCAATGCTTTTGCTTCCTTATTAGCGGCAATAATGCAGCCATCATTATTGCTAAGCACTGCCACAGGTTTTCCCCATAAATCAGGCCTAAATACCTGCTCACAGGACGCATAAAAACTGTTACAATCTACTAGTGCTATCATGGGACTTTATGAATGATGTAAGTAATTACCCCCCAAAGAGTATATTCTATGTCTAACTTTTTTATATTTATTTCTATAACTAAAAAATCACCATCTTTAACCACCACCGCTAAATTGCCATTTTTAGGGGAGAGTGATCGGTCTATAAGCAATACATCATTAGTATGTATTTGGAAATATTCCAATTCATTACCTTCTATACGAATAAAAAAAGTAGCATCTTGATTTGTAACGAGTTCCTTATGTAAATCGATACTGGGTTCTGCATAATGCGTTGCTGCGCTTGGAAATCCGGTTTGTCTAGAGACTTCTGCACGATGTTGTTCTTTGGCTTTTACAAGCTTTCCTGCGGTTTCAATTTGCATACTTCAAAGATAGTAAATTTGGATATATTCCAAAATATAAATCAAATTTTAACTAGCAATAAAAACCATTTTTCCGTAAAGCAATACCTATCAAATAAAAAGTAGGAACCCTAAATTGAAGTAAATTTTTCTGTAAGAAGATTTTAAGACACTATATTTGCGACATATTATAGATTTATGGAAAGTATAAGTGTTTTTGATATGCTCAAAATTGGTGTTGGTCCTTCTAGCTCCCACACTCTTGGTCCATGGAGGGCTGCACAACGATGGATTGAAGAACTGAAAATCGCTAAGCAGTTTGAAAATGTTGCTGAAGTTTATGTCGATTTATATGGTTCTCTTTCTTTAACAGGAAAAGGACACGCTACAGATTTAGCAAGTGTTTTAGGTCTTTGTGGTTATGACCCTGTCACCATACCTGTCGAATCCATTACCACAGAAATTAATTTTATCAAAACAAACAAAAAACTGGTGCTTAATGGCGAAAAAGCCATTGCATTTCAAATAGAAGAAAATGTGGTGTTCCACAAAAAATTTTTAGACTTTCACCCTAACGGAATGACATTTAGAGCGGTTCTGCAAAATGGCACTAAAACAAGCTCCACCTTTTATTCTATTGGTGGCGGTTTTGTAGTAAAAAAAGAAAGAAAAAGTGCTAAACTTAAAAAAGAACAATTCAACTCGTTTCCATTTCCTATAGAAAAAGCATCAGAACTATTAGTGCATTGCAAAGCTGAAAAAAAGAAAATTTCTGAAATTGTTTTAGAAAATGAGCGATCATTACGCAGTGATGCCGAAATTGATGCAGGACTTAAAGCCATATGGCAAGTAATGCTGGAGTCCATGTATGTGGGTTGTCATACCGAGGGCATCCTTCCCGGTGGGCTTAACGTTACCCGTCGTGCGTTTCATACCCACCAAAGCCTTATAGGGGATGCTGCTTACACTACTCCCGACGAATGGATTGAAGCGATTAGAAATACGGAAGTAAAGTTTCGCCAAATCCTAAAATGGGTAACTTGTTTTGCCCTTGCCGTTAATGAAGTTAATGCTTCTTTGGGGAGAGTGGTTACTGCTCCTACTAATGGCAGTGCCGGGGTAATACCCGCAGTGATGATGTACTATATGGTTATTGAAAACCACAATGCTAATTTTAATCATGTAAAACAGTTTATGCTGGTAGCAGGAGAAATAGGAAGTTTGTTTAAAAAAGGAGCTACTATTTCTGCAGCTATGGGCGGTTGTCAGGCAGAAATAGGTGTTTCTTCTGCAATGGCAGCGGGAGCATTAACCGAACTCATGGGCGGCACCCCGGAACAGGTGCAAATGGCCAGTGAAATTGCTATGGAACATCATTTAGGACTTACCTGTGATCCCATAGGCGGACTGGTGCAAATACCATGTATAGAGCGTAATGCCATGGGAGCCATAAAAGCAATCAATGCTGCAGAAATGGCTTTAGATGGGGATGCAACTAAAGCAAAAGTACCTTTAGATAAAGTTATTGAAACGATGTGGGAAACTGCTAAAGATATGAGTTCAAGATACAAAGAAACCAGTGAAGGCGGTTTGGCAGTAAGGGTAAATATGAGCGATTGCTAATTATTTTTATTTTGCCTTATTAAGCACTTTTTTAAGTTCCTGTCCTGTATTTACCTCTAGTATGCTTTTTCCAGTATTGTCTTTGTCCTTAGTATTTGCATTGTTTTCAATTAATAGTTTTACAATGGGAAGGTTACTATCACCCATGCGCACTGCTTTATGAAGAGGGGTTTCCCCTTTTTCATTTTTGTTATCAATTGCAAAGCCTTTATCAATTAAGAATTGAAGCATTTCAAATCGTTCCTCACTATAAGTCTGTACAATTTGATGCACTGCGGTTTCCCCTATATAAGATTCCAACGGATTTACCTCATTTTCTATATATAGTTTAAAAGCTTCCAAAAAATCAGTTTTGATGGTCAAATTGAGTTGTTGCAATGTCAATTCGGCACCTGATTTAATAAGCTCTTCAAGCACGCCAATCTCTCTGTAGAAAATAGCATTAATTATACCAGCGTCAGGGGAAGCTCCCTTTTTTAACAGAGCTTTTACCACATTTATCTGACCTCTTCTTGAAGCAATAGTCAAAAATCGATTGTCTGCTTTGTTAAGTTTATTTACTAATTCTAAGGCTTCTGCTTCCTTGTTATCTTCTAAAGCATTTTCTAATGCGTATTCTGTAGTAGCTTGATCTGCTGCTATAGGTAGTTTTACTTCTGGTGCGTTTTTTATTTCTTTTTTGGATATTATTTTTTCTTCTTTTACTACTGCAATTTCTTCCTCTTTTTTCCTGTTTTCTATTACAGAGAGGGAAGTATCCCCTATTTGAGAAATTTCTGGATTTTTGATTGGTTCTTTATTTATAGTTTGAATAATAAGTTCTTGGTTGATGTACAAACGACTGTTTTTCAGATTATTCCATTTTTTTATTTCATTAACACTTACATTAAATTTTTGAGCAATTTTTCCAAGAATATCTCCATTTTTAACTTTATAAGTAAATCTATTCGGGCTTGTTTCCAAAGAGAAAACTTCTTTCTTAGCTACCATATTATTTTGCACTTCAATAACTTCTACTATTGGTTTTGTTGAAATTTCTTTCTCTACTAAAGTTTGCGATTTAGAGATTTCAGTTACAGTAGAAGTAATGGAATTTACGTCTAAAATGAGCAACTTCTGGTTTATGAAAATAAGATCGTTTTTTAGATTATTCCACGTTTTTATATCACTTACATTAACCCCATAGAAATTTGCAATTTTAGATAAATAATCGCCTCTTTTTACTACATAAACAGTTTCTTCCATAGTGGCTTTAGGAAGAGGGGCTTCATCATAGACTATTTGTTCATCTTCTATTTTGAGTACTTTTCTTCCGGTTATTGCACTTACCAGTTCTTCATCTTTTAATCGTATGGCAAATTCTAAGTCGTTATTTACAGGAATTGCACCTTCCCTTAATAATGCTTTTATAACATTAGGCTGTCTATAAGCAACTGCTTTAAATATCATATTGTTTTTAGGTTTAGCACCGCGTTCTAAGAGTATAATTGCAATATCAGGATTAAAATAATTTACTTCAAAAATCATATCTAAATCTGCCGTTGTGGGAACTATACCCTGATCTATTAATACATTGATTACCTCAGCAGGTTGTGTGCTTACAATCGCAGCTCTTAAAACACCTTCTGCCCTTACATTAGCACCTTTAGCATAAAGTTCCTTAATTAGTCTAAGATCTCCAACTGAAGCTGCAGTAATAATCTGAGAATCCATAACATAATCCATGGTAGTATTCTGTTTGAAAATCTCATTCTCAAGACGTATGGACTCTAAAGTATAGTGGAGAATATAACTGTCATTATCAATACTTTTTACTTCTGCTTTTTTAGTTATTTTTTTTCGCAAGGCTTCTTGAAAATAAGTCCTGTTTTCCGGATCCCCGGAAATAACCAATGCAGTCCTTCCCATACCTTTTACAAGCTTTCTGGACTCATCCCAAACATTGACAAAACCCTTTTTAAAATGTTCCGGAGGTACTATGACGTCAATAAATTTATTTACTTCAATTTCTTCATCTGTAATTAAAGTTTCTAGGCGCACCCCACCATAATCTATGACCGAAGTGGATTTTATTACTGTTTGGTTATCGGTAAAGCCCCCAAAGAAAATATCTCCTGTAAATGGACTGTCGTTATCGGTGTTTTTGCCTGATTCTACTTTTAATATATTAACCAATCGCTGCCGGAATGGAATTGAAAATTTTTGAAAATAAGTGCTTTTTACAGGTTGTTTAATTCGTTCTTTAACAGTCGCTATTCCTTTTTCTATAAATGCATCCAGTAATTCCTTTTTAGATTCTAAATCCTCTATATTGGGAAAATTTTGAGTCGTTAATAAATTTGTAATTGGTTCTAATTTTACATCGATGGGTTGTGCCTTTGAGGGCAACGTTGGCAACCATTTTTGCAACGATCTTACTTCTTTATCTCCTCCGTTGGCAAAAACATCTACACTTTTTACCTTTAGAAATTCATTAATGTAACTGGTTTCTTCATTTTTTGAGGTAATAAATTTTTCCATTTCGGTTTTAAACTCTTCTTTGGTGTATGGGGAATAAATAAATTCATCTCTATCTACAGTAAGTCTTAATGTAAATGCTCCACCAACTGTGACTTCCGTTGCATAATGGGTTCCAAATAAATGAACAAATCCTGCTGCAGAAATATCTTTGCCCAAACGCTTTACATAATCGGTAAAGAGTGTGTCTAAATTACTTGCTTTGACTGATGGAATTCTATATGTCTGTATTGGTTTCTTATATATAGCGTAAACAAAAACGGGTTTGTTATTTCCATCTAAAATGCGTTGATTGAAAAACGCACTGTTTTCACTCAAATAGAAATTAGATAATGTATCTGTAGCTAGCACTTTTCTTTCAAAGTCATATGCAGACTCCACATAATAAATTTCCCCTTTCGGTTCTATATTCTTTTTAGACAGATTGGAAATAGACTGATTATTTACCTGAATAGTAACTATAGCTTGTCTTTGATTTTTTGTCAATGTAGGTGCAGACCAATTTCCGGGATTTAACTTTCTAATATCAAAACCTTCTCCCAGTATAAGAGATTGATTTATGGTTTTTTCTTCTAGGTTTAAATTTTGCGAAGTAGCTGTAAAACTAATCGAAAGTGTAATAAGTACAAAAAAGATTCCCCTGAAAATTGAATTCATCTTTAAAAGTGAATAATATTTACTATTATTAATAAAAGTGCTTGGGGCCTTTTAAAATTTGGGGATGCTTATGTTTTCAAATTTATGAAAATTTACTTTAACAGTATATTAAATTTTAATAACAATTTTTTTTTTGCCTACTATCTAAAATAGATACAATTTTCCATTTGTCTTTATCAAGATATAATTGAAATATATTTACCCCACAATGACTTAAAGTATCATTTACATAAAATGAATATGGGGTAGTTACTGTAGCTAATACTCCGTTTATAGAGATAGAAAAACTATGCAGTTTTTCTTTAAAATTAACCTCCTTTGGAATAGTAGCTATAGAATTTAAAAATACTTCAAATGTAGTGGAACTTAATACATTTTCATTAGTCGTGCCAACCATTACAGAATGTAAAACAACATCTGCACTTACCAATGATTTCATCAATAATGTATCTTGCTGATGAAACCCTTCGAAAAAAGTGGTTATAACTTTTTTAACCTCATTTTCTGGATCTACTTGTTGTGCTTTTGCAAAAGAGATAGCCAATACTAGTAAGAAAGAAATCTTTTTTTTCATAATGCAAATCTCTTTTGAAAGTGGTTAGCTAATTTAGTACTTTTACCGATATAAATAGCAACTTATGTCTGTAGCAAAAAAAGATTACAAGCGCATTACCACCAAAACGTTGGTGGACATGAAATCACGAGGTGAAAAAATATCTATGCTTACTGCCTATGATTTTTCTATGGCGCAAATTGTAGATGGTGCCGGTATTGATGTCATTTTAGTGGGTGACTCCGCATCTAATGTTATGGCCGGTCATGAGACCACTTTACCTATTACCTTAGACCAAATGATTTATCATGCAGCATCGGTGGTAAGAGCGATACACAGAAGCTTGGTTGTGGTAGATTTGCCTTTTGGAAGTTACCAAAGCGACCCTAAAGAAGCTCTGCGCTCTGCTATAAGAATTATGAAAGAAAGTGGTGGGCACGCAGTAAAAATGGAAGGTGGTCAGGAAATTAAAGAATCTATAAAACGTATTTTAAATGCCGGAATTCCAGTGATGGGTCACTTAGGTTTAACCCCCCAATCAATATATAAATTCGGCACGTACACTGTTAGAGCCAAAGAAGAATCAGAGGCTAAACAGCTAAAAGAAGATGCACTGCTATTAGAAAAAATTGGTTGTTTTGCCATTGTTTTAGAAAAAGTACCTGCTAAGCTAGCCGAAGAAGTTGCAAAAAGTCTTACCATACCTATTATTGGTATTGGTGCCGGAGGCGGAGTAGATGGACAAGTATTAGTGATTCATGACATGCTAGGTATGAATACAGAATTCAGCCCGCGATTTTTACGTCGTTACATGGATTTACATACGGAAATGACACAAGCATTACAGCAATATTCTAAGGACATTAAATCGGGGGATTTCCCTAATAAAGAAGAACAATATTGAGTTTGGTAATGGCCTCAACTTTTTAATACTTTATCAAATTTGGTTAAAACAATCACAAACAAAAATAATCTTCAAATACTTTTTGAAGACAATCATTTGCTTATTTTAAATAAGCGCCCCGGTGATATTGTGCAAGGTGACAAGACAGGAGATAAACCGTTAAGTGAAGTAATTAAAGAATATATTGCTGAAAAATACAATAAACCGGGAGCCGTTTATCTTGGTGTAGCTCATCGAATTGACAGGCCTACATCTGGCATTGTGGTCTTCGCAAAAACCTCAAAAGCGCTTGCTCGATTAAATAAATTGTTTTCAGAAAGAGAGACTAAAAAAACCTATTGGGCAATTGTAAAAAATATGCCTCCAAAACAAAAGGACATTCTCACCCATTTTTTAGTGCGAAATTCAAAACAAAATAAATCCTATGCTCGCACAAAAGAAGTACAAGATAGCAAAGAAGCCATTTTAGAATACACGATAGTAAAGAAATTAGATAATTTCAGTTTACTTGAAATTGACTTACATACGGGAAGGCATCACCAAATTAGGGCACAATTATCTGCATTAGGTTGTCCTATTAAAGGAGATTTAAAATATGGTTTTGACAGAAGCAATCCGGATGGAAGCATTCATTTACATGCTAGAAAACTTATTTTTAACCATCCGGTAACCAAAGAATTAGTAACTATAATTGCCAATCCTCCAAAAGATGTTGTTTGGGATCTTTGTATTTAAATTTTTACAAATTCATTTTTTAAGGCATAAATTACTAAACCCACTCTATTCTTAACATTTAACCTGTTAAATAATTCTTGACGATAGCCATCAATAGTTTTTGGGCTAAGATTCATAATATCAGCAATTTCTTTATAGGTCATTTCAGTACAAGCCAATTCTAAAAATTTCAGCTCATTTTCTTTCATTATTATTTTTTCTTTCTTAGGCTCATTCAATGCATGTAACAACGTATTAGAAACCTTATCAGAATAATAATAACCCTTTAAAATAACTTCTTCTAAAGCAAGTTTTAGGTTATCAGGATGAATGTCTTTTAAAAGGTAGCCTTTTGCTCCAAAACGCAACATTTTTAATATGACTTTTTCCTCATCATCCATAGACAAAGCAAGTACTTTTATGGTAGAATAGTTTTGGGTAAGAAATTGCATGGTTTCAAAACCATTCATAACCGGCATGTTAATGTCTAACAAAATGATGTCTGGTATCCGTTTTTCACTAGTGAGTTTGTTTTTAAGGTCAACGCCATTTTTTGCATGAAAAAGGACTTTAAAATTTGGGTAAGAATTTATTAAACCTTCTAACGAGCCTGCAAAAAGTAAATGGTCATCCACTATTACCACATAATTAATTTTTTCATTACCATTCATGTTTGTAAGGATATATTAAAAACAAAGAAGTTCCTGAGCCTACTATAGATGAAATAATAAGATTAGCGTTGAGCAATTCAGAGCGATTTTTCATGGTTGTCATGCCGTTACTTTTTTCTACGTGATCCATTTCAAAACCGACTCCGTCATCTATAATTTCAATTTCTAAACTCTCCTTCTTGAAATTTAAATGTACATATAAATTTTCGGCTTTAGCGTGTCTTATCACATTTGAAAGAAATTCTTGTAAGATTCTAAAAATAATGATTTCATCTGAAGCTTTAATATCAACAACCTCCCCTTCGATGGTGCAAAATACTTTTAAAAAATTAAGCCGTTTAAATCTATCTAACTCTAGTTCAAGTGATTTTAATAAACCGTTTTTTAAAACCATGTCAGAATTTAATGTCTTGGAAATGCTTCGCACCTCTTTTACAGTAGTAGTAACAAGCTCTTTTGTTTCTCTAATTTGTGTTTGTAATTCTGGAGGTATTTTATTTTCAATCAAATTAAGTTGCATGTTGATCACAGAAAGCAACTGCCCAACATTATCGTGCAGTTCCCAAGAAATGTTTTTTAATGTTTGTTCTTGAATTTCAATTTGTGCGTTGGAAAGTTCCATTTCAAACCGTTTGTTAATTTCGAATTTTTCCAGTAATAACTTATTTTTTCGTTTTATAAAGGCAGACAAAAAAACCAACCCAAAAACTAAAAAGAGAAGCAGTATGCTAATAAAATAAAAAATTAATAAAACTTGTTCTTTTTCGAGCATAATATAAATCCTAGAATAAACGAACCATATAAAAATAAATTAAGATAAAGATACATCTTCGTTTTAAAAGTCATAAAAAATTCATTTCCTTCTTTAAAATAATTCATATAAATTTCAATAGGAGTAGTACAGAGATAAAAAATTAGAACCCCAATAGATACATAAAAAGGTAAATATTTTTGAAGTTTAAGAATCAAATCACTTTTTAGTAATTGCATATAGAAGGTCATAATGCTCAAAAACATTATTATAGCTCCACCAATAGTTATAAAAGGTACATTTGCTGAACCTAAAACTGAAATATCTAAAAGTAGATAAACACCATATATAAAGTATATAAACACTGCTATTTTAATAAATAACTTTTTTAGCTTAAAATCTGTAAAAGACAAGAAATAAAGGGTATAAAAAATGGATGTTATTAAAGTAAAAATGTTATAAAGCCAAGAATTTCTTTGAAAAAAAGTATCTTTTAAGAAACCAAAATATTCATAATTTGTAAAATACGCAATAGCGGGAATAGCACCAAATGATTCCACAACCACAATTAACCATAAAAAATAGACGAAATATCTTGTTGCATCTTTTGGTTTTACCTTTTTAAGGTAATACAAACCAAAAATTGCCGCCAAAATTTCAATAATGGTTATAGGAAGAACGCTTTTTAAAAAGAAAATAAAATCCAATTTTAATTAGTAATTTATTGGAGGCCAGCCACCTGAGCCAAGATTAAATGGTGCTACAGAATAATTATTTACTGATTCCTTACTTGAGCCATTTGTAGGTGCTATAAATACACAAGCTTTATTTGAAATAGCGTTATTATAAGCACCAAAATAAATCCGCACCCCGGGATTAGTAATACCTTGTTTTTTAGATTCTTCTTTTACATACGTTAAATATTCTTCTAACTCTGCGACACTATAAAAAAATTCTCGGGTGTCAATAGATCCTATTGCTCTGTTAATTTCCGGTTCTCTTGTTTTTTTCCAGTTGTCTTGAAGGGCTCTCGCCTCCTCCACTGTAACGCATTTTGCTGGTATAGCCATGATTGATTAATTATTAGTTGTTTTTAGTGGAAGTAAAAATAACCTTAAAATATTTAATATTCAAAGTAAAATAAAAGAAGGGGGTAAAAACCTTTTCTTAATAAGGGGTTTTTCCCCTTTTTAAAATAAAATACAAATTAGTATTCTAAAAACAAAAACCCCACCTTATCGCCTGCCCTTTTTTGTGCTAATTGGTTGATAGACTTTTCTGTAAGTTGTAGTATTCTTGCATAACCTCCTGTGGTTTGTGCGTCTCGCATAAGAACCATTATTTTGCCTGATGGGGTAATTTGTACCGTGCCGGGTTGTACAGGAGCGGTAATTATTTCCTTTACGGTTAATATAGAGGGGCATTCTAATAAATAAGCCATTCGGTTGCTTTTGGAGGTTACTGTAAATTGTAATTCTTGTAATTTTCTTTGTTCACTTTTTGTAAGGTTATCAAACTCAGGTCCTTTTTGTACCTCTACATTTTTTTCTATAAAATGGGTTTTCTTTACACTTACTAAAGCATTTGTCTTTATTTTACTTCTTTCAGAAGGGTTTATTTCTAAAACAGTTCCTTTTTGGAGCAAACCCTCTTGTGTTATTCCTTTATAAAAACTAGAACTTCCTAACACATTTTCTGTTTTAAATCCACCTGCCACTGCCAGATACCCTCTAAAACCATAGGCAGGTAAACCAAAACTTAAGATACTAGTTGAAGGAACCTCAACAGGTGTATTCATAAAGATTTCTTTATAATTTAAAGTGGGTGTAAATCCGGCTCCTGTTATAACGATTTGTGTTGCTTTTTTAAATTTTAAAACAGGACCGGTAAGGGTAATTTCCAATACTGCACAATTTTTAGTATTTCCTAAAAGTTGGTTAGCCAATTTTGCTGAATATCCATCCATCACACCACTTAATGGCACGCCATATTTGCGATATCCATAACGACCTAAGTCCTGAATTGTCGTATATAAACCTGATGAAAGTACCTCAATCATTGTAGATTTCTCTTTTTAATGAATATGTTCCTTCCTTAATCTGTGAAGTAATATTTTCAAATTGGGTTTTTGTAATAGATACAAACTTCACATAATCTCCTGCCTGAAATAAAGATGGAATTGCCTTTGTAACATCAAAAAAATAGTATGGCGTTCTTCCAAGAATATTCCAACCTCCTGGTGAATCTAAAGTATAAATTCCTGTTTGACTGCCTCCTATACCCACAGAGCCCTTAGTAATAACCTCTCGAGGTTCTTTTTTCCTTGGAAAACAAAGTGCTTTCGGTAATCCTCCCAAATAAGGAAATCCAGGTAAAAAACCTAAAAAATAAACACGGTATACTGGTTTTGTATGCCATTGAACTATTTTTTTAATAGAAAATCCTGAAAGTGCAGAAAGTTCGCGCAAATCAATCCCAAATTCTTCATCATAACAAACCGGTATTTCGTAAATAATTTTTTTTTTGATACCTTCTGTTTTTATCACATTTTGTAAACTAGATTGTAGCTGTTTCACAAATACATCGATTGCTACTTTGGGTTTCAGATAAATGGCAATTTCAAGAAAAGATGGCACTGTTTCTAATATTTCCTTGTGAAACATAGTGTTCATCCATTTATCTATCTTTATAATTTCGTCATTACAGGCTGCATTTATTGTGCCTTTCCACATTAAAAGAATAGCATTTTCTCCAAATTTTTCTATTTTGGGAAGGATTTTCATAAGGTGTAAATTGAATTAATTTTCATTTGCTCTCTAATGTATTTTAAAATTTCTACCGCATTCACATGGTCACTATGCACACAGAAACTAGATGCTATCATCTCTTTTTTTAAACCGGACCTAGTCGTAACTTTTTGTTGTATCACCATTTCAAATAATTGGTCCCAAGCTTCTTCAGCGCTATAAATAATAGCTGTATCACAATTTCTTTTTACTAAAGTCAAATCATCATTATACCTTCTATCTATAAATGCTTCATAAACCAAAGGCAGTAAATTTTTAGATTTTTTTGCCAGAATAGAATTATAGGGAACGAATAATTTGGTTTTTACATTTGTTTTAATAATACCTTTTAATACTGCTTCTGCTGTCAAAACATCTACAGAAGACAAATTATACAACGCACCATGCAATTTAACGTGATGCAAGTTTACTCCTTCTTTCTTGCAAAGTTTTTGAAAATTAGTTATCTGTTGAAAAAGTGTCTCAGAAAGTTCATTTTCAGAAATAAAAATTATTGTCCTTCCAAAATTTTCCTTATCGAGGAAGGAAGGATGTGCACCAACCTGTACGTTGTTTTTTTTTGCTAATCGAATGGCTTTTAACATTGAGTCTTCATCACCAAAATGACCACCGCAAGCTATGCTACAAGACGAAATAAGAGGCATTAGCTTTTCATCATTGCCTGAACCCTCGCCTAAATCTGCATTGATATCTATAATTTTTTTCACACGATTTTAAATACTTTAAGTAAGCTTAAACCCCCTAAAACTATTGTTGTCACTAAAATAAGTATTCCCAATATATTTTGGATTTTACTATTTTTATAGGCTCCTAAAACCGAATTTCTGTTCACCACCCAAAGTAAAAATCCAGCAACAATTGGTAGCAATAAGCCATTTGCTACTTGGGCAAATTTTATAATTTCTATTGGGCGTAACCCTAAGGAAGAAAAAATAACCCCCATGAACAAAACAAACATCCATACACTTCTAAATTTAGCTGATTTTAATCCCACGTTCCACCCAAAACATTCCTTTGCAACATAAGCCGCTGCTAATGGAGCTGTAATTGCTGAGGTTATACCTGCGGAAAACAAGCCAATACTCAGAAAATATTTGGAAAAACTACCATAAAGCGGCTCTAGTCCTTTTGCTAAACCGGATAAATCCTTTATCTCATTTTGACCAATAGCTGCTGCACAAACAATAATTGCAATGGACACGACGCCACCCAAAAGAATAGAAACCAAAGCATCTTTTCTAGCTACTTTTAAATCTTTAACACCTTTCCATTTTTCTTGTACTAGTGCGGCGTGCAAAAATAAATTATATGGCACTACTGTGGTTCCAACTAATCCAAGCACCATTAACAATCCTTCCTTTGGAAGTTTGGGTACAAAAATTCCTTCCATTACTTTCATCATATCTGGCTTGGTAATTATAGCGGTTACCAAAAAAGATACACTCATTAAAATTACCAACCCAATTAAACTGCGTTCTATAGATTTATAGTTGCCTATAAAAAGTAAAACAAACGAAATTGCTCCAATTAAAATACTTAAAAAATTAATTCGTAATCCTATAAATGCTATTGTATTTTCGTTAAAAAAGGTTTGCAACCCCAAAACTCCTCCGCTAATATTTCCGGCTTCATAAGCTGCATTTCCTATTATAATAGCAGAAAGTATAATTAAAATCGCTATAACTTTAAGAAAAGGAGATGCGATTTCAGCTATAACCGTTTCAGCCAATCCTTGTCCATAAACTAACCCAAGCCGAACTACCATTTCTTGTAAAACCAGAGTCGCAAGTATAGACAAAACCATCGCCCAAAGTAGTGTAAATCCAAATTGAACACCAGCAAGTGAACAAACTGTAACTGTTCCGGGACCAATAAAAGCTGCTGCAATAAAAGATCCGGGGCCTATATTTTTAAAAAAATCACTCAACTTCGTGTAAGGTATTTAAGGCATAAATTGCAAAACTCCCCAACCAATGTCCCCCTTCATAACTATCGCCTATTAAATTGGGATAGGAATATGCAATATGTTCATTGGCACTATTTTTAAGATGGGTATACTCTGGATACTGTTTAGCCAGTGCATAAAAAACCCATGCTCTGCTAAAATTTAGTCCGTCGAGATGTACGAGTTTACCATCCGTTCGGTCCCCTACTTGACCAACGGCAATGGAATAAGAAGTTTCTTTCAATTGAGGTAAAAAAGTATCTAACCAAGGTAAAAATTCTTCTTTTGAAAGTACGCGTCGCATAATATCTACTTCTTCTAAACAAGGAGATAAAAAATCATACCCACTAGGCTCCCATATAATTGGACAATTAATATCTAGTAAATAAAATTCTTTTGCTCTTCTTTCGATGAGTTCTTTTAGTTTAATTTCTCCAAAAGCAACCGCATAGTCATAAGCAAAAGTGAGCCCGAATGCCGTGTTGGTATGTTCTCCCACTCGAATGGGATAAACCAACTTAGGCAAAAATTCTTTATAGCGCATCACAATAACATCAACTAAAGGTTGTAGATTTTTAGCCAGTGGTGCTGCCATGGGGTCTTCCCAAGAGTGTAACTCTTCAGATAGTTTTAAGAGCCAAGCCCATCCATAAGTGCGTTCAAACGAACTATTTACCTGTTTTTCAAAATAATGAACTTCACCAGCTATTTTTGCTTCCGTAATGTTATTTGTCAATATTTTTTTAATCTCCTCCGCCTTTTCTAATTCAGGAAATTGCTTTAGCAAAGTAACCATAGACCAATAGCCATGCACAGCACTATGCCAATCAAAACAACCATAAAAAACGGGATGTAATACCGAGGGTTCTTTTAAATCTACTGCACTCTCCAATACTTGCCCAAGTTTATATGGATAATTAGTTTCTACACAATGTAATGGAAGGGCTGCCAGTTTATTGGCTTCTTCTAGGGTAAACAATGGTTCCGAAAAAATTATATTAACTGTTTTTTCCATTGTTTGCTCCATTGGAGCTTGTTTCTTTTTCTCAGAACATCCTAAAAAGGTTGTACCTAATAAAATTAAAAATATCTTTTTAGTCATTTTAAATTCTTTTCCAATTGGTAAATAGTATTTTAGTAGTAATCTAATTTAGAAATTTTAAATGAAACACATGCCTACATCCTCAACAATTTATACTCTCACTGAGAAACAAAAAAAATTTTTTGCCAGCGGAAAAACCAAAGAGATTTCCTTCAGAAAAGAATCTTTAAAAAAACTATCGACTGTTATTCAAAAAAACGAAGATACCATTTGTGATGCCCTTTATAAGGATTTTAAAAAATCAAAATTTGAGAGCCTAGCCACTGAAGTGGTTTTAGTGGTGAAAGAAGTACAACTAGCCATAAAAAATATTGATCGATGGACAAATCCAAAATCGGTTAGAGCATCGCTTTTAAACTTTCCATCAAAAGATTTTATCTATTCAGAACCTTATGGAGCTGTGTTAATCCTTGCTCCTTGGAATTATCCATACCAACTCGTAATTGCACCGCTTATTGGCGCTATAACTGCTGGAAATACTGTGGTAATAAAACCTAGCGAGCTAACCCCTGCAACTTCTGCCCTTTTAGAAAAGATGATTTCAGAAACTTTTACTTCGGATTATATTGCAGTAGTTCAGGGTGATAAGGAAGTATCAAAAAAATTATTGAAACAAAAATGGGATTACATTTTCTTTACCGGAAGTGTAAAAGTAGGAAAAATAATAGCCGAAGCAGCAGCAAAGCACCTTACTCCGGTAACACTAGAATTGGGTGGGAAAAATCCATGCATTATTGACGACACTGCTAAACTTACTCTGTCAGCTCGACGCATAGTTTGGGGAAAATTTGTCAATGCCGGACAAACATGTATTGCGCCAGATTATCTTTTAGTACACAAAAATATAGAAACTGATTTTATAAAAGAATTACAAAAAGAAATGATTCGGGCTTATGGGGAAAATCCAAAAACTTCAAAAGACTTTCCTAGAATCATAAATACCGCAAATTTTGAACGTTTATCTGCCTTTCTTAAAGACGGAAAAATTATAGTAGGAGGCGTTACCGATGTTGAAAATTTATATATAGCTCCAACATTATTACAAAACCCTTCGTTGGAAAACGCAGTAATGCAAGAAGAAATTTTTGGTCCTATATTACCTATTATAACCTATTCTACAGAAGCAGATTTAGAAAAAATAATCTTGAGATATGAAAAGCCGCTTGCTTTTTATGTGTTTTCTGAAAACTATTCTTTTGCTGAAAAAATTCTAAAGAAATTCTCTTTTGGTGGCGGTGCTACAAATGATGTTATGATTCAGTTTGTCAATCATCGATTGCCATTTGGCGGTGTGGGAAGCAGTGGGATGGGTGCCTACCACGGAAAATATTCCTTTGAAACCTTTTCTCACAAAAAATCCATTACAAGAAAAGGAACTTGGTTAGATATTCCATTTCGTTATGCACCTTATAAAAGAAAAGTCAATCTTTTTAAAAAAATTTCAAAATGGATTTAACTTTTAGGTTTCTTTTTGAGCTTAAGACTGTATAAATCGTGGCGTCTGTCTTTTAAATTCCTGACACTTCCATAATTATGAAGTTCTTTAAGCAAGTCTAAATCGATATCTACCAGTAACGTACTTTCGGTATTAGGAGTTGCTTCAGCTTTAATTCCGTTTACCGGAAAAGCAAAGTCAGAAGGCGTAAACACAGCACTTTGGGCATATTGAATATCCATATTATTTACTTTTGGAAGATTGCCCACATTTCCGGCTATTGCAACATAACATTCATTTTCAATGGCTCTCGCTTTTGCACAGTTTCTAACACGTTCATAA
This sequence comes from Flavobacteriaceae bacterium CG2_30_34_30, assembly GCA_001873105.1. GTDB lineage: Bacteria > Bacteroidota > Bacteroidia > Flavobacteriales > Flavobacteriaceae > Planktosalinus. The sequence goes on along the minus strand of MNYN01000060.1, from coordinate 19,806 downwards.
CCATTTTGGGTGTCGGTCATAAAGGGTACAAAAAGAATTTTCATATCCTGATCTGCTAAAATTCTTGCTAATTCTGGAAATTCAACATCATAACAAATAAGCACACCTATTTTTCCACAATCGGTATTAATGGTTTGTACCTTATCGCCTCCTTTTATTCCCCAAGCAGACTCTTCAGCTGGGGTTATATGAAGTTTTTCATAGCGTTCAAAACTTCCGTCCCTGCGACACACATATCCTACATTGTATAAATGTTCCCCAATTTTTTGCGGCATGCTTCCGGTAATGATATTGATGTTATAGGAAATGGCATATTCACAGAATTTTTCTAACAATGGTTCTGTAAAATCAGACAGTGCTCGTATGGCTTCAGCTTCATTTAAATGATTAAAATCTGCCATTAAAGGTGCGTTGAAGAACTCTGGAAAAAGGATGAAATCACTTTGATAATCGGATACAGCATCTACGAAAAATTCAATTTGATTTACAAGAGCGTCAAAATTTCTAAACAACCGCATTTGCCATTGCACTAATCCTAAGCGAACTACCACTTTTTCTGTGTGAAGTGATTTACTAGGCTTGGTGTAATAAATATTGTTCCATTCCATCAAAGTGCCAAACTCCATCGATTCTATATCGCCACCTAAATAGCCTTTTATTACTTTTCTTACGTGAAAATCGTTTGCTAATTGAAAGGAAAGAACAGGGTCGTATATTTCTTTAAGTTTTACTTTTTCAATATATTGTTTAGGGGTGAGCTCATTTGCGTGTTTGCTAAAATTAGGAATTCTTCCACCAAAAACAATGGAGCGTAAATTTAATTGTTCACAAAGTTCTTTTCTAGCTTCATACAATCGTCTTCCTAAACGCATTCCCCTGTATTCCGGATGGATAAAAACGTCTATACCGTAAAGGACATCACCATCGTCATCGTGTGTACTAAACGTAAAATCACCTGTAATTTCTTTATAGGAATGGTCATCTTCAAATTTTTTGGAGTCCACAATTATACTTAGTGCACAACCGGCAATTTTTCCATCAATTTCAATACACAATTGCCCTTGTGAAAATTTTTTCAGTAGAAGTTTTATTTCTTTTTCTTTCCAATACGCCTCCGGCATTTTGTTGTAGGACTTTATCATGGATTTTTTTAATTCCAAATAATCCTCTACAACAAGGTTTCGCAATTCAATTTTTCTTGATTTATCTAATGTTTCCATGGAAAGTTATGTCAATAATTTTTTCAAATTTACTCTTTAAATGGGCAACTTTTGAAAGTAATAAAAATCTTTGGCAAGAAATTAAGATTTTTTATTTACCCAAACCAACCATCTCTATCTAGACTTCTGTATTGAATAGCCTCTGAAATATGGGTGCCGGTAATCGATTCACTTCCTTCTAAATCTGCTATGGTTCTTGAAACTTTCAAAATACGGTCATAAGCTCTAGCAGAAAGATTTAATCGTTCCATGGCTGATTTTAATAACCCAAGAGATGCTTCGTCTAATTTACAATATTCCCGAATTTGCTTTACCCCCATTTGTGCATTGTAGTGTACCGCATCTAATTCTTCAAATCGCTTGGTTTGAATTTCTCTTGCTTTCGTTACGCGTTCACGTATAACAACACTTCCTTCTCCTTTTCTTTCTTCGCTCAATTTTTCAAAAGGCACAGGATTAACCTCAATATGTATGTCGATTCGATCCAATAGTGGTCCTGAAATTTTACTTAAATACCGTTGCATTTCAGCCGGTGAAGAAGTTACCGGTGCATCTGGATCGTTAAAATAACCTCCCGGACTAGGATTCATGCTTGCAACCAACATAAAACTACTTGGGTAAGTAACTGTAAATTTAGCTCTAGAAATTGTTACTTCTCTATCCTCAAGAGGTTGCCGCATTACCTCTAAAACGCCACGTTTAAATTCGGGTAATTCATCTAGAAATAAAACACCGTTATGCGATAATGAAATTTCTCCTGGTTGTGGATAAGCTCCACCTCCTACAAGCGCAACATCGCTAATGGTATGGTGTGGGCTTCTAAAAGGTCGTTGTGTCATAATGCCGGAATGTTCTTTTGTCCTTCCAGCAACGCTATGGATTTTTGTAGTTTCTAGAGCTTCGGTAAGAGTCATCGGGGGTAAAATAGAAGGCAATCGTTTTGCTAACATCGTTTTTCCGGATCCCGGAGGACCAATAAGTATAATATTGTGTCCACCGGAAGCAGCAATTTCCATACATCGTTTTATGGATTCTTGCCCTTTTACATCAGCAAAATCAAATTCTGGATGGCTTAAATGTTCATAAAATTCGGCTTTTATATCTACTATGGTTTGATGCAGTGAAGTGTTTTTATCAAAAAAGTCAATTACTTCGTCAATCGATTCCACCCCATATACTTCTAATCCTTCTACCATTGCTGCCTCTTTTGCATTTTGTTTTGGTAAGATAAAGCCTTTAAATCCATCTTCTTTGGCTTTAAAAGCAATAGGCAACGCTCCTCGAATGGGTTGTACTTTTCCGTCTAAGGAAAGTTCGCCCATAATAACATAATCTTCGGGATTGTTGATTAATTTAATTTGTTCTGTAGCTCCAAGAATACCTATTGCTAATGGCAAATCATAAGCAGAACCTTCTTTTCTTAAATCAGCGGGTGCCATATTTAGAGTAATTTTTTTTCCGGGTATTTTATACCCATTATTTTGAAGAGCAGCTGCAATTCGAAAATTACTTTCTCTTATAGCATTGTCGGGAAGACCTACTAAATGATAGCCAACTCCTACACTGCCAACATTAACCTCAATAGTAATGGTTGTGGCTTCTACACCAAAAAATGCACTTCCGTATATCTTTGTAAGCATATATAACTATTTTAATAAATAATTTTAATAAAAAACCTTCTCTTTTGAAGGGAAGGTTTAATTTACAAATAATATTTTATTCTGTATTATTTCTTAATAAATTTATATACTTTACTTGCATTATCTATGGTAACTCTAACAAAATATGTCCCTGCTGAAAGTGATGCAATATCTATTTGTGCATCGTTTGAGTTTACTTTATAAGAACCCATAGCTTGTCCTAATAAATTTAGGATTTCCACATTTGAAATTTGTGTTTTTGCTTTAATATTTAATTTATCAGAAGCAGGGTTTGGATAAATAGAGGCAACCGCTAATTCATTATCTGGAGTACTTAAAACAACATTTTCAATTCCTGTTAGGATTAAAGATACCACTTGTTGGTCATTGAGCAAAACACCTTTATGAGAAATTGTTATGGTATAGTCACCCACCGGATTGTCAATTTCTATTTTTTCTACATTATCTCTAAAGTTATCTCCGTTTGTTGCTGGAGCAGAAAAGTTAGTATGGTCTAAAATCCAAGGTAGATACTCCACATTATTTGCGTCTGTTACTCGAAGGTCTAGGTCATTCACAAGCATGGGTGTATCGTCATCTTCAATTTGCCCGGCTGTTACATTTCCTTGTTTGTCTGTCCAAGTAATAGAAGCAACAAGTCTTTCACCTGGAATAGCTGTACCAGTTAATGTGAACACATTAGCTTGTGGTAACGTTAATTCTTGAACGGTAGTTGTGGTTCCGTTATTTGTCAAAACTGCTGCAGCTCTTTCGGTATTTATTAATCCCCATCCAAAACGATAATCGGGCCCCGGAGCGGCACCTGCTTCATCGGCAGTATGAATTATTAAACCTCTTAAAGTAGAGGAAAGCATAAACTCCCCGGCATTCAGGTTACTGTAATGTTGTTGAAGTAGAATAGCAGCTCCAGCCACACTTGGTGCAGACATAGATGTTCCGGAAAAATTTGCATAGTTTGAATTTCCAGGACCAACTGAAGAAAAAGTATTTACTCCTTTTGCTGAAATATCCGGTTTAATCCTTCCATCATCTGTTGGTCCCCAACTGCTGAAAGAAGACATATTTACACTGGTTGCATTTACATAATTTAATACTTGAAAAGTTGCTGCAACCACAAGTACATTTTTAGAATTTGAATAGGCGGTTAAAATATCATACCCTCCATCTGCTTGGTTTGGGTGGTTTGTATTTCTGGCATTTCCCGCAGAATAAACCGGTAAATAATAAGGAGCACTAAATGTTATTTGATCCCAAAGTCGGGCATTCGAGTCATACTTGCCCAAAAACCAAACAGGAGATTGGTCTGCCGGAATTCCATACGAATGGTTAGAAACTAATAAACCATAAGTTGCAACAGCATTTAAAGCTTCTGAGGAAGCATTATTAAAATCGCTTGAAATAATTTCTGCAAGAGGAGCCATTCCTTTCGCATTTCCTGCTTGAAAAGCTTCTGAGCCTAATATTGTTCCTGATACATGGGTTGAATGGTCGCTAAACGTGGTAGCTCCATCTATAGGAGTGACACGGTTTTCTAAAAGTTCATGAGTTGTTCTAACTAAACCTCCATCCCAAACACCTACAAGCATGTTTTCGCCATTTAAATCTAAGCCTGCTGTACCGCCGGTATGAACTCTATCCACTCTGGCGGTAATTCCTGCACCTTTATTTGTAGTTTCATAATAAAGAGGGTAATTGCCATCGAGCACTCCCACTAAAAGTCCTTGACCTCCGTTTTCTGTTTCATAAGATTCTGCCCAACCGTAAATTGCAGCAAGGTCTAATGCTTCTTGTCTATCTCTGTTAAATTCAAAGGCTGCTTGAGCTTCTAGCAGTCTTAAATTATTTAAATCGTATTTAGAGAGAATTTTTTGTATTTGTTCCGGTGTTTGCGCTATTGCAGAAAGTGTAGTAACAAACATCAAAAGGGTTGTTAATAAAAGAGTACTGATTTTCATAATGTGAAGAATTTATGTTAATTGCATTTTTTTTTTGCTAATGTAAATAAATTTTAATGATTTCCATAAATGAACAAAGCATTAATTAAAATTTTAAATGGAAATGTAGAAAATACGTAATACTACGTATTTTTTAATATTATTTATTAAACGAAATCTGTCACGATTATGTAAAGCATGCCCAAACTTGTATTTGTTATTTTATTGTGGGGATGATAATTTTAACAATTTAGTCATAGGTCTTGTTTAGATAGGTAGATGATTTATTTACTAAAAAAATCAGGAGCGTATCGAAAATATCGGTACGCTTATTTTTGTTTTAAAGCAATCCACGCATTGACTTTATTTTCTAAAATGTTTAATGGTAAGGAGCCATTAGTTAAAATGACATCGTGAAATTCTCTTATATCAAATGTATCCCCTAGTTTTTCTTTAGCCTGCTCTCTTAATTGTAAAATTTTAATCATTCCTATTTTATAGGCTGTTGCTTGTCCTGGCATTACAATATGACGTTCTACCATTTTCACGCAATCGCTTTCTGCATTTGGAGTGTTTTCTTTATAGTAGTTTATACCTTCTTGTCTTGTCCATTTTTTACTGTGTATTCCGGTATCCACTACCAAACGACAAGCTCTCCAAAGTTCCATCGCCAAACGTCCAAAATCGGAATATGGGTCTGCATAAAAGCCAATTTCTTTAGGGAAATATTCGCTGTAAAGACCCCAACCTTCTACATAAGCGGTGTAGTTTTTAAACTTCCTAAAATCTGGAATTCCTTTTAATTCCTGAGCTATTGCTATTTGCATATGGTGCCCTGGAATTCCCTCGTGATAAGCTAATGCTTCCATTTGATAGGTTGGCATGGCGTTCATTTGGTACAAATTTGCATAATATGTTCCGGGTCTAGTACCGTCTGATGCTGGTCTTTGATAAAATGCTTTTCCTGCGCTTTTCTCTCTAAAAGACTCTACAGCTTTAACAACTATTTCTGCTTTTGGTTTGGTAAGAAATAGTTCGTCTAACCTTCCTTTCATGGTATTTATTAATGCTGTTGCCTCTTTTAAATATTTTTCTTTTCCCTCTTCCGTATCCGGATAGTAAAATTGTTTATCTGTGCGCATAAAGGAGAAGAAATCTTGTAAAGTTCCTTCAAAACCAATGGTTTTCAAAATGGCTTCCATTTCGCTATGAATTCGTTTTACTTCTGACAAACCTAGCTGGTGAATTTCATCAGCTGTCATCTTTGTGGTTGTGATGTTTTTTAAAGCATTTGCATAAAACTTATCTCCTTTTGGAAACTTCCAGGCACCATCCTCTATTGTAGCTCTTTTTTCTTGATTTTCTAAAAACTCTATAAGACTTAAATATGCCGGTTGGACATAGTTTATCAAGTAATTTCTTGCTTTATCTATTAGTTTTTTCTTCGTTTCGTTATCTACATTTGTTTTGTTTATTTTAGTGGAAAAATCATTTAATAAGGCACTTTCATTAATAGACTCTTTTTCAAAAGGAAGTCCTTTTAAAATATTTTTTGAGTCGTCTATTACTTTTTCAAAAACAAATTTTGGAGCTACAATTCCATTTTTTTCACGAAGCTGTAAGTTTTCAATTAACTGATTGAATAATGGTTTAATTCCTTCTAATCTAGAGAGATAGGCTTCGGCATCTTCTAAACTGTCAATTTTATGCATATTTATTAGAAAAGCTGGCACGCCGCTATGTAGTCCAAACATTTGATTTACAGGATAATTATGAAATCTAAATTCGTAATTAGCTATAATATTTTCCATTTCTAATTTAAAAAGGTCATAACTTAAGGATGTGTTTTCATCTAACAAGTCGTAATCTAAAGAATCCTTAATAAAGGTCGCATATTTTTTAGCTCTTTCTAATTCAGCTGTTTCAAACAAATGGGAAATATCGTCCCATTTACCATAATTTTCCTTTGAGCCCAATTGGGTTTGAAATTGAGGATATAGGGTTTTGTATTCTTCAAAATATGCTGCAAAGAATTCATTGGCTTTAGTAGATTCCGCCTCAATAGTTGCATCAGTAATCATTTTATTTTTTATTTCCTTTTTACATCCAATAAAGAAAAAGCAAATTAGGACTATGGGAAAAGCTTTGAACTTCATATCTATTATTTATTTGTCCTCTAAAATAGTAAATTCTACTGAGGAATTATTATAAACAGTATGTGTTTGTTTTTGAAAATCGGTTTCTTTGGCTTTAAAAATATTGGGCACGTAGTTTTGTGGATTCAAATCGATTAATGGAAACCATGAACTTTGCACTTGAATTTGCAATTTGTGTCCTTTTTTAATGGTATGATGTACATCTTGCAATTTTATATGTACATTGGTCATTTTGTTAGGTTCAAAAGGTTCTGGCTTTTCATAACTATTTCTGAATCGACCCCTCATTACTTCACTTCTTATCATCATATGGTAGTTACTCATTTTTAAATAACTCTGGGTTTCTTCAAAATCTGGTGCATTTGCAGGAAAGACATCTATAACTTTTACTACCCAATCGGCATCTGTGCCTGTCGTTGCCACTACTAATTTTGCCAAAATATCTCCTGCAAGTGTCACATCATCCTCCATAACAGAGGATTCAAAAACCAGAACATCGGGGCGTCTTGCGGCAAATCGCTGGTCATCTGTCATATATTTGCGTGGCGTAAAGACCATTTTGATATCTTCAGAATAAGGAACTGGTTTTTTGGGGTCGCTGATAAATTCTTCTGAGGTCAGATTTTTCTCTGCTAAGGCATTTAGTCGTTGGTTACTTTGCAAAAAGAACGATTTTTTTGAAGTGTTTTGAGGTGGCCAAGTGGAGTAACTTTTCCATTCATTTTTGCCAGTGTCATAGATATATGCTTCGGGTAATCCTGAATTGATATCGCCATTTCCTTTTAAAAAATGGTGAAAGAATTTTGTTTCTACTTCTCTTTGATAATTTAATGAAATATCCTCTCCAAAATACACATTACCAATAGCTTGCCTTGTTTTGGTTCGCGCCCAATCACCATGACTCCAGGGTCCAAAAACTAAGGTATTGTAGTTGTCACTATTTTTTTCTATGTTTTTATACGTTTCTAGCGGTCCGTATAAATCTTCGGCGTCAAACAATCCACCCACAGCCATTACTGCAGGTTTGATGTTTTTTAAATGTTGAATTATGCCTCTTGATTGCCAAAATTCGTCATAATTAGGATGCGATTTTAGTTGTTGCCAAAACACGTTGTCTTCTTTATAAAAAGCGTCTAATTTGCTTAATGGTGTGTGATCTAAAAAAAACTGGTATTGGTCTTGTGTGCCTAACTCTGGAAATTCGTACCAAGTTTTGTCGGTTGGTAGTGTTTTTTCATATCCAAAAACAGCGGTAGCATTCCAATAGCTTAATAAATAGGCTCCATTGTGATGAAAATCATCAAAATAAAAATCGCCTATTGGTGCTTGTGGGCTCACAGCTTTTAGTGCAGGATGTGCATCTAGTAAGGAATAGGTAGCATAAAACCCGGGATAAGAAATGCCCCAAGTTCCCACTTTACCTGCATTATTTTTTACATTTTTCACTAACCAATCAATGGTATCATAGGTATCACTAGCTTCATCTATTTGTTTTCCTTTTTTATTTGGAAGGTAAGCCCTCATATTATCATATACTCCTTCACTCATCCATCGACCTCGAACATCTTGATATACCACAATATACCCATCTTCCATTAAAAACCGATTGGGAGAAATTTGAGAACGAAACTTGTCTTTTCCATAAGGTCTGGAACTGTAGGGTGTGCGTTGCAAAAGTATTGGGTATTTTTTTGAGGTGTCTTTTGGTGAATAAATAGTAGTATGCAGTTTTATACCATCTCGCATTTCTATGTACACTTCGCTTTTTAGATAATTGTTTTTTACATAATTTGTATCAATTGCTGTGATATTCTGTGAAAACCCTATAAAAGAAGCAAGTAAAAATGCAAATAATACTGTTTTTATTAGAAATGATTTTTTCATAAGTAAAGCGTTATTTATTATTGTTAAATGCGTTTATACCTTCTTGAAGCCACGCTTCATATTGGTAAATATCTGGAGTATAACCCACCGGAACGTTTAGGTTTTTTTCATTTAAGTCTATTAAAACATAATAAGGTTGGGCATTCATTTCATAATTTTTAATTTGAAAATCGCTCCATTTATTTCCAATGGTTTTAATTTTCTTTCCTGTGGTAGGGCTTATATATTGCTCGCTTTCTGGCAGTGGTGTTCTTTCATCCACATAAAGTGAAATCAATACAATATCGTTTTTTAAAATATTCAAAATTTGTGGTTCCGCCCAAACACGTTCTTCCATTTTTCTGCAATTTACACATGCATGTCCTGTAAAATCTATTAAAATAGGTTTGTTTATGGATTTAGCATAGGCTACACCTTTATCATAATCGGTAAAGGTAAGTATATTATTGGGTCCAAGTTTAGCGCCTTCGGGCATTCCCTCTTTAAATTCTGTTATGGTTCCACCACTAGAATTACCTACCCCATAAGGAGACTCACTATAGTTCATTGGAGGTGGAAAACCACTAATTATTTTTAGCGGTGCTCCCCAAAGTCCGGGAACTAAATATAAAGTAAACGTAAGAGTTACTAAACCAAAGAGCATTCTACCTACAGAAATACTTTCGGTAGGGGAATCGTGCGGTAATTTAATTTTGCCAAAGAGATACAAAGTAAGTGCTCCAAAAACGGCTATCCAAATTGCTAAAAATACTTCGCGTTCCAACAGATGGGATTGCAACACCAAATCTGCATTAGAAAGAAATTTAAATGCCAATGCTAATTCTAGAAATCCTAATACCACTTTTACGGTATTAAGCCAACCGCCACTTTTGGGTAGCGAATTTAACCATCCCGGGAACATAGCAAACAACATAAACGGAATTGCTAATGCTAGTGAAAATCCTAACATACCGATGATAGGCGCTAATCCTCCAGTGGTTGCCGCTTCAAAAAGCAATGCACCTACTATAGGCCCCGTGCATGAAAAGGACACAATAGCAAGAGCCATCGCCATAAAGAAAATTCCTATTGCACCTCCTCTACCGGATTGTTTGTCCACTTTATTGGCCCAAGATTGAGGCAAAGTAATTTCAAAAGCACCAAGAAAAGAAATTGCAAAAACAACAAGCAAAACAAAAAAGGCTATATTAAACCAGACATTAGTGGATAATTCATTGAGTGCATCGGCACCAAAAAGAAAGGTAACTAGCCATCCTAAAAACACATAGATAACCACTATACTCACCCCATAAATAATGGCATTTTTTATACCTTTAGCACGTGTTTTACTTTGTTTGGTAAAGAAACTCACCGTTAAAGGAATCATTGGAAAAACACAGGGTGTTAATAAAGCCGCAAACCCAGATAAAAAGGCTATGATAAAAATGGCCCATAAACTGCGTTTTTCGGTTTTTTTCTGATCTTTTTCAATGTTTGTATTGTCTATGCTAGTTGCATCTGTTGTAATTGGTTGAACCGTGGATACATCCTCAGTATAAACTCCTGAGGGTGTTTTTCCATCAAGAAAAAGTCGAAATTCCTTACCGTCTGCAATGCAACGTTCATCATCGCAGGCCATATAACTAAGCTCGACATTAATAAATTTTAATTCAGGGTTATTTACTTTAATGGTTTGAACAAATTCAGCATGGGTATTAAAATAGGTAATATCCATTTCAAAAACCTCATCAAAATGGGGTTCTGCATAAGGCTCTGTAGTTTTACCAATTAGGGAATATCCTTCTTCATCAAAAATAAATTCTGTGGGTAAAGGACCATCGCCATCACCGACTTCTATTTGCGAATACAAATGCCATCCTGAATCGATTAAAGCTGTGAATTTTAGTGTGTAGGTAGTTGAATCCAAGGCATTTACCTCAGCTTGCCATTTTACAGGCTCTATTATTTGAGAAGAGGCACTAAAAAGGGAGAAAATAGAAATTAAAACAAGAAAAAATTTATTCATTAGTATAGGTTATTTTAATAATACTTTTGGTGGTTGGGCTTATTTTAAATCTATCGTCGGCACGATGACCTACAATCCAGATTATGTTTTTCCGGCTACAAAGTAGCCAGATATTTTTTTTATCAAACAAAGATACTTTTTCATCTTTAAAAAATTTACTCAATTTCTTTTTTCCTTGCATTCCAAAAGGATAAAACACATCGCCATCTTCCCATTTTCTCAAAAGTAGTGGAAATTTTAAAGTGTCTTTGTCCACAAAAATACTTTTGTGGTTTGTTTTATTCACTTCAGAAACTTCTTTAAATGTTAAACAAATAGGTTCAGAAATTTTTTTTGTATTTTCTGAAATTAAATAAACCTCTTGGTTTGCTTTTGTTTGGGAAAGGTGTATCGTTTTTAAAAATAAAAACTCTCTGTCCTTTAGCAAGGAATGAGTTTCGGAAAGAATTTGCTTTCCGGATTGTGCATTCAGTAAATGATATACATCTTCCCATTCTTTAAATCCGAAGGTGTGTAAAAGTTGGTACAAAAGCGCTTTTGTATTTGGAAATGACTTTAATTTTTCAATATCTATTTTATATCCGTCTGCAATTTTCTGAACAGTTTGTTTGAAAACTATTTCAATATAATCTTCTAAAAGAACTTGTGCATCCATAAGATGACTTTGCGTGTTTTTAAAATTTTGTAATGCTTTAGGGTTTTCTTCCTTTATTTTTGGAATAACCTCTAATCGATACTTATTTCTAAGGTATTTTGTACTTTTATTACTGCTATCTTCTCGCCAAGTAATGTTGTGTTCCTCTGCATAGCTAAAAATTTCCTCTCTCGAAAAAGGTAATAGAGGTCTAATCATTTTTCCGTTTAATTTCGGAATACCTGTAAGGCCATTTAATCCCGTACCACGAAACGTGTGTATTAAAAAAGTTTCTAAATCGTCATCTAAATGGTGGGCAGTTGCGACGAAATCTATTTTAAGTAAGTTCGCAATTTCCACAAACCAGGAATATCTTAGTTCTCTAGCTGCCATTTGTATGCTTAGATTGTTATTTTTTGCATAACTTTCTGTATTAAAAGTGTTGGTATATATGGGAATTTCAAGATTTTTAGACAAATGGACAACAAATTTTTCATCTCCGTCACTTTCCTTTCCGCGGAGGGAAAAATTGCAATGTAATAAGGTTATATTGCAGTTCATTTTATGCAATAAATGCGTGAGAACCACACTATCTATGCCGCCACTACATGCCACGCAAATTTTACTTTTTAGAAGAAAAGGAAAATTATTTTGAACATGATTTATAAATGGTTGCAACATTTCTTGTAATTAAATTACTCTAAAATATCCATGGCAGGTAAAAATTCCTGCCAACTCTTTTTTTTATTCCACTTTTTACCCAAAACATTTTTTTAAGGAAAAGGCTTCGATACCAATTCCTTTAGACTTATTAACTTCAGAAATATGGATTTGAAATTTAATAGCATGTACTCCTGTAGTGGCTATTGCATCTATATAGTTATGTTCTTTTTCAATACTTCTGCCGTGTGCTTGTGCTTTCTCGGTAATAGGAAATGGAGCTTTGTAATGACTTACCATTCTTGAAAATTGATTTAATACTTCAAATATAGTTAAATATGCAAGGTTTTTAAACCCTTATTTAACCTCATAAACTTAAAGATGGCAAGTTTATTTTAATTAATTAGAAGTTTGTCGATTATTTCTCTTGTTTTACTGCTATTCCAATCTGCTGCTCCTTTTTTGTCTATAACAATTTCGCCTGATTTGGATAAAATATACGTTGTAGGAAGCGTATTCGAGTTTAATTGTTCTGGTGCGGCCTCTAGTGCTTGGTGTATTGGAAAGGTATAATTATTTTTTAGCATAAAGCGATGAAGTGTTTCTTCCTTTTCGTTTGAAACAAAATAAAAATTTACTTTATCACCATAGTCATCATAGAGTTTTTGTAAGGAAGGCATTTCAGCAATACACGGGGGACACCATGTTGCCCAAAGATTTATTAAAATCACTTTGTTTTTAGATTCGCTAAGATTGCCCACCTCACCATTTAATTTTTTTAATTGCCAATTATACTCTTGAAGTTGTTCGCGTTTTTCTTCTGCAATGGTGGAAGGACTAAATGAAATTAATCGTTGTACAAATACTTGTATGGGCATTCGGGTTTGCGGAATAAGCAAAAGAAGAATTATTACTGCAAAAAGGATATTTGAAAGATTCTTTTTTATAAAATTCATTATAGTTTTTTGAGTTTACAAAAATATAGGATTTTTGAAATTTAACCTATAATGAAAAGTTAAAGATACTTGTGAAAGAGCAAAAAGGAAACATTTTCTTTTTGGTTTAATGATTTCCGTTTTCTATTTTTTATTTTTATTTTTGGTTTGAATATAAACGCTCATTTTTATCAAAACCTGTATTAAAAATAGCACAAAGGTTGTTCATAGCTGAAACGGTTTGTTTTATCACATTGGTCATTGTAGAAACAGGCACTCCTTTTTTGTTATGTTGTTTAATATTTTGATACAGTAGGAAAATTGTTTCTTCGTAAAAAGTTTCATTTTGCTCCAATACTTTTATTAATTTTTTAGGCTCTTTTTGGTTGTCTGTTATACATTTATGTATTATACCCATTTGCATTTTTACAAAAACTTGCAGTTTATTAAGTATTTCCAAAGCAAGTTCATCTTCACTTTCCATCATAAACTTAATATTGTGCATTACATCTTTTATGTCTTTTACGCCATAGACTAACGACCGAAGAGTCATCATACTGGAAGTTAATTGTTGCGACTCCTTTATGGTTAAGTTTTGTTCTTGAAGTTGAGCATAAAACATACTCAATTCATCCTCTATAACTTTAATTTTATCATATTTTTCATTCCAATTTACAGCAGTTTTAAAAATAGATATCCATCCGGAAGATTTATTTGTGTTGATGCCAATGCCAAAACAATTAAAAATAAAATCCTGAACATACAAATAAACCTGATGCAATTCATCGGTTATTGCTTTTAAGGCAACTTCCGGAAATGCTGTAGAAATATTTTTTATATAAAGTGTTTCTCCTTTTGGTTCGGATTGATGAAAACTCCTCTTTAAAAGCTTTTGTAAAGGTTCTAAAAAGGGAATAAACACCAAAATACCTCCTAAATTCAATAAGGTATTTAGCAAAACCAATTCCATTAAAGGGTCTGTAAATTTTAATAAAACAAATATGCCATCAACAACTTGACGTAAAAAAATAAATATTAAAATTCCAATGGTGCTGTTAAAAATTACATTGGCAAGAGCTAAGCGTTTCTTGTCTGCAGTTCCTTTAATAGATCCAAGCAAAAGGGTTGATGTTGTACCAATATTTGCGCCAATTATCATAGCAAAAGACTGATAAACATCAATTAAACCTGCATTTAATGCACTTAAAATTATAACAATCATGGCAGAGCTAGATTGAATTAAAGCAGTTACAATTAACCCTAAGACTAAAAATGCCCAAAGACCATATTGCGAAAATAAAGAAAGGTCAATTTGGTTTGCCATGGTATCTAATGCATCTTTCATAAAATCTAATCCCAGAAAAAGCAGTCCAAAACCAATCAAAAAGACGCCTAAATTTTTTAAAATAGGTCTAGATTCTAAAAACAGATAAGACAAAATTCCTACCGCTAAAAAGGGAAATGAAAAATCGGCTATATCCATTTTAAATCCCAAAGTTGCAACTATCCATGCCGTAATAGTTGTTCCTAAATTTGCTCCTAAAACCACCCCCAAAGCGCTTTTTAAGGAAAGCATCCCTGCTCCTAAAAATGCCAAAACCAAAAGCGTAACCATAGAACTGCTTTGCAAAATTGCTGTTACCAATGTTCCTGTTAATACCCCTTTCCAACTTCGATTTGTAAATCGATGAATTAAACGATGAAAGGATTTTCCGGCGAGCCCTTTGATGCCATCTTCTAGATGACGCATTCCAAAAAGAAAGATTCCTAATCCGGCTAAAAACATCCAAAAATCAAACGGTATCTCTTTCATAATTAAAAGTTCTTTATCAAATTTAATGAAATATTTTTTTTTGTTGAAATATGTTTATTCCTATTCATTTTCAGTGGTTACTAAAAGAAATGAATTCCTATTTCAACAGGCATTGTATAAAACTGTTTTTAATATTTATCGAATTTATAACGTGCATTATCTTATAAAAATATAGGTGGCTATATCAAAATTAAGTGTAATTTGTGTGATTCAAAATGAGATTTGTCACACGTATGAATACACTTGAAATTATCACTCAATTTTATGACGCTTTTGAAGATGGAAATGCCACAAAAATGGGATTACTCTATGATGAAAAAATTGAATTTAAAGATCCTGCTTTCGGAAAACTTAAGGGTGAAGAAGTACAAAAAATGTGGGAAATGCTTATAGAAAGAAGCCATGGAAATTTAAAAGTTTCTTATACTATTTATGATGCTGCCGTAAATTTTGCTATTGTACATTGGACAGCAACCTATCCTTTTACAAAGACGGGAAGGATGGTAACCAACCAAATTGTAGCAAAACTTGTTTTAAAAAATAAGAAAATAATAAAACATACTGAATATTTTAATCTTTGGAAATGGTCACGACAAGCTTTAGGGTGGAAAGGATTATTACTTGGTTGGACTCCTTTTTTTAAAACCAAACTGCAACTACAAACAGGATTGTTATTGAAAACGTACATAAAAAATAAACAAAAATCTGCGTAATCTTCGGGCTAATTATAATCTTAAAGACTACGCAGAAAAACTATTTTAAAAAATTAATTGCAATCCTAAACGAACATTTCTGCCTCGAGTAGAAAATCGGTATATTTCTTCATACTGTTCATCCAAAATATTGCTCACATTAGCAAAGAGTTTTAAATTTTCCAAAAACTGGTGGCTTACATAAAAATCCAATACCCCATAACTTTCTAGAGTTACCGTATCGCTTGTAAACGTTTCCATATTGAAAAAACTGTCTTGTCTGCTTGCATTGTATTGATAATGCAACGCAAAATTTGTTTTTACAATTGGTTGGAAATGAATACTTGTATTTACTTTATGTTTAGGAATACGAAGTGAAAACCGGGCATCTGGCTGCGTAAATGTGTAGTTTCCATGAAGTTGCCACTTGTTGCCAAAATGTTTTGAAACCTCTACTTCTACTCCATCCGCAGTAAATTCATCGTCAATATTTTGGTATTGCGAAATAAAATTAATTGGGTCCACCGTTACAAAATCTACAAAGTTTTCTTCATTTCTGTTAAAATAAACCGCACTAATCCGTAATTTATTTTGGGTGTTTAATTCTAATCCACCTTCTATGGTAGTGTTTTCTTCGGGCTGTAAATCGGCATTACCATAAAGGGGGTCGTATAGTTGAAATAAAGATGGTGTAATAAAGGCTGTACTATAAGACGCCAATACTTTTACCTTATTTTCGCCAACTTTAAAATTATAAGATGGATTGATATTATAGACCAAATGATTGCCATAATCACTATGGATATTCAGTCGAGCACCTGTGTTTAGGTTCAACCCAAAACCTGAAGTATAAATTACATTTACATAGGGATCAATAATAGTAAAATTAGCATCCTTTTTATCCACATCTTGAGCAAAATCATTTCCGCCAAAGGGAATGCTAAATGAATTAAAATCGCTTATAGCCAAATTAAAACCTACTAAAGCCATCCACTTCTCTGTAAAACGATGTTGCAAATAATTGTCTAAAGTGTAAGAGCGTGAATCAAATTTATTTGGAAATCCGGAGGCAATTTCACGTTCTATCCAAGTATAGGAATCGTTAAAAACATATTTCCCGCGTTTGTATTTCCATTCAAAATTGCCGCCAGTACGCAATTGTTTACTTTCAGAAAGATGGTTAGCATCGGTAAAATCAAAATTATCAAATCCAGCTTTAAACTTGTCTAAGCTGAAAAACTGACTAATTTTCATATTTTTATGAATTTGATAACCAAGATGAACATAGGTGTTAAAACTATCAAACACATCGCTTTCAAAAGCAGGTTCGCCTTCAGGAGCGGCAATTGCAGAAAGCCCATCAACATACCTGTTACTAAAACTAGTTAGATAGAAAAATCGATTAAGCTTCCCGTTGACGTTTACATAATTTGTAAACTCTTGGGCTTTAAAAGTGGAAATATCGGAAGCTTTATTACTTCCCATAGTTGAAGTAAAAACAGCAGAAATAGGTTTTTCTGAACTCTTTTTGGTTGTGATACTAATGACGGCAGTTGCCGCTCCTGAGCCGTACAAAACGCTGGATGCTCCTTTCACAATTTCAATAGATTCAATACTTTGTGTAGAAATTAATCGCAAATCATAATCATTAGCAATTTGCGAGGCATCGGTAAGTTGCACACCGTCAACCATAATAACCACCTGCCGGTTTCTTCCACCCCTTACAAGGTATCCTAAATTTTGACCGTCATTGCTTCGGCTTCCGTTGATTTCCATACCCGAGACTTCATTAATAATTTGTGCAACCGATTTTCCGCTGCTTTTTTCCAAAGTTTCTGCGGTAATCTGCACGACAACTTTACCGCTGTTTTCTCGTTTCATTTTAACTTTGCTGTCAATAAAAACAGAGTCTAATAGTTGTGATTGTTGGTTTACCTGAGCATACGCAAAGGTAGTAGCGCAGGCAAGCGCTAAAAAAATTACTTTTTTCATTTTATTTAAAAAATTAAACGAGAACAAAGAATGAAGTTTCCCTCACCCAAACTTTTATCCCGAAAGTTTGACAATGTGAATAAAGGCAGGTCTCCTGGCTCGCGTTTTGTAATAGGCCTTCCCGATAGTTCCAAAAAACGTGGAAATCATCAGTGACATAAAGAAGAATTACAAACATCTCGAAAAAATCGAGACAAAGCTTACAGTTGCGGGAACAGCTCAGGATTAATTGAAGTACGAAGTTTGAAGTACGAAGTAGGAAAAACAGAATTTGAAGAGAAAAAACCTTTAACTTCTAACTTCTAACTTCTAACCTCTAACTTCAAATCACCTGATTCCCTTTTAATCGAAACATTCCTGATGGAAGGTTTCAAACCAAAATTCAGGTCAAAAGTAAACATTTTTGAAGATGTGGGAAACTAAAGTTTAAATAATGTTACTTTTGTTTTTTGGAAGTGAGATTATCCTTATGAAACAAAAAACACTACATAATTATAGAACATTACTAAGCTTTTTAGCGTTGTTTTTACTAACTCTAGCTTGCCAAAATTCAACAAAGAAAAGCACTGCCACACTGCCTGAGGGCGAAAAAATTTCCATAAGGCACGCTAAAGGCTTTTCTCTTACTAGTTATGGTGACTACAAAATAATTGAAGTTTATAATCCGTGGCCTGAAGCAGAAAAAGTATATCGGTATGCCTTAGTGCAAAAAGGAAAAAAGCTTCCGAAAGAAGTTCTTGTAGATGTAACAATTGCTGTTCCTGTTGAAAGAATTATTGTCACTTCAACCACCCATATTCCATCTTTAGAAATGCTGGAAGAAGAAGATAAAATCATAGCTTTTCCGAATTTAGACTATATTTCTTCCGAAAAAACCCGAACACAAATAACCAATGGCAACATTCGTGAAATAGGAAACAACCAATCCATAAACACCGAAATTGTTATTGATTTAGCACCTGATTTATTTGTTGGTTTTGGCATAGATGGAAATAATAAATCGTTTCATTCTTTAGAAAAAGCAGGAATTCCAATTGTTTATAATGGCGATTGGACAGAAATATCCCCACTTGGCAAAGCCGAATGGATTAAATTTTTTGGCGCATTTTTTAATAAAGAAACACTCGCTGAAAACGAATTTAGCAAAATAGAAACCGAATACCTTCACATAAAAGAACTTGCTCAAAATCAGACAAATTCTCCTACGGTTTTAAGTGGTGCTATGTGGAAAGACATCTGGTACCTTCCGCAAGGCAATAGCTGGGCGGCACAATTCATAAAAGACGCAAATGGCAGCTATCTTTGGGCAGATAGCAATGGCATCGGAAGTTTGTCACTCAATATAGAATCCGTTTTAGAAAAAGCACAAAATGCCAGTTTTTGGATTGGTCCAGGGCAGTTTGACTCCTTGCAGCGAATGCAAGAAGCACATCACTCCTACTCGCAATTTGAAGCATTTAATACTGGTGAAATTTATAGTTTTTCTCAAAAAAAAGGTGCCACCGGAGGCGTTATTTATTATGAATTAGCTCCCAATCGTCCGGATATCGTTTTAAAAGATTTGGTTAAAATATTACATCCGGAGCTTTTACCCGAGCATGAATTGTTCTTTTTTACAAAAATAAAATAAGGTGGTACAACCAAAAACATACAAACTTCCATTTCTGCTATTACTAGTACTTCTGATTGTTTTTTTTCTAGGCAACATCAGTTTAGGTTCTGTGGCGATTCCTTTTGATGAAGTAGTGCGAAGTTTATTTCATCTTTCACCGGAAAAAGCGTCATGGGCCTATATCATACAAGAATACCGATTACCTAAAGCGCTTACTGCAGTAATGGTAGGTGCCGGACTTTCGGTATGTGGGTTATTAATGCAAACCCTTTTTAGAAATCCTTTAGCAGGTCCATTTGTTTTAGGTTTGAGTAGCGGTGCTAGTTTAGGAGTAGCTTTGCTTATTATGGGAGCAACGGCAATTGGAGGCGTTTTAACTACCTGGTTATTAAGTACGTGGAGTTTAGTTATTGCTTCGGGCATAGGAAGTTTTATCGTTTTATTGGGTGTTTTAGCAGTAAGCATTCGTATTAAAGATACTATGGCAATCCTTATTATTGGATTGATGTTTGGCAGTTTTACGGCTGCTTTTGTGGGAGTGCTGGCATACTTTAGCCCTGCTGAGCAATTACAACAATACATTTTTTGGACCTTTGGCAGTTTAGGAA
>MNYN01000038.1 GCA_001873105.1 Flavobacteriaceae bacterium CG2_30_34_30 | reverse complement strand
AGAAATAATTTTTCAAATGCAAACGCTGGAACTTTTGATCCTTCAAACTGGACCTTCGGTGCGTTGCAAATATTGGATGGACAAGGTATATGCAACGGTGGCGCTGCTTTAAGTACCATAGTTTCTTTGGGAAGTTTTGAGCCAGTAGTTGCCCCAACAGCAAGCGTGCAATTTGAGACACCTTATATTTCCGTATCGGAAGATGGAGCTTCTGTAACTATAAATGTTGAAGTTTCACAAGCACCAACAGTTAATGGAACAGTTGATGTTAGTTTACTAATAGGAGGAACCGCTGTGGAAGGAACAGATTTCACCTTTGCCACTTCAGAAACCTTGACCTTTACTGCAGGAAGTACTGCCTCGCAATCTGTAACAATTCCAATCATCAATAATACAAATGATGGAAGCGACTTGTTTTTTGTGCTTACACTTACCAATGAGTCGAACGTGGTAATAGGGGCTACAAATATTTTTTCAACATATATTCTTGATGACGATACTGTAGTTCCTACAGCTAATGCTTCGGAACTTGATGTAAATTATCTGGCCAGTTATTTGGTAGATGCAAGCGGAACTGCAGAAATTACTGCTCACGATCCTACAACACAACGTCTGTTTGTTACAAATGACACTTCAATTGAAGCTTTGGATTTTTCTGATCCACAAAATATAACCTCTTTGGCAACTGTAGATATTACTGTTTTCGGAAGTTCTGTACAAAGTGTAGCCGTAAATAACGGAATTGTTGCTGCAGCCATTGCCGCCACCAACCCACTTGACAATGGTTTTGTGGTTCTTGCAGATACAGATGGTAACAACCCAACCGTTTTGGAAGTTGGCTCACTGCCTGATATGCTTACTTTTTCACCCGATGGCACTAAACTTTTGGTAGCTAATGAAGGTCAGCCGAGTGACGATTACACTATAGATCCAGAAGGTTCGGTATCTGTAATTGATGTTTCTGCTGGTTTGGGAAATATTACACAAGCCGATGTAACAACTTTGAATTTCAATTCTTTTGATGCACAACAAGCAGCCTTAATTGCAGCTGGAGTTAGAGTATTTGGCCCGGGTGCTTCGGTTTCTCAAGATATGGAACCAGAATACATTGCGGTTTCAGATGACTCACAAATGGCTTATGTTACGCTTCAAGAAAACAATGCCTATGCAATTATTGATCTTTCCACTTTGGAGATTACCGAGATTATTTCTTTCGGAAAAAAAGACCACAGTTTACCGCAGAACTCTTTGGATACTTCAGATGAAACCGATTTCATTTTCAATGCATCTTGGCCAATTAAAGGTTTGTATATGCCAGACGCTGTTTCCTATTATACCGTAAACGGAACAGCTTATATAGTTACCGCAAACGAAGGTGACTCTCGTGATTACTCAGGGTACTCCGAAGAAAGAAAACTTGACGATGCAGATTATATTCTTGATCCTGCTGTGTTTTCAGATATTGATATTTTGAAACTGGAAACCAATCTTGGTGATATAAACTTTACCGCTGCATCGGGTGATGAAAATGGCGATGGCCTTTACGAAGAAATCCATGTTTTCGGTGGACGTTCCTTCAGTATTTTTGAAGCAACAACAGGAAACTTGGTTTACGACAGTGGCAACGATTTTGAAGTTATCACCGCTGCAGACCCTAATTTGGGAGGCATTTTCAACGCGAGCAATAGTAACAACAACTTCAAAAACAGAAGCGATAACAAAGGGCCAGAGCCAGAAGGTGTTATTGTTAAGCAAATTGGAAATGAGGCTTATGCATTTATTTTATTGGAAAGAATAGGAGGAATGATGGTTTACAATATTACGGATCCTGTTAACCCGGTATATCTTCAATATGTAAACAGCCGAGGAACTGTTCCCGGAGATCCAGAGAGTGGCGATTTGGGCCCTGAAGGTGTTGTTTATGTTGAAGCTGCAGATAGCCCAACCGGAAAAGCTTTGGTAATCCTTTCAAACGAAGTGAGCGCCACCCTAAGCATTTATTCATTGGATAATGTTCTTTCGGTAAATGATAACGAATTTGCTTCGAATGATACTTTTAAAGTTTATCCAAACCCAGCAAATGGTAACGTTTTCTTAAGCAAGCCAGATTTTTATGTAGTGTTTGATATGTTGGGACGTTTGGTTATTTCAGAAAAAGAAACCGGTTCTTTAAATGTTTCTACACTTTCATCAGGAACTTATATTATTAAAAACTCAAAAGGTATTTCACAAAAGTTAATTGTTAAGTAGTTAATTATTTTTTAAATTGTTCAATTATTAAGCTGGGAAACCGCTTCTTTAATTAGAGGCGGTTATTACATTTAAAGCGTATTTTTGTACTTCAATAAAAAATAATTAATGACAAAAATTAAAGCTTGGATTGCCGCGGCAAGGTTGCGAACTTTACCGCTTTCGGTTTCGGGGATTATTGTTGGAGCTTCACTCGGAAATATTGAATCAATGAGTTCAAGTGCGCCATTGTGGACATCTTGTCTTTTTTGGTTGGCAATTTTAGCCACCATCGGGTTTCAGGTTTTGTCAAATTTCGCGAACGATTACGGCGACGGCATACGGGGAACTGATGCCAATAGGGAGGGTGAAAAACGAATGGTTGCTTCAGGGATTATTTCACCCAAACAAATGAAAATTGGGATGATTATTACGGGAGTCATCACATTTTTTTTGGCTACAATATTGATTTTTAGCGCTTTCAGAAATGAAAACTTCATTATTTCGTTTGTGTTTTTCAATCTTACCATTGTTTCCATAATCGCTGCAGTTAAATATACCGTGGGAAAGAAAGCCTATGGCTATTCTGGTTTGGGTGATGTTTTTGTTTTTCTGTTTTTTGGGCTTTTGAGCGTTTTGGGAAGTTATTATTTGTTCACCCACAACCTTCATTGGCAGTTAATTTTGCCCGCAACAGCTATTGGTTGTTTTAGCACCGCAGTGTTAAACCTGAATAATATGCGCGACATTGAAAATGATAGTGCGGCTGGAAAAAATACGTTGGTGGTGAAGTTAGGCATACAGAAAGCCAAAAAGTACCATGCCTTTTTGTTGTTATTCGGAATGGTTTGCGCAGTAATTTTTACAGTTTTAAATTACAGTGAGCCCATACAGTTTGTATATCTGATTGCTTTTATTCCTTTTCTGTTAAACCTAAAAACAGTTTTTAAAAATAAAGTCCCAATCATGTTAGACGGCGAATTGAAGAAGGTTGCGCTCAGTACTTTTTTGTTTGCAATTTTGTTTACTATCTTTATATGATAAAAAAACAATATGAAAATCACATTCTACGGACACAACAGTTTTGCATTAGAAATCAAGGGAAAACACATTCTAATAGATCCTTTTATTAGTGGCAGCCCATTGTTACATGGTAAAATTAATATCCTTGATGTAAAGGCAGATTATATACTACTAACTCACGCACATCAGGACCACTCGCTGGATGCCGAAGCCATTGCCAAAAATACCGGAGCAGTTATTGTAAGCAATTTTGAAATAGCAACGCACTATGAAAATAAAGGAATCACTGTGCATCCTATGAACCTTGGGGGAAGTTGGAATTTTGATTTTGGAAAGGTAAAATACGTTATTGCACACCACACCAGCTCTTTTGCTGATGGTAGTTATGGTGGTCAACCCGGTGGTTTTGTTATAGAAGGCGAACACAAAAACATATACATAGCTGGAGATACTGCTTTAACTATGGATATGAAACTCATCCCGTTGTACACCAAATTAGATATTGCTATTTTACCTATAGGCGATAATTTTACGATGGGAATAGACGATGCTATTATTGCTTCACAATTTATTGAATGTGATAAAATTATTGGGTGTCATTACGATACATTTGGCTATATTGTCATTGACCATGAAGAAGCAAAACGCAAGTTTTATAATGCCAATAAAGATTTGATGCTATTAGAGTTAACAGAAAGTATCGAGTTGTAAAAAATATAATTTTAGCCTAGCTGTTAAAAATAAAGCATGAAATAATGCACCTGCCTTGAAAGCAACTTATAAAAAATACATCCTAGAATTCAAGCACCCAAGCGGTACTTCTCGAGGCATTTTAAACAGCAAAGAAACTTGGTTTATAGAAATATTTAAGGATAATAAAAAAGGAGTAGGCGAGTGCGGCATCCTTCGAGGATTAAGTATTGACGATCGGCCAGATTATGAGGAAAAGTTGTTGTGGGTTTGTAATAACATCTCAAAAGAATTGGAGTATTTGTTACAGGAACTAGAAGAATTTCCTTCCATACAGTTTGGTTTAGAAACCGCTTTTCTTTCACTTAATGCAAAAAATTCTTTTGAAATATATCCTTCGGATTTTACTAAAGGCGAAACCGCTATTCCCATAAACGGTTTGGTGTGGATGGGAGAAAAGCAATTTATGAAAACCCAGATTCTAGAAAAAATAGAACAGGGTTTTCGGTGCATAAAAATGAAAATTGGAGCGATTGATTTTCATTCAGAAATAGAATTATTAAAATCTGTTAGAAAAGAATTTTCGCCGGCAGATATAGAACTAAGAGTAGATGCTAACGGAGCTTTTGCCGTTACAGAAGCATTTGAAAAAATTAAAATACTTGCCGACTTACAATTGCATTCCATCGAGCAACCCATCAAAGCTGGACAATGGCAAGAAATGGCAGAATTATGTAAGAAAACACCACTTCCCATTGCATTAGACGAAGAATTAATAGGTGTTTTTTCTGTAACAAAAAAGCAAGAACTCCTACAAACAATCCAACCGCACTACCTAATTTTAAAGCCGAGTTTGGTGGGAGGTTTTCATGGATGTGACACGTGGATTTCACTGGCAGAAAATCAAAACTGTGGTTGGTGGATTACCTCTGCTCTTGAAAGTAATGTCGGGTTGAATGCCATAGCCCAATATACCTTTACAAAAAACAGTAAATTACCGCAAGGTTTAGGCACAGGAAGTTTATATACAAATAATATTGATTCTCCTTTAGAAATAGTAGGAGGAAATCTATATTACAATACTAAAAAGAAATGGGAATTAGAAAGCAAATAAAAATGAACTACATTCAACAAGCTTACAAAGGAAAAACAGAATTATGGATGTTTCTTTTAACAGCCATCATTATTTCGGGAATTTTTATTCTAAATTTTATTATGTTTTTGTTCACTTCTAAAGAAGACTTGGCAATAGCGTACGAATTGATTAAAAACATTCCGACAAATTTAAGTTTAATAATTAATTTACTACCCTTCGCCATACTGTTAATACTATTATTTATTTTAGTAAAATATATGCATCAACGCAGTATTTTGTCATTGACAACGTCACGAGATAAAGTAGATTGGAAAAGGTTTTTCTTTTCGTTTTCACTGATTATAACCTTTATTGTAGTCCCTTTTCTGATAGCATATTACATAGACCCGTCTCAGGTTGAGTTGCAATTTAATGCACAAAAATTTGCCATACTTTTAGTTATTAGTTTGATACTTTTCCCTTTTCAAATTGGCTTAGAAGAGTATCTTTTCAGAGGTTATTTTATGCAGCATCTCGGTATAATTGTAAAAAACAAATGGTTTCCGTTAATAATTACCTCAGTACTTTTTGGTATTGCCCATAGTGCTAATCCCGAAGTAGCTGAAATAGGTTTTATTGTGATGGTTTTTTATATTGGTACCGGACTCACTTTAGGTATTATGACCTTAATGGACGAAGGTTTGGAACTTGCTTTGGGATTTCATTTAGGAAACAATCTTATGGCAGCATTGTTAGTTACTGCTGACTGGTCTGCACTCCAAACCGATGCTATTTTCAAATATACCTCTGAACAAGCCAATAATACCCTATTGGAAATATTACTTCCAGTATTATTTTTCTATCCTTTAATTTTATTTATCATGGCTCGTAAATACAAATGGACTAATTGGAAAGAAAAATTATTTGGAAGGGTGGAAAAACC
>MNYN01000086.1 GCA_001873105.1 Flavobacteriaceae bacterium CG2_30_34_30 | reverse complement strand
ATTTATTCATTAATGAAAACATATTTAATATGGAATAAAAAACATATTTAATGGAATAAAAAAATGTAAACATATGAACCCTCTGGGTTCAAATTATAACATTCATGTTTTTGCTATAAACATTGGCACCCTCTGGGTTCCATAATATCAAATTAGAAAATTATGCTAATATCTAACGACCCCAGCGGGGTCTAATGTTTATAAAAAATTGTGTTAAGCAATTAAGACCCCAGCGGGGTCTAATGTTTTTGGCGTTTCATATTTATCGCTAATACAAATTGCTGTTTAATCTTAAAAAAAAATCAAACCACAGAAATAATGAAACCTATTCCACCCCACCACCAAGAGCGCGATACAACGCTATCACGGCTTGTAATTGGGCAAACCTTGTCGTAGTGATTCGCACTTCGGAACTCAAGGCATTTTCACGGGCGTTAAGCACTTCCAGATAATTAGCAATACCATTATCTAACAACTCTTCGGAATAGGAAGTCGCCAAATCATAGGCTTCAAATTCTTTGGTTGTGAATCCTATTTTTTCCTCGGCAGCGGCAAAAGCATATAAAGCATCCGAAACTTCTCGGCTGGCATCTAAAAGGGTTTGTTTGAATTGTAAATAAGCTATTTCTTGTTGGCTTTGTACTACTTCATAATTGGTTTTTATTTTTCTACCATTCAGCAAGGGTTGCACCAAAGACCCCACAAACGTAGCAAAAAGGGAATTGGCACTTAACAATTGGTCTATATCCAGGCTTTGAAAACCTCCGTTTGCGGTAATAGCTAATGATGGATAAAAGTTGCTGCGAGCCACATTGGTCATTTCAAATGCTTCAACTAATCTGTATTCAGCAGCAATGACATCGGGACGGTTGCGTAGTAAGCCTGCCGGATAGCCGATTTTTAATTCGGGTGCAAGTACCTGTGTTTCTAAAGTGCCTCTTTCTATTTGTTTTGGGGTGGTGCCCAGCAATATGGAAAGTTTGTTTTCAGCTAAGGCAATATCGCGTTGCAGGTCAATGCGCAACGATTGGGCATTGTACAACTGTGCCTCGGTTTGTTTTACGGCAACTTCGGTTAAAATACCTGCATCCTTTAATGCCATAGTGGTTTCTAATCCTGTACTGCGGTTGGCAATGGTTTTTTCTACAATGTGTACTTGGGCATCTAGGGTAAGTAATTGGTAATAAACAGTTGCTATTTCAGCGATTAATTGGGTTTTTACGACTTGATGCGCTGCCACGGTTTGCAAATAAGCGGCTTCAGAAGCACGTTTATTACTGCGAATTTTTCCCCAGATATCAGCTTCCCAAGAGAGGTTGCCGGTGAGTTCGTATTGGGTAATGCTGCCATCAAAAAAACTTCCAAATTGGCTGTTTTTAGAAAGTTCTTGATGGGTAACCTGTCCTCTTAATCCTAATGTAGGCAAATAACCTGCTTTTCCTTGGCGGTAATAGGCATTGGCAGTGGCTATTTGTTGCATCGCTACCCGTATGTCCAGATTGTTTTGTAAACCTTCTTCTATATAGGCTACAAGAGAAGCATCGGTAAACAAGGCACGCCAAGAAACATCGGCAAGACTTGTGCTGTCCTTAGGCAAGTGGTCGCTGCGAAAATTTGCTTCTTCTATTACTTGTGGACGCGTGTAGTCTTTCGCTACAAAACAACTTTGCAGGATGATAGCAAATACTGATAGGACAACAAAGCGTACTATATATTTTTTATTCATGAGATTCATTTGTAACTATAATTGGTGCTTTTTTACTGACTTTTTCCTGAAGCCACTGAAAGAAAATATAAAGGATAGGAATGATAAAAATACCTAATACCGTACCAACAAACAATCCTCCTACTGCGCCTGTTCCTATGGCATTGTTACCTCTTGCACCGATTCCGGAAGCAAAAACCAATGGCAATAACCCGATAATAAAGGCAAAGGAGGTCATTAAAATAGGTCGAAGTCGCGCTTTAGCTCCTTCAAAAGCCGCCTCGGAAATGCTGTATCCTGCTCGACGGCGTTGTCTGGCAAATTCTACAATAAGAATGGCATTTTTTGCTAGAAGCCCCAATAACATGATTAAGGCTATTTGAAAATAAATATTGTTTTCCAATCCGGAGAGCATGGTCACCATATAGGCTCCCATAACGCCAACCGGTAAGGAAAAGATGACTGCCAAAGGCAATAAATAACTTTCATATTGTGCCGCTAAAATAAAATAGACAAAAAGAATACTAAGTAAAAATATGGTGGTGGTTTGATTTCCGGAGGAAATTTCTTCTCTTGTCAACCCGGAAAAACCGACACTATAATCCTGTGGCAAAGCGGTGGCAGTAACTTCTTGCACGGCTGCTATAGCATCGCCGGTAGAATAACCGGGAGCTGCTGCACCATTGATACTTGCCGAATTAAACAAATTAAATCGTGTTACCGACTGTGGCCCATACACCCTTTTTAATTCTATAAATGCAGTGATAGGAGCCATTTCGCCTTGGGCATTTCTGACAAACAAACGGTTTAAACTTTCCACTGAAGTCCTGTCCTCAGGCAATGCTTGCACAAATACACGATATTGTTTTCCAAAACGAGAAAAATCTGCGGCATAAACACTTCCTATATACCCTTGTAAGGCCGATAAAATAGAACTTACTGTAATTCCTGCTTCTTTGGTTTTGGCAATATTCACGTCTATTTCATATTGCGCATAGTTCGTGTTGAAGGAACTTTGTGCATATAAAATTTCAGGGCGGGCGTTTAATTCTTGCAGGTAATTTTGGGTTACCTCATTCAAATCGGAAAAGCTGCCGCCAAATGGATCCAAAACTTTCAATTCAAAACCCGATGAAATACCAAATCCGGGAACACTAGGTGGTGCGAAAAACAAGATTTTTGCACCCGGAATGCCTGCAGCCATACCAAAAAGTTGGCCGGTAATGGCTTCTACCGATTTGCTAGGATCTTTTCGTTCTTCCCAAGAATCTAATTTGATAAAACCTAGTCCAAAATTACTTCCCGAACCTCCTATAATACTAAAACCATTTACAAGCGATATGGCACGAATACCCGGAATTTTACGGGCTTTTTCACTTATTTCAGCAGTGATTTGTACCGTTCTGTCTAACGTGGCTCCAGCCGGTAATTCTACATTAACAAAAATTAAACCCCTGTCCTCATCAGGAACAAACCCTTTTGGCGTTTCGGACGATGCCCAAAAAATGCCAGCCACAGAAACAACAAGTATAAGTACCGTAACCCATTTATGGCGATATAAAAAATGAAGCGAGGTAATGTATTTTTTTGTGGATGCCGTAAACACTTTATTAAAGCCAAGAAAAAAACGTCCCATAAGATTTTTCTTTCGCTCTTTATCGGTATGGGGTTTTAAAAACAAAGCACTTAACGCCGGACTTAAAGTAAGCGCATTGATGGCAGAAATGCCTATGGCAACAATAAGCGTTACGCCAAATTGTTTATAAAACACCCCGGTAGGTCCTTCAATAAAAGTAACGGGAATAAACACAGCACCCATAACTAAGGTGATGGAAATAATGGCTCCAGTAATTTCATCCATCGCCTGTTTAGAAGCTTCTAAAGCAGAAGTTACCCCCTTTTCTAACTTGGCATGCACCGCCTCTACCACCACTATCGCATCATCTACTACAATACCAATTGCTAACAACAAAGCAAATAGCGTCAATAAATTGATGGAATAGCCAAAAAGATTGAGGAAGAAAAAGGTGCCAATAATGGATACCGGTACTGCAATGGCAGGAATTAACGTGGATCTAAAATCTTGCAAAAAGAGAAAAACTACCAAAAACACCAACAAAAAAGCTTCTAAAAGGGTCACTAAAACCTTATTAATAGACGCTGTTAAAAACTCGTTGGTGTCAAAATTAACGATATAGGTAAGCCCTTTTGGAAAACCGGCAGCCAAACCTTTCATGGTTTCATGAACGTTTTCAATAATTTCCTGTGCATTAGAGCCCGGTGTTTGATAGATACCCATACTCACTCCCGGATTGCCATTAGTAAAGGAAATAACACTATAAGCTTCTGCATCCAGCTCTACAGTAGCTACATCTTTTAGGTATAAGAATTGACCTCCATCTAACGCTTTTATCACAATATTTTCATACTGCGATTCTTCTTTATAACGCCCACTGTAGGTAAGTACATATTCAAAAGCTTCTGCATTATTTTGACCTAAAGACCCTGCCGCAGCTTCTCTGCTTTGCTCATTGATTGCGGCGGTAATATCTTCGGGCACTAAATGATAGGCAGCTAATTTTTCAGGTTGCAACCAAATGCGCATGGCATAATTTTTAGAGCCAAATACATTCACATTCCCTACCCCATTGATACGTTTTAAGGCAGGTAATACATTGATATTTAAATAATTTTGAATGTAAGTGGCATTGTAATCCTTATTTTCAGA
Organism: Flavobacteriaceae bacterium CG2_30_34_30; assembly: GCA_001873105.1. Classification (GTDB taxonomy): domain Bacteria; phylum Bacteroidota; class Bacteroidia; order Flavobacteriales; family Flavobacteriaceae; genus Planktosalinus. The sequence continues at coordinate 54,065 of MNYN01000086.1, read as the reverse complement.
AAATACCGTTAAAAACATCAATGCACTGGTTTGTTGTTTTTGGGTAATTACTCCCGATTGGGTTACCTCACGTGGTAGTAAGGGATTGGCTCGCGCTACACGATTTTGCACATTGATAGCCGCAATATCCGGATCCACTCCTTGTTCAAAAAATACTTGTATTTGAGCACTACCATTATTACTGGCGGTAGAAGTAATATAGGTCATCCCCTCTACCCCGTTGATTTGTTCTTCTATAGGAATGACCACACTTTCTAATACCGTTTGCGCATTGGCACCGGGAAAATTGGCGTTAACCTGTATGGTTGGTGGTGCAATTTCTGGATATTGTGTGGTGGGCAGAGCGTTGATGCCTAAAATTCCTAAGAGTACGATAATAATAGAAACTACCGTCGAAAGTACCGGCCGCTCAATAAATAATTTTATCATAGTATGTTCTTATTTAAATATAGGTTTTAAACCACTTGTTATACTGTCAAAATCTACCATTTGCGGAATAATAGGTGTGTTGTTGCGCAATTTACCAATGCCTTGGGTGATAATTTTATCGCCAATTTGCAATCCACTTAATACAAGAATGTAGGAATCTACGCGAGCAATAACTTCAATAGGAGTGCTAACAGCAAGGGTATCTCCTTGTACTTTATAAGCATATATTTTGCCTTGTCGCTCATAAGAAGCAGACTCAGGAATAACTACAGCATCGGTATATACCGTTGGAATTCTAATTTGCCCACTGCTTCCATTGGCCAAATACCCATTAGGATTAGGAAATTTTGCTCTGAAAGTTACCGTGCCTGTGGATGGATTTATTTGTCCGGTAACCGTTTCAATAACTCCTTTTTCTTCATATATTTTGGAAGTAGCCAATTCCAATTCCACTTCCGGAAAGTTTTTTATTTTCTCTTCGCGGGTTGTACCTTCGGTATTTCTTAAAAAATCCAAATAATCTTTTTCATTTAATGCAAAAAAAGCATATACTTCCTTGGTGGTAGAAACCGTGGTAAGAGGCTGCGTGTCGGTAGGACTAACAAGTGCACCCTCGCGATAAGGTATGGACCCCACATACCCATCAATGGGACTTTGAATATTGGCATACCCAATGGCAGCTGAAATACTGTTATAACTGCTTTTCGCTTGTGCTAAACGGGCTTTTGCCGTTTCTAATTGCACATTGCTAATGATGTTTTTTTCTACTAAGGGTTTTAATTTGTTTACTTCTACCTGAGCAGCATTTACATTGGCTTGAGCGGCTTCTGCATCTTGCGATAAGGTTTGGGTCTCTAAAGTAAAAAGCAATTGCCCTTTCTTCACTTTCTGCCCTTCATCTACCAATACTTTGGTAATATACCCACCCACTTTAGCGCGAACCGCACTATTATTAGTACCCTCGATTCTTACTGGATAGCGTTGGTATGCTGTAACTGTTTTTGAAGCAATAGAAATTACCGGAAAGGGCATGGCAGAAGGTGGCGCTTGTTGGTTTTTGTCCTTGCAAGACTGCAAAATAAAGAAGGATGTAAAGGCAATTAAAATTAAATACTGTTTCATAAGGTGGGTTGATGTTAGGTATATATAAGGAGTAGTTTTTTTAGGAGACATTCTCTAGTTGAAGTAAAGTGGTTTCCAATAATTTTTTGGAATCTTTGAGATAATCGTTATACACAGAGGTGAAACACAAATGATTGTTATAGGCTTCCATTTCACTTTCCTGAAGAAAGACAAGGGTCTTTTCAAAAATGGAAATCTCCTTTTCAATTAATGCCTTATAATTGATTAATCGTGATTTTAAATAGTCTCTCTTTTTTCTGAAATACCGCTTTCTATCTCCCTGTTTGGTAACATATTCAATTTTATCGGTCTGCAAAAGCAAGTTTAAACTGGTGGAAACAGAGCTTTTACTGGCGTTAGTGAATGTAATTATTTCATCAAAACTGTACTCCTTTTCGCCGTTCAAAATAAGGGTGGCATGAATGCGAGTTGCCAGCGGAGGCAAATTGTAAAGGTTTTCAAAATGCATGCCTAACTCTTCTATTAATTCTTCTTTTGTATAAGTTGCCAAAATCGTTGCTTTAAAATGAAGCTGCAAATATACAGTTAGTTCGGAACAAACAAAACTAATCGGAATTAAAAAAAGGTTAATTAGCACCGGGATACTAAAGATAACGATAAGAAGATGCTCTATAAAACCCGTAAGTCATGGTTATTGTAACTAATTTCCTACCTCACTAATAAACTTAATACGGAACAAACGGAGTTCTTCTTCCTCGTAATCGCCATCAAAGTCATCCATCGCTTTTTCGATTTTATCGGTTTGGGCTTCTAAAAAGTAGTCATAAATTTCTTCTTGCTGGTCTTCATCCAGAATTTCATCCAGCCAATAGTCGATATTAAGTTTGGTGCCACTAAAAACAATGGCTTCCATTTCTTTAATAAACTCATCCATGGAAAGCCCTTTTGCTGAAGCAATATCATCTAAGGGTAGTTTTCTATCCACATTTTGAATGATGTATAGTTTTAACGCACTGTTAGAGCCTGTGGTTTTTACGACCAAATCGTCGGGACGTTCAATATCATTTTCTTCCACATACCTATTAATAAGCGCGATAAAGCTCTTGCCATATTTCTTGGCTTTTCCCTCTCCTACGCCATGAACATTAGCAAGTTCCTCAAGAGAGGAAGGATATTTAAGAGACATATCTTCTAAAGAAGGATCTTGAAAAATAACAAAAGGGGGTAAGCTGAGTTTGTGTGCTACTTTTTTGCGCTCTTCCTTTAATAATTTAAAGAGGTGTTCATCGGCTACCGCACCTCCTTTTTGCGCTGTTTCTAGTATATCGTCATTAGCATCTTTATAGGAATGGTCTTCGGTCATCATAAATGACACTGGTTTCTTTAAAAATGCTTCTCCTTTTTTTGCGAGTTTTATTACTCCATAGGTTTCTATGTCTTTGGAAAGCATGCCAGTAACCAAAACCTGGCGCAACAATGCCATCCAATAAGCAGCATCCCTACCTTTTCCACTGCCAAAAAATGGTTGTGTATCAATGCGATGCGAGGTGATTAAGGCATTTATCTTTCCTATTAGGATTTGCACAATGGCTTTTGATTTGTATTGTTGGTTGCTTTCTTTTATTACTTTTAAAAGGGTTACCACTTCATTTTTCGCTTCAAGTTGTTTTTTGGGATTGCGCATATTATCGTCCATATCACCGCCTTCGCCTGTAGCATTGTCAAATTCTTCCCCAAAATAATGCAGGATAAATTTTCGGCGTGAAATGGATGTTTCGGCAAAGGCCACTACTTCTTGCAGGAGTGCTTGTCCAATTTCTTGCTCCGCCACGGGCTTGCCGCTCATAAATTTTTCTAATTTCTCTATATCCTTATAGGAATAAAAAGCCAAACAATGTCCTTCACCACCATCTCTTCCTGCCCTTCCGGTTTCCTGATAATAACTTTCAATACTCTTAGGAATGTCGTGGTGTATAACAAAACGCACATCGGGTTTGTCTATTCCCATTCCAAAGGCTATGGTTGCCACTACCACATCAGCATCTTCCATCAAAAACATGTCCTGATGCCGCACTCTGGTTTTTGGATCTAATCCTGCATGATAGGGCACGGCATTAATGCCATTTACCTGAAGCGTTTGCGAAAGCTCTTCTACACGTTTTCTGCTTAAACAGTAAACAATGCCGCTTTTGCCATCATTCTGCTTGATAAATCGAATGATATCGGCATCTACATTTTTAGTTTTTGGGCGTATTTCATAATACAAATTAGGGCGGTTAAAGGACGCTTTAAAAGTGTTTGCGTCCTGCATATTGAGGTTCTTAAGGATATCCTCTTGCACCTTTGGCGTAGCCGTTGCCGTTAACCCAATAATTGGAATATCTTCGCCTATGCGATGAATAATAGATTTTAAATTTCGGTATTCCGGACGAAAATCATGACCCCATTCACTAATGCAATGCGCCTCGTCAATAGCCATAAAAGAAATGGGAACACTGCGCAAGAACGCAACATTCTCTTCTTTGGTAAGCGATTCCGGAGCTACATAGAGTAGCTTAGTGATGCCTGCGGTTATATCGCTTTTTACTTGTTTTACTTCCGTTTTGTTCAAGGATGAATTCAACACATGGGCAATCCCCTGTTCTGAAGACAAACCACGGAGGGCATCCACCTGATTTTTCATTAAAGCAATAAGGGGAGAAACAACGATAGCTGTGCCCTCAGCGATTAGTGCCGGTAGCTGGTAACACAATGATTTTCCGCCGCCGGTGGGCATAATTACAAAGGTGTTTTGTTTGTTTACCACGCTTCGAATTACCTCTTCTTGCAGTCCTATAAATTTACTAAACCCAAAATACTTTTTGAGGGCTGCGTGTATGTCAATTTCGCTCACTATACTATAATTATTTTATATACATTTGTAGTCTAAATATAGTGATTTCTTAAGAACGTACAATCCAAAAATAATGTTAAGTTTTGCAAAACAATCAAAAAATAATTTCTCTAGCTAAAAAAACGATAGAAATAGAAAGCAAAGCTATAGGCTATCTTGCTGATTTAGTGGATGATGAATTTGCAAATGCCGTAAATTATGTATTTCATTCCAAGAGTAGGATAATTATTACCGGCATAGGAAAAAGTGCTAATATTGCCACAAAAATTGTCGCCACATTAAATTCTACCGGAACGCCTGCAGGATTTATGCATGCTGCAGATGCCATTCATGGGGATTTAGGTACCATCCAACCCGAAGATGTGGTTATTTGCATTTCAAAAAGCGGAAATACTCCGGAAATAAAAGTACTCGTACCCTTGATAAAATCCTTGGGAAATAAACTTATTGCTATTACCTCTAATAAAGAATCTTTCCTGGGCACTCATGCCGATTATGTACTAAATGCTTATGTTGAAAAAGAAGCTTGCCCAAATAACTTAGCTCCCACAACAAGCACCACTGCTCAACTGGTCATAGGTGACGCTTTTGCAGTGTGTTTGTTGGACCTAAGAGGATTTTCGAGCAAAGATTTTGCACGATTTCATCCGGGAGGCTCTCTTGGAAAACAACTCTATTTAAGAGTGAATGATTTAAGCAGTACCAACTTAAAACCAATGGTTTCTCCTGATGCTGATATTAAAGAGGTTATCGTTGAAATTTCGGAAAAAATGCTTGGCGTTACCGCTGTTGTTGAAAATAATAGAATAATAGGTATTATTACCGATGGCGATTTGCGAAGGATGCTTTCCAAAACAGATACCATATCCGGACTAAAAGCAAAGGATATTATGACTGAAAACCCAAAACAAATAGCCAGTGATGCCATGGCTATGCAAGCCATGGAAATGATGAATACTTTTGGTATTACACAATTGCTAGTGGAAAAAAACAATACCTATGAAGGGGTTATTCATTTACACAATCTTATTAAAGAAGGCATTATCTAATGTTAGGAAGAAATAAAAAAGACCCAAACAAAGAAATGTCTTTCTTAGATCATCTGGAAGACTTGCGCTGGCACCTCATTCGTGCTACCTTGAGTGTCGTTATAGTGGGTATCGCTGCATTTTTTGCAAAAGATTTTATTTTTGACACCATCATCTTCGGCCCTAAAAAAGGCGACTTTATTACCTACCGCGTGCTTTGCGATTTAGCACAATATATTGGTTTGCAAGATAGTTTCTGTTTTGAAGAACTCCCATTTAGAGTGCAAAGTAGGTTGATGGCAGGACAATTTTCTGCCCATATATGGACTTCCATCACCGCAGGTTTTGTGGTTTCTTTTCCTTATGTTATTTATGAATTTTGGAAATTTATAAGTCCTGGAATGATGGAAAATGAACGCAGTACCTCAAGAGGCTTTATCTTTATTTCCTCGCTGCTATTCTTTATTGGTGTACTTTTTGGATATTATGTTATCACGCCGCTTTCTATCAATTTTCTAGGATCTTACCAAGTGAGTGGTGAAGTATTTAATGACTTCGATTTAAGTAGTTATATCGGTTTGGTGCGCTCTTCTGTTATAGCCTCCGGATTGATTTTTGAACTGCCTATCATTATCTATTTCCTTACTAAAATAGGTATTGTTACACCTGAAATACTTAAAAAATATCGAAAAATGAGCTTGGTGGTGGTGCTCATCATTTCAGCCATTATAACCCCACCGGATATTGTGAGCCAAATTATTGTTGCTATCCCTATTTTAGTATTGTATGAAGTGAGCATCCTTATTTCAAAAATAGTAGTGAGAAACCAAAAAAGAAAATTAAAAGCACATGCAAAATAATCCCGTAGAAGAATTCAACGCCTATCGCGAAAAGATGAATAAAAAACTTCTTGCCGATAACAATAAATTGATAAAACGTATCTTTAACCTCGATACCAATGCCTATATGGAAGGCGCTCTTGATGTAAAAACAAAAGAATTACTGGGTCTAGTGGCTTCTGCTGTTTTGCGTTGTGACGATTGTGTGAAATACCATTTAGAAACGTCACACAAAATTGGCCTTTCTAAGGAAGAAGTGATGGAAGCTTTAGGTATTGCAACCCTAGTAGGTGGCACCATTGTTGTACCTCATTTGCGAAGAGCCTATGAATTTTGGGAAGCCCTGGAAGAAAATAGCTAACCCCTTTTTTTTAGTTTTTTCCACTTGAATAAAGTTTCCCAAAAAAACCTTGAATTTTAAACCGTAATACCATGAAATTAAGAGCTGAAAATCTAGTAAAAGCATATAAAGGTCTGGAAGTTGTTAAAGGTATCAATATTGAAGTGAATCGCGGAGAAATTGTGGGCCTTCTAGGACCAAATGGTGCTGGAAAAACCACTTCGTTTTATATGATTGTTGGATTAATAAAACCTAATAATGGTAGAATTTTTCTGGAAAACACCGAAATCACCAAATACCCAATGTACAAACGTGCGCAACACGGCATTGGATATCTGGCGCAAGAAGCCTCTGTTTTTAGAAAACTAAGCATCGAAGAAAATATTTTAAGCGTTTTACAACTTACTAAACTATCCAAAAAGGAGCAACTTAGTAAAATGGAATCCCTAATAGAGGAATTCGGGTTGAGCCATATCCGAAAACACCGTGGCGATTTACTGTCCGGTGGCGAAAGAAGACGTACAGAAATTGCTCGCGCTTTAGCTACGAGTCCTAACTTTATCCTTCTAGATGAACCTTTTGCTGGCGTGGATCCTGTGGCTGTAGAAGATATTCAACGCATTGTAGCACAACTCAAAGACAAAAACATCGGCATATTAATAACCGACCATAATGTTCAGGAAACCCTTGCTATAACAGACAGAACCTATTTGATGTTTGAAGGCAGTATCCTAAAACACGGAGTCCCCGAGGAATTAGCAGCGGATGAAATGGTAAGAAAAGTGTACCTAGGCCAAAATTTTGAGCTGCGTAAGAAAAAATTGTTTTCATAATACCTTTGAAAACAATGGGTTATAATGTTTATAACAAAAGAAGAATATATTAATCGAAACCCAGAGGGTTCTAATGTTTATTGCCCTGTTATTCTTCCCAATGAAATAAATATTTGTTTTTATATTCCATATTGAATTTGTTTATAGTTCCAATAATCCATCAGATATCATAAACATTTGACCCCTCTGGGGACTTATTTGGCTATGACAATTTTCTATAAATAATAAACCCCCTCTAGAGTATTTAAATTCAGATTCTAACAGATCTGTTTTTAGTCCCAGCGGGACGAAATATCGGTAGAAAAACGTACACGATTAAACAAGAAAGTCCCAGCGGGACGAAATATTTTATAAACCAAGTAATTACTGGGACTCCTAACAATTGTTTTAATTTATGCCGGACAACAATTAAAAAAATCCGTAAATTGCTGCTCCTTTAGTATGAATTGAAATGTAAATCCCATGAAAAATTACAAAACACTTACTTTTTCAAAAAATATAATAGTCATCAGTACCCTACTACTCATCGTGAGTTGCGGTAATGACGAAAACAAAAAACCTATTTCCTTAGCAATGACAGACAATTTACTTTTAGCACCATGGACAGGTCCTTATGATGGCACTCCCGCATTTGACAAAATGGATATTACCCTAGTGAAACCCGCTATAGAAGAAGGTATCACTCATCATTTAAAAGAAATAGACGCCATTACAGCAACTGCCGAAGCCCCTACTTTTAAAAACACCATAGAGGCTATGGAACGTGCAGGAGAACCTCTAAACAGAGCCTTTGCATATTATGGTATTTGGACCAGTAATAGGTCATCCCCGGAATTTAGGGAAATTCAAAACGAATTAGCACCTAAAATTGCCGACTATCGCTCTGCCATTTCACAAAATAAACCTCTGTTTGACCGAATTAAAACCGTTTATGAAAATTCCTTGAAAAACCCTTTAGAGGCTGATCAACAACGATTGGTAAAATTAACCTATAAAGAGTTTGAAATGAATGGCGCTAATTTAAACGAAGCAGATAAAAAACGCTATGCCGAAATTAACAGCGAACTATCTACCTTATATACCAACTTCTCTAATAACGTTCTTGCCGATGAAGAAAACTACATTACGTACATCACCAAAGACCAACTCAAAGGACTTCCGGAATCGTTTGTAAATGCCGCTGCAAAAACCGCAACCGATAATGGTAAAGATGGCAAATATGCCATAACCAATACACGTTCGTCTATGGATCCATTCTTAACCTATTCCGAGGAAAGGGAGCTGCGCAAAAAAGTCTGGAAAACTTATTATTCCCGTGGTGATAATAACGATCAATATGACAATAATGATTTGGTTGCGCAAATTTTAAAACTACGCCACGAGCGTGTGAAACTTTTAGGGTATGCTAATTTTGCCGAATGGCGATTGCAAGACCGTATGGCAAAAACCCCAAAAAATGCTATAGATTTAATGGAAGCCGTTTGGCCTGCTGCCTTAGCTCGAGTGAAAGAAGAAGTGGCCGACATGCAAACCATCGCTAAAGCAGAAGGAAAAAACATTACCATAGAACCTTGGGACTATCGTTTTTATTCCGAAAAAGTACGTAAAGACAAATACGATTTAAATTCTGACGAAGTAAAACAATACCTGGAGCTAAACAACCTAACTGACGCTATTTTTTACACCGCAGGAAGGTTATTTAATTTTAAATTCACGCCCATCACCGATGGCAGCGTTCCTGTTTTTCATGAAGATGTAAAAGTATGGGAAGTAAATGATATAACCACCGGCGAACATATTGGTGTGTATTATTTAGACCCTTTTGCACGTCAAGGAAAACGTTCCGGCGCTTGGGCAACCCAATACCGCAGCCATTCTAGTTTTGATGGTAAAAAAACCGTTTTAGCATCAAACAACTCCAACTTTGTGAAAGCTGCTCCCGGCGAATCGGTTTTAATCTCCTGGGATGATGCGGAAACATTTTTTCACGAATTTGGTCACGCATTACACTTTCTATCTTCCGAAGTACGGTATCCAACCCTTAATGGAGGCGTGAGAGATTATACCGAATTTCAATCGCAATTATTAGAACGCTGGTTATATACCGATGAAGTAATAAATCAATTTTTAAAACACCACAAAACAGGCGAAGTAATCCCTTCGGCATTGGTTGAAAAAATTAAAAAAGCATCCACCTTTAACCAAGGTTTTGCCACTACCGAATTTTTAGCTTCCGCATTAATGGATATGAAATACCATACCACCGACCCAACCAATATAAATCCGAAAGCATTTGAAAAAGAAACCTTGGCAAAACTAAATATGCCTAAAGAAATAGTGATGCGCCATCGCACACCACATTTTGGACATGTATTTTCAAGTGAAGGATATGCTACAGCTTATTATGGCTATTTGTGGGCAGACGTGCTTACCTCCGATGCCGCAGAAGCCTTTCAAGAAGCACCGGGTGGTTTTTATGACAAAGACCTTTCCGCAAAATTGGTAAAATATCTTTTTGCACCTCGCAATGCTATAGACCCCGCAGAAGCATATCGATTGTTTAGAGGAAGAGACGCAACCATAGATGCTTTAATGCGCGACAGAGGCTTTCCTGTGCCAACAAAATAAACATTTAAAAAACCTCAAAGCAACATTTTGCTCAAAAAAATGTTGCTTTGAGACATAAAAACAAGACAGGGAAACACTATGAACAAGGACACATTTTTATATATAGCTCTTATTGCAATATTTCTATTTTTTTTTCTTTGGAATAGCAACAGACTAAAAAAGAACCGAAGACAACAAAAAAATAGAAATTTCAGAAAAGGCTACTTAGAAAGAAAAAAAGAAAAAGAAAAAGAATAACAAATTCAATTTCTAAAATAACAATACCACCAAATGAAAATATACACAAAAACCGGAGACAAAGGAACCACTTCACTATTTGGCGGTACTAGGGTTCCTAAACATCATATTCGCATTGAAAGCTACGGCACTATAGATGAACTTAATGCATATATAGGATTAATTCGTGATCAGAATATCGATGATAAATCAAAAGACGTCCTAATACAAATTCAGGATAGGCTTTTTACGGCAGGAGCCATTTTAGCTACAGAACCTAAAAAAGCTATTTTAAAAAATGGTAAAGAACGTCTTAATATTCCAAAAATAGAAGAAAAAGACATTTCACTATTAGAAGAGGAAATAGACCGGATGAACGACACCCTTCCGCCCTTGACTAATTTTGTTTTACCGGGTGGACACACTACCGTGTCATTCTGTCACATTGCTCGTTGTGTTTGCCGTAGAGCAGAGCGACAAACTAGCTTTTTACACGAAAATGAACCTGTGGAAGAGCACGTTTTAATCTACTTAAATCGCCTTTCTGACTACCTCTTTGTACTGGCACGAAAATTGTCAAAAGACTTACACGCAGAAGAAATTAAGTGGTTACCGAAGAAAGCAAAGTAGCTTTAATTTCCTAAAGTATAAAAAGTTCAAAACCAATCTCTTACAAACATAAGAGCAAAGTTCTTAAAAATAATGTAGAAATAATTACGATTTTTCTTGACTTTTTCATCTAAAAAATTATTTTTGCAGAAAATTAAACCAAAGTGTTATGTATTGGACATTAGAATTAGCATCTTATTTAAGCGATGCGCCTTGGCCTGCAACAAAGGACGAACTGATTGATTATGCAATTAGAACGGGAGCCCCTTTAGAAGTGGTAGAAAATTTACAAGCAATCGAAGATGAAGGCGATTCTTACGACTCGATTGATGAAATCTGGCCCGATTATCCTACCGACGAAGATTACCTTTGGAACGAGGACGAATATTAATTAATAACGAAAACATAGTAAAAGTCTCTTTGGAGGCTTTTTTTTTGTTTAATTTTGAAGCAATAAATACCAAATTATAGATATGACTTTTTTAGATAAAATATTAAAAGTTTTTATAGGCGACAAATCAAAGAAAGACATTGGTGAAATTATGCCAATAGTCCTTCAAATAAAAAAACACGAGGAACAAATAGCGAAACTCTCTTTAGACGAGCTTCGTGCAAAATCTGACCATTTTCGAAAAATAATTAAAGAGGCGCGAAAAGAACTGGATGCCGAAACCATAAAACTTGCAGAAGAAGCCAATACCACCGAAGATATCAATCGCAAAGAAGATATTTATGTACAAATTGATAAAATAAAAGACGACATCTACGCAATTGAAAAGAAAACATTAGATACTATCCTTCCGGAAGCTTTTGCTGTTTTAAAAGAAACCGCAAAACGATTTGTAGAAAACAAAACATTGGAAGTTACCGCAACAGCTTATGACCGCGAACTTTCCGCTGAAAAAAATTATGTTACCTTAGATGGTGAAAAAGCCATTTGGTCCAACTCCTGGGATGCCGCTGGTAAAGAAATTACCTGGGATATGGTACACTATGACGTACAGCTCATAGGAGGTATTGCTTTGCATCAAGGCAAAGTGGCTGAAATGCAAACAGGAGAGGGAAAAACTCTAGTTGCTACGCTTCCCGTTTATTTGAATGCCCTTGCAGGAAATGGTGTACACTTAGTAACCGTAAATGATTACTTAGCAAAAAGAGATAGTGCTTGGATGGCGCCTATTTATCAATTTCACGGCCTATCGGTGGATTGTATTGATTACCACCAACCCAACTCCATAGAAAGAAGAAAAGCATACAATGCCGATATTACTTTTGGCACCAATAACGAATTTGGTTTTGACTACCTGAGAGACAATATGGCAAATGCCCCTGATGATCTAGTACAACGTCCGCACCATTACGCCATTGTCGATGAGGTCGATTCGGTTTTAATTGATGATGCCAGAACGCCATTAATTATTTCAGGCCCTGTACCGGAAGGAGACCGCCACGAATTTAATGAACTGAAACCAAAAATAAGTGATTTAGTAAATATGCAACGGCAATACCTAACCGGTGTTTTGGCAGAAGCAAAAAAACTAATCGCACAAGGCAACACAAAAGAGGGTGGTTTACAGTTATTGCGTGTCTTTAGAGGTCTACCTAAAAACAAACCCTTGATTAAATACCTTTCAGAGGAAGGAGTAAAACAAATTCTTCAGAAAACCGAAAATCATTATATGCAGGACAACAACAAAGAAATGCCTTTGGTGGATAAAGAGTTGTATTTTGTTATTGATGAAAAAAACAACCAAATAGAATTAAGCGATAAAGGCGTAGATTACCTTTCAGGAGAAGATGATCCAGATTTCTTTGTGATGCCTGAGATTGGTGTAGAAATTGCTAAAATTGAAAAGAAAGGACTTTCCAAAGAAAAAGAAGCAGAGGAAAAAGAAGAACTTTTTAGAGAATTTGGTGTAAAAAGTGAACGCATTCACACCATGAGCCAATTGTTAAAGGCCTATACCCTTTTTGAAAAAGATAGCCAATATGTGGTAATGGATAACAAAGTGATGATTGTAGATGAACAAACCGGTCGTATTATGGACGGACGCCGATATAGTGACGGACTTCATCAAGCAATTGAAGCTAAAGAAAATGTGAAAATTGAGGCAATGACGCAAACCTTTGCCACCATAACCCTGCAAAACTACTTTAGAATGTATCGCAAACTTGCAGGTATGACAGGTACTGCTGTTACAGAAGCCGGCGAACTTTGGGAAATTTACAAATTGGACGTGGTTGAAATACCTACCAATAGACCCGTAACACGTCACGACCGAGAAGACAAAATTTATAAAACCAAAAGAGAAAAATACAACGCCGTTATAGAAGAAGTGGTAGAACTTTCCAACGCCGGAAGACCTGTACTTATAGGAACAACATCGGTAGAAATTTCAGAATTACTAAGCCGAATGCTTACCTTCAGAAACATAAAACACAATGTTCTTAATGCTAAACTTCATAAAAAAGAAGCGCAAATTGTAGAAGAAGCCGGACACTCTGGTGTTGTAACCATAGCCACTAATATGGCAGGACGTGGTACCGACATCAAACTTACCGAAGAGGTGAAAAAAGCAGGTGGATTAGCAATTGTAGGTACAGAACGTCACGACTCGAGACGTGTGGACAGACAGCTTAGAGGTCGTAGCGGTCGTCAAGGTGACCCTGGAAGTTCTCAATTTTATGTGTCTTTAGAAGACAATTTGATGCGCTTGTTTGGAAGCGAACGTATCGCAAAACTTATGGACAGAATGGGATTAAAAGAAGGCGATGTGATTCAGCATTCTATGATTTCAAAATCCATTGAACGGGCACAGAAAAAAGTGGAAGAAAACAACTTTGGTATTCGTAAACGATTATTAGAATATGATGACGTGATGAATGCCCAAAGGGAAGTGGTTTACAAACGCCGCTACAATGCGTTGTTTGGGGAACGCCTTCGTGTGGATATCGCTAATATGATTTACGACACTTCCGAAGTGATAGCCCAATTCAATAAAGTTTCGCAAGATTTCAAGAATTTTGAGTTTGAACTAATTCGTTTCTTCTCCATGAGCTCGCCTATTACAGAAACCGAATTTGAGAAAAAAGACTATATTGAAATTGCCGGTATTGTGTATAAAAGTGTGTATCAACATTACCACGATAAAATGATACATAATGCGGAATTGGCTTATCCGGTGATTAAAAATGTGTTTGAACAACAAAAAGACTTGTACAAACGCATCCTTGTGCCTTTTACCGATGGCGTAAAAACATTAAATGTGGCTACCGATTTGGAAAAAGCGTATGAAACAAAAGGAAAACAACTGATTAACGATTTTGAAAAAAACATCACCCTTGCCATTATTGACGATGCCTGGAAAACCCACCTTCGCAAGATGGATGAGCTTAAACAATCGGTGCAATTAGCGGTACACGAACAAAAAGACCCATTGCTGATTTACAAATTTGAAGCGTTCGAATTGTTTAAAGCAATGATTGAAAAAGTAAATAAAGATGTGGTTTCTTTCTTGTTTAAAGGCGAGCTTCCTAACCAAGAACAAACACAAATTAGGGAAGCAAGACAACGCAAAAGCAAAGAAAACCTAAAAACACAAAAAGACGAAATCCCCAATATGGATGAACGAGCTGCACAGTCCAGGGCTGCCGGACAAACCCAGCAAAGACAACAAGTCACGGAAACCATCGTCAGGGACAAACCTAAAATTGGAAGAAACGATAAAGTGACCATCAAACATGTGATGAGTGGGGAGAGCAAATCGATGAAATTCAAACAAGCCATACCACTTCTCGATAAAGGGGAATGGGTATTGGTGGATGAATAAAATCTAATTTAAATTATCAAAAATCCCGAAGCAAAACTTCGGGATTTTTATTTAAATAGTTGCTGTTTTTTTCTTAATCTTGGCATAAACATTGCTCCGTTTCAATGTCAAAAACGTTTTCTATATTTGTAAAAAATAAAAAGGTGAAAAAACTATTTATTTTCTTTATGTTCAGTTGCAGCTTTACTTCTTTTTCTCAGGAATTTGGAGCGAAGTTTCTCACCTTTTCCGAAGAAACACTACCCGCCGTTTTTGTTGTTGAAAACAGTAACTTTCTGCAACTTACTAAAAAAACAAAGTTCTCAAAAAACCTACAGGTGAACGCCTCTAATTATTGGAATCCTGTGAGTATGATTGACGCACTTAGCAATCAAGATGCTTACCTCAACCGAAAAAATACCGTTCAAAAAGAATATACCGCAGAAAGTTTGGGATTTGCAAGACCTGCTACCAACGAACCAAGCATACAATTTCAAGTTAGAACTCCCAATTATTCCGAGGGTTATCGGGTAAAAAATACCGTGTACCGAGATGTTTCTATGCCTTTTGTGTATCCTGTTTACACTAACAAAGGTCTCCGAGGGTATATCTATCCGTATAACAATTAATTTCTTTCCCTATCTTATCCTTTTAAAATTTGCTAAGAAATTCCTATACAAACCTTTCTTTTCTACTTTTTAATTGCCTATTTTTAATTTTCAAATAACACGCAATCCTTATGAAAAACGGTATAACCTTCGCCCTCCTTTTAGTGGTCTTGCTCCTTAGCGCTTGTAAAAGCGAAACAAATGATAAAATACAAGACGGCAGAATGTGTTTTGCTTCTTCTGAACAAGGGATGACTTCTGTAATTGCTTTAGAAATTGAAGGAAAGGAAGTGCTAGGCACCTACATTATTGAAATTACTGGAAAAGATAAAACCGAAGGTGATTTTTTTGGAAACCTAGAAGGTAACGTCATAAAAGCAACATTCGACTATTGGATAGAAGGTCAAAATCAGTCAGAAGAAATAGAGTTAACCTTATTAAAAGACAAAATTCAAATAAAAAGACCCGGTCAAGTGGAAATAAACGGTGAATTGTTAGATAGAGATGGAGGCAAAGAAACCACAACAGAAATCACAAAAACCAATTGCAACGATGTCTCCAAAGAGATGGACTAATTTTTTATTGTAATAATCTTTTTATAACCGTGTGATACAGCTCAAAATCGATTAAATTATTATGTTCTGCTCCTGAAATTTTGATAAACTCTTTCTGTATAGAAGGCGCACTGTCAAACAATCGTTTTCCGGAGGCAAAAGGCACAACTTTATCTTCTGTGCCATGAAACACTACCAAATCACAATCAACTTGTTGCATTAATTGGTTGGTTTCAAACGAATATTTCAACAAATAATCTATCGGAAAAATAGGAAATCGTTTTTTAGCCACCGAATGCAAATTGTAAAAAGGAGTTTCTAAAATAAGCATTTTCGGGTGATTTGTTGCAGCAACCGCTGTTGCAAACGTTGTTCCTAAAGAACGTCCATAAACAAGAATAGACGATTCTGCATAGTTTTCAAGCAAATAGGTATAAAAAAGTTGGGCATCTTCATAAAGTGCTTCTTCACTTAATTTTCCGCTGCTTTTTCCATAGGTGCGATAGTCCATTACCAAAACATCATAACCAAATTGGGTAAAATAGGAAGTTATTTCCCCCCAACGAGATAAATCGCCGGAATTGCCGTGAAAATATAGAATGACCCCTTTAGGATGTTCTGTTTTAAAATGAATGGCGTTTAAAATGGCACCATCTTTCGCCGTAAGATTTACCTCTTCAAAAGGTTGGGTAAAGGAATACGCATATTCCTGTGGTAAATCGGTAGGCAAGAAGATTAGTTTTTCTTGAAAAATGGTAATAGAAGCTATAAGCATAGTGTATAATAAGAGCACCGCAAAAATAACCTTTTTAACCATTAAATTTCGTTTTTTTTGCACTGTGTACCACAGAAAAACTGCTTCCTTCTAAATTCACTTTTTCTTTAATGGAATGAAGAATTTCCCCCAGCATTTTATGATAGGATTCAAAGTTGTTTAAATTTTTATGCCCACCGCCAATCACAGCATAAAGCCTTGTATTTTTAGGGTTTAGTTGTGAAAGTTTAATACTGCTTTTAAAAGGAATTAAGCTATCCTTTGTACCGTGGATAATGTGAATAGGGCATTTTACAAATTTTATCCATTTGTAGGTAGGCAATGGATATTTCATCAAAAGCGAAAGCGGCATAAATGGCATATAACGAGCAGTTACTTTAGTTAAACTATAATAAGGAGCATCTAAAATAAGCATTCTAGGGTGATTTTGAGAAGCAAGTTTAGTGGCAAATCCGGATCCTAAGGACCTTCCGTAAAGAATAATATAGCGTTCTAATACCCTTTCTTTTATTTTATCATAAACGATTTGTAAATCATTTTGAATGGCTTTTTGAGAGCGACTTCCAGTACTTTTCCCAAACCCGCGATAATCTAACATAATCACTTCAAAACCATGACGTGTAAAGTCCACCGCAAATTTTCCCCAACCTTTGATGCTTTTTGAATTTCCTTTTAAATAGAAAACAATTCCTTTTGGATTATTTACCTTAAAATGCAATCCATTAATGACCGCACCATCATCCGTTTCTATATTATATTCTTCAACCTGTTGATTTTCATAATAAAATTGAAAATCTTTCGATAGCTTTTCAGGTTTAAATAAAAAGTACTCTTGCACATAGTAAATCACAAGACTAATACTTATGTAAACGATTAGAATAAGTATAAATATGTATAACCAATAAGGCATAAGGTTTATTGCAGATAGACCAAAGTACAAAAAAATCTTTTTGAAAAGACAAACTTTAAAATCTATATTAACATCATGTTATTTCAAACCTAATATTCCCACAAAATATATTACTTGACCAGTTTTATATGCATATTCCCTAAAGCAGATGTGATGTTACATATATAAAGACCGTTCTTCCAAGAATCAGCTGCAATTATTATGGCAGAAGCATTTGAAGAAGCAGAAATTACTTTCTTTCCGGAAAGATCAAAAACGCTATATTTAATTGCTAGATTTGTTTTGTTGTGAAGAAGGAATTGTGCTTTTTTTGCAACAGTATTTTCAAAATAAACAACAGAATTAAAAATGTCATCCTCTAAAGAAAGTATATCAAAAAAATAAATATCTGAAATTAATATGCAAGTCTCTACACCTTGAAATGTGACTTCTACAGTATAATTGCCTGTAGTTATAGGAGTATAAAAAAATGTATTTTCTCCCGCAATTTCGACACCTTCTAAAAACCATTGATAATTTGTCCCATTTTCGGTGGTAAATAAGGTGCCGTCAGTTTCCGTAATCGTTACAGCCTCTCCTGTTACTGTAAAAGGTACAGGAACACCGCTGGATAACCATTGATTTGGACATTGGGGATAAGAAACTTCTAAAATATAAGACCCTGCTTCTGAAACCACATAAAAATCCTGCGTGCCTTCCTGTACAATAACCCCGTCTTTGTACCATCTAAAATTTTGTGGTCCACCAAATGCATTAGAAATTATAGAGGTTTCACCAAAACATAAATCTGTATCTGAACTATGGGATATGGCAGGAGATAAAAATATCCAGGTGTCAAACATAATTTCATTAGAGTCTTCTGTACAACCATTGTCAGTGATAGTAACAAAAACGTAAGCAAATCCTAAATCACCTGCTACAATGCTTAGGGTATTACTTGTTTCTCCAGGAAAATTTGTGGGTGAACCACCAGAGGAAAACGTATATTTCCATTGGTAACTGTCATATCCTGCCGGTGCTGTAAAAACAATAACTTGATCTGAACATTGTACTTGGTTTCCGCCACTTAAATCAGGTATGGAAGTGATGGTACTGTCAAAACTGCACTGTGCAGATATTACATTTCCTGTTAAAAAAAGTAGTGTGAAAAGTAAAAGTGTTTTCATAATGTTTCGCTTTAAAATATAGTAATGATAAAGTTAAAATTTTTTTACCAATTCTCTTAAACAAAAAAAAACGAAAACTTTATTGGTTTCCGTTTTTAAGATTATATAAAATCAATACGCTTATTTAGGATGCATAAAGCGTTGTTTGGCTAACAATTGTTCTTTGGTTTCCACATGGTTTTCATCCGGAATACAACAATCTACAGGGCATACCGCAGCACATTGCGGTTCGTCGTGAAAACCAACACACTCCGTGCATTTGTTAGGCACGATATAATATACTTCATCGCTTAAAGGAGTTTGGGCTGCATCGGCATCTACTTCTTCACCGTTAGTAAGTACTACTTTTCCATTTAAATCGGTGCCATCTTTATATCGCCAATCGTCTGCGCCTTCATAAATTGCGGTATTTGGGCACTCGGGTTCGCAAGCTCCACAGTTTATACATTCATCTGTTATGATAATTGCCATAGCTTTTTCTATTTCTTTATGTAAATTTGCACAAAAATAACGCCAAAACATTTCTTAACCAAATTGCATGAACACATTAACAGAACGAAAAGATGCTTTTATTGCTTTAGGAAAATTTATCGCACAGTTTGCTTTGGAAACTCCTGTCAAAAAAAGGGATATTCCCTATAACGATATTTTTTTTGAGGGTATGCAAAATAAAATGATGGTGGCTGAGCATCACAACGCTTGGTTTTCAAATGAAAATATTCGCTTTACATTGCAACGTTGGGCAGAGGCTTTACAGGAAAAATCACTAAATAAATGGTTACAAGAGTACAACCTCGAAAATAGGAAAGAAAAAAGAGTGGCAATCATCATGGCTGGAAACATCCCTTTGGTTGGTTTTCACGATTTTCTTTCGGTATTACTCTGCGGACATCAAGTTGTAGTGAAACAATCGTCAAAAGACAAGCAACTTCTACCCTATTTAGCAAGTTATCTTGAAAAGATAGAACCAAAACTTAAAGGAAAAATTCATTTTACGGAAGAACGTCTGGAAAATTTTGATGCCATCATCGCTACCGGAAGTAACAATACCGCTCGTTATTTTGATTATTACTTTAGTAAATACCCACATATTATCAGAAAAAACAGAAATTCTGTTGCCGTACTTACCGGAAAAGAAACTCCTTTACAATTAAAGGGGTTGGCAGACGATATTTTTAGATATTACGGTTTAGGATGTAGAAATGTTTCTAAACTATTTGTGCCGGAAGACTATAATTTTGATACCTTTTTTAACGCTGTTTTTCCTTGGAATTATCTTGTAAACAAACAAAAATATGCCAACAATTACGATTATAACAAAGCGGTATATTTAATGAGTTCATTTCCACTTTTGGACAATGGTTTTTTACTATTGAAAGAAGATAACTCCTACTCCTCGCCTATCGCTACCGTTTTTTATGAATACTATTCTTCTAAGGAAAAATTACACACCAAAATAGAACAAGAAAACGCTAGCATACAATGTGTGGTAGCCTCCGGTTTTATGGATGCCGAAGTTGCTTTTGGTGAAACGCAACATCCAAATTTATGGGACTATGCAGATAATGAAGACACTGTTAGCTTCTTGTTGAAAATTTAATCCTAATTTTTCTAGTTTTAATCTTTAAGTCAGTAATTTAGCAGTCTGATATTTCATTACCAATTTCGGCATAAAAAAGAGTTGGTTGGAATACCTTTATTAATTTTTAAATTTTGAGATTCCTTTACGGGAATATGTACTTATGAAAAAACATAACTATAGTGCTGGACCTTGTATTTTACCACAATCGGTTTTTGAAATGGCGTCTAAAGCCGTTCTTAATTTTAATGACTCCGATCTTTCGTTATTAGAAATTTCGCATCGCAGCAAAGACTTTGTTGCAGTAATGGATCGTGCTAGAAGCCTTGCCTTAGAGCATTTAGGATTAGAAGGAAAAGGTTACCAAGCACTTTTTCTGCAAGGTGGAGCCAGTTTACAGTTTTTAATGGTTGCCTATAATTTGTTGGAAAAAAAAGCAGCATATCTCAATACCGGAACTTGGGCAAACAATGCCTTAAAAGAAGCTAAAGCATTCGGTGAGGTTATTGAGGTTGCTACTTCAAAAGATGCCGGTTTCAATTATATCCCAAAAGGATTCAGCATTCCCACCGATGTTGATTATTTTCATTGCACCAGTAACAATACCATTGTTGGCACCCAATTGAAAAGTTTTCCTACCACCCAAGTCCCTATGGTATGTGATATGAGCAGTGATATATTTTCACGCGTCATCGACTTTTCGATGTTTGACTTAATTTATGCAGGTGCACAAAAAAACATGGGCCCAGCAGGTACAACACTTGTTGTTATAAAAGAAGAAATGTTAGGAAAAGTAACTCGTTATATTCCTTCTATGTTAAATTACAAAATTCAAATAGAAAAAGAAAGCATGTACAATACGCCGGCAGTTTTTCCTGTATATGTTTCCATGCTCACTTTAGAATGGTTGAAAGATAATGGAGGTATTGCCGCCATTGAAAAAATAAATAATAAAAAAGCAGCACTAGTGTATGCTGAAATAGATAACAATGAATTATTTAAAGGATTTGTAGCCAATAAAGAAGACCGATCTACTATGAACGCTACTTTTAACCTAGTGGATGAATCGATGAAAGATACTTTTGAAGGATTAGTGAAAGAAGCAGGTATTAATGGATTAAACGGACACCGAAGCGTTGGTGGATATCGTGCCTCTATGTACAATGCATTGCCACTGGAAAGCGTTCAGGTTTTGGTGGATGTAATGCAACATTTAAAAAGTAAAGGTTAAAAAACATCTCAAATAAATTAAATTACAATCGCCTAGGCGAAACAAGCTTATGAAAGTATTAGCAAACGACGGAATTTCAAAAAGTGGTATAGACACATTACAACAAGCCGGATTTGAAGTAATAACTACTAAAGTTGCCCAAGAACAATTGGCAAATTATGTAAACCAACACGCTATTGACGTGGTTTTGGTGCGTAGTGCAACCACAGTACGTAAAGAAGTAATAGACGCCTGCCCATCTATTAAAGTGATAGGTCGTGGCGGCGTGGGTATGGACAATATTGACGTAGCTTATGCACGTGAAAAAGGAATAAAGGTAATCAATACACCGGCTTCTTCCTCGGCATCTGTTGCCGAATTAGTTTTTGCCCATCTTTTTACCGGCATTCGATTTTTACACGATGCCAATAGAAATATGCCTTTAGATGGTGATTTAAAATTCAACGACCTTAAAAAAGCCTATGCAAAAGGGGTGGAATTAAGAGGAAAAACCCTTGGAATAATTGGCATAGGACGCATAGGTAAAGAAGTTGCTAAAATTGCACTAGGCTGTGGCATGAAGGTTATTGCTTCTGATAGTTTTATAGAAAACGAATCCATTAAAGTAGAATTATTTGATGGACAAAGTTTGGAGGTAAAAATCAAGACGATACCCTTAAACGATTTGCTAAACCAAAGTGATTTTGTTACCATACACGTGCCTGCACAAAAGCAATATGTAATTGGAAAAGAACAAATTGCTTTAATGAAAGATGGTGCTGCTATAATCAATGCAGCACGTGGTGGTGTACTTGATGAAGTGGCTTTAGTAGAGGCGTTAGATAACAACAAACTATCCTTTGCCGGTCTAGACACTTTTGAAAAAGAACCAGTTCCTGAAATAAAAGTATTGATGCATCCTAAAATATCCTTAACACCACATATCGGTGCTGCAACCAATGAAGCACAAGACAGAATTGGCACCGAATTAGCACAACAAATTATTGAAATATTTCAGTCTAACTAATGTTTTTTTGTTAAATGCCGTTAAAATGAAAATCTGTGCATTTATTTTAGGTATTTTTGTACCTATTGGTTTCCTATGAAATAGCCATTAATAGCTAGTTTGTGTAAGTAAACACCTAGGAAGAGAAGCGATTTCATATAACTAATGAAAAACATATAATTACTTATAGATGAAAAGTATATACATTTTAATGGCATTTTCCCTTTTCATGTACAGTTGTGATTCTACAAAAAAAACCGTAAAATCAGGAGGTGATTTGCCTTCTATTGCCTCCTCCGATACGTTACGCATTGCAAATGACAGTATAGAATATGAAATCATTATCATAGAACCCGGGTTTAATTCCTGGCTTATGACACAACCTCCCAAAACATTTTATGGAATAGAATATTTAGAAACCAGAAATCAGATTTATGTTTCAGAGTACAACCGAAGGGTATATTCACCTGGATATTCTAAACTTTTATACGAACAAGAAATTAATTATGACTCAAATGTTCGTTATGGACTAGAAGTAAATTACCTATTATATAATTACTTCAAATATTTTGAAACTACTTACAACCAAAAACTTCGATGAAGAAATTAAAAGCACGTTGGGGCATATCTTCCAATTGGCAATTACTCACTATTTTTATAGTTTTTGGAATCACGGGAAGCACAGCAACTAAACTAGGGAAACCTTTAACATTACTTTTAGGAATTTCAGCAGACTTTTGGTTATTTTGGCCCATCCGAATTATCCTTTTATTTTTAGCCTATCAAATTATATTACTAATTATAGGGTGGTTATACGGTGAAATTGATTTCTTTTGGGCTTTTGAAAAGAAAATGCTTAGAAGATTTGGTTTTAAAAATCTCGATGATGCTTCATGAAAGAGCAAAAAAGCAACATAGCAAAAAAAATACTCCTTGCAATTCTTGCTTTTGCTTTGCTTTTTCCATCCATAATAAATTTTGCTCATGCCTATAGTCATGACAAGCACCAGCATTGTACTGAAATGGGTACACTGCATTTTCACAAAAAAGATCTAGATTGCCAGCTTTGTGATTTTCACCTCACCCCAGCTATACTTATTTCTTTTTTTGAAGAAACTCCTTCACTAATAAAAAACTTTAATTCTACTTTTTCTTCCTATACATTGCTTTTTAGCAATTATAACCAACTGCATTTTAATTTACGTGGACCTCCGGCTGTAGCTTAACAACCGTTTTTATTTTTTTTTACCATTTCTTCTGGTAAAAAAAACAGAAGTATTCACTAAATAATTAATTAAAAATGCGATTATTCATACTATTTTTATTTTTTACCTCTTATATATACCCCCAAGTATGTTCAGAAACGCTTGAAGGAAGTATTGAGGATTTTCACGATGGCAGCAAACTTATTGGAGCTACCATTATAGTTGTTGGAGTTGAAAAAATTACTCAAACCGATTTAAACGGAAACTTTCGGCTAGAAAATATTTGCCCGGGCACCTATACCTTGCAAGTTTCTCATCCGGAATGTTCCACCAAGATTGTTCAGATAACAGTACCAAATAACGGAAAACTAACCATAAAGCTAGAACATCATCTAGAAGAATTAGATCAAGTTACTGTTAAAGGTAGCGCAGGAATAGACCATGTCACTACCCAATTGGAAAACAAAATAAGCAGTGACCAATTAGAAAGTTTAAGTTATGCAAATCTTGGTGATGCTTTAAAATTACTTAGTGGTGTTTCCTCTTTAAATACAGGAAGTACCGTAGTAAAACCTGTTATTCAAGGATTACATAGCAGTCGTGTGGTAATAATGAATAATGGCGTGCGTATGCAAGACCAGGAATGGGGTGCCGAACATGCCCCTAATGTAGATGTAAATAGTGCCGGAAGTATTTCCGTAATTAAAGGAGCATCGGCTTTGCAATATGGTGGAGATGCAGTTGGCGGCATAGTATTGTTAGAACCAGAAAGAATTATTAAAAATGATTCTTTGTTTGGAAAAACAATACTGACAGCAGGTACAAATGGACGGGGTGGAACACTAACTTCTTCCTTAACAAAAACCTATGAAAACGGTTGGTATGCTAATACTCAAGGAACCTTTAAAAGATTTGGCGATTTTGAAGCTCCTAACTATGTGCTTAGCAATACGGCAATGGTTGAAAAAGGTGCCTCTTTGCGTTTTGGAGTAAATAAATTTACCTATGGTTTTGAAGGCTATTATTCCTTTTTTCAAAATGAATTAGGAATCCTTAGAGCATCGCATATAGGTGGTGCTGATGACCAATTCAGAGCCATAAATAGCAATCGACCTTTGGTGATAAATGATTTTACATATACCATTGACAATCCAAAACAGGAAGTTACACACCATTTAGCAAAAGTAAAAGTGTTTCGCCGTCTTACTAATTTTGGAAAACTGGAAACCCAATACGATTTTCAATTTAACAACCGACTGGAGTTTGATATTCGGCGCGGTGGACGTGGTGATAAAGCAGCGGTAGATTTAGAACTTTCCTCCCACTCCTTGACTGCTGATCTAAGTTATGATGCACATCCAAAATTGAAAGGAAATGCAGGTATTTTATTGCGGTATCAAAACAATTATGCCAATCCGGATACCGGTGTGCGCAGACTCATTCCTGATTATGACAAACTGGATGCCGCAATATATGTCTTAGGAAAATATCGTTTAGACGACTTTTGGACTTTAGAAGGTGGATTTCGTTATGATTTTAACCATATCGATGCAAATAAATTTTATAGAAAATCCCTTTGGGAAAGCAGAGAATACAACTTAGAATTCCCTGAAATTGTGGTGGAAGATTTTGGAAACCAAATACTTACTAATCCTATTTTTAATTACCATAACTTTTCAGGAACTGCCGGTTTTAGGTATTCATTTTTAAAAAATTATGACCTTCTTGTTAACTATTCTCTAGCTACAAGAGCTCCAAATCCTTCGGAATTGTTCAGTGAGGGGTTACACCAATCGGCATCCAGAATTGAAATAGGAGATATTCGATTTACTCAAGAAATTGCAAATAAATTTTCTGTGGCTTTGGAAAAAAAAGAAGCTAATTTTAGTTTTACCATCAATCCATATTTAAATTCTATACAAAATTTTATTTTGTTAGAACCTGTTGCAATTGAACAAACCATCCGTGGAAATTTTCAAGTATGGGAGTTTCGGCAAACTAATGCTACTCTCTTTGGAATAGATATTGATGGGTATGTGAAATTGGATCGCAACTTTTCTGTAAATACAAAATTTTCATTTGTAAAAGGAAACGACAAGAAAACCGATGAAGCCTTGATACAAATGCCACCAGCTAATTTAGCGACATATTTTCATTATAAAAATAAAAAATGGAAAAACCTAAAACTATCTTTGGAAAGTAACTATGTGTTTCGACAAAATGAATATCCAGAAACAAATTTTGAAATATTTTTGCCCAGTACAAACACTTTTGCTTTAGTAGATTTAAGCACACCGCCGGATGCTTACCATCTCTTGCATTTTAATGCAGATGCCGATTTTAAAGTATTTGATAACTCAGTTTTAAACCTAGGGCTTACTATCCATAATATTTTTGATACCGAATACCGAGATTACCTAAACCGACTTCGTTATTATGCAGATGACTTAGGAAGAAATATTATAGTACGATTAAAAATTAATTATTAAACTTTAACACAAACACGTATGAAAAATTTAAAAATAATAGTGCTTTTCTTTACTGCAACTCTTTTTTTAACCTCTTGTTCAAGAAATGACAACGGTGGCGATCCAATAAATGAAGAGGAGCTAATCACCACACTTAGAGTTACTTTAGTTACAAACCAAGGACCAAATGTGGTTATAGAATACCGCGACTTAGATGGCGATGGCCCAAATGCTCCTATAATAACTAGCAGTAGCGATTTATTAGCAAACGCTTCCTATAACGCATCTATGGTAGTATTAAATGAAACCGAAAGCCCTGTTGATGATATTACACTAGAAATTAAAGACGAAGACATTGCACACCAATTTTTTTACCAAGTGGGTGGCGGTTTGAACATTACAAACATCACCTATTTAGATTTAGATGAAAATGGCAATCCGCTTGGTCTTGAATTTAGCCTTCAAACAGGAGCGCCTAGTATTGGGAATTTCACCATCACCTTACGCCATGATTTGGATAAATTTGCAGAAGGAGTAAGTGAAGGTAACATTACGAACGCAGGTGGAGATACCGATATAAGCGTTACTTTTCCATTGGTTATTCAATAGTTTTATAAAGTAGATATAATAGAAAAGCCCCGTTTTGGGGCTTTTTACTTAATAATTTCTACTTCTATTGGTTCGCCAAATGGTTCTTTTTTTCCTTTCCACACATATATGTATAACCACGTTATCGTGAACGTAGGTATAAAATCAAAACCAGGAGATAATTCCTCAAGAAACACAAGTACAGAAGCAATTTTACCTTTTGTTCCGGAATACATTTTAGACATTTGTGATGCAGCAATAGGCGCCCAAATAAGATCTAAAAAAGGTCCAACTATAGGTATAAAGTAGCTTAGCATTCCAATAAAATCGAAAAAGATACTTTTTCTTAAAAGTTTATATTTTGGGTTCATTATGCGTGATTTCAATCTCTTGATATAACGCAATAAATGTTCCAAAATTATTTTACTTTTCTATCAGCTTTAAAAATTCATTACGGGTTTCGCTTTTTTCAAATTCTCCTCTAAATCCTGAGGTTGTGGTAGATGAATTTTGCTTTTGCACACCCCGCATCATCATACACATGTGTGAAGCTTCAATTACAACTGCTACTCCTTTTGGTTTTAAGGTGTTAAAAATACAATCTACTATTTCTTTAGTAAGTCGCTCCTGCACTTGCAAACGTCTAGCAAATACATCAACAACCCGAGGTATTTTACTCAGCCCAACAATATATCCATTAGGAATGTAAGCAATATGTGCTTTTCCAAAAAATGGCAACAAATGGTGTTCACATAAGGAATACAATTCAATGTCCTTAATGATAACCATATTCTCATAATCTTCTTTAAACATAGCACTTTCTAATATTTGCGCTGCATTTTGATGGTAGCCTTGTGTTAAAAACTGCATAGCTTTTGAGGCGCGCTCGGGGGTTTTTAATATGCCTTCTCTATCGGTATCTTCCCCTAAGGATTGCAAAATTTCAAAATAACTACCGCTCATTTCTTGGGTTATTGGTTTGCTATAATCTTCAATACCTGCGTATAATTTCATAAGCTGGTTTTTAATTTGTTGGAAAACTGATTTTTTAGCGTTACTAGTTTTGGTACTATTATATATTGACAATACGGCTGAGAGGCGTTTTCATTAAAATAGCTTTTATGTTCTGCTTCTGCGTTATAAAAAACAGTGAATGGAGTAACTTCAGTAACCATTTTATTTTCAAAAACATTGCTTTTTTCTAAAGAATTTATAACTTCTATTACTGCCACCTTTTGTACTTCTGAATGGTAAAATACTGCACTCCTATATTGTGAGCCCTTGTCATTTCCCTGCTGGTTTAGCGTAGTGGGATTATGTGTAGCAAAAAATATATCAAGCAACTCTTTAAAGGTCACTTTATCATTTTTAAAGTGTATTTGAATAGCCTCCGCATGACCCGTCCTTCCTGTACAAATTTCTCGGTATGTAGGGTTTTTTATTGTGCCGCCGGTATAACCTGAAACTACTTTTTCAACACCATCAATGCGTTGAAAAATTGCTTCGGTGCACCAAAAACACCCACCTGCAAAAGTGGCAATCTCTTTATCATCTAAAATCATAATTTAAAATGTTTAACAAATATAAAATACATTTAAAC
Source organism: Flavobacteriaceae bacterium CG2_30_34_30 (assembly GCA_001873105.1). Taxonomy (GTDB): domain Bacteria; phylum Bacteroidota; class Bacteroidia; order Flavobacteriales; family Flavobacteriaceae; genus Planktosalinus. The sequence continues at coordinate 25,689 of MNYN01000086.1, read as the reverse complement.
AAAACAAATTCCATTTAACGTTTTGTTAGTACAATTACAAGTTACTTCTAATAAATATTTACTTAACTCCATTTCAAAAAATCCTAATAAAACTAACGCTATTAAAATAATTCCTATTGTTTTTGTACAAACAAATAAGTACTTTCACCAAGTAAAAGAAAAAGATGATAAAAGCAACAAATATTCACAAATACTACGATGACTTACATGTTTTAAAAGGTGTTTCTTTGGAAGTTGCCAAAAGCGAAATTGTGTCTATTGTTGGTGTATCAGGAGCCGGAAAAACGACTCTTTTACACATTTTAGGTACTTTAGATTCTGCTTCAAAAGACTCCGGTAAACTTTTCATAAATAACAAATCCATAAACACTTTAAATCGAAAAGAACTGGCGCAATTTCGAAATGAAAATATAGGTTTTATTTTTCAATTTCACCAACTTTTGCCTGAATTTACTGCTTTAGAAAATGTGTGCATCCCAGCCTTTATAAAAAGAACAAACAAATCGGAAGCAGAAAAAAAAGCAAAAGAATTACTCCATTTTTTAGGTCTTTCACATCGCACAAAACACAAACCTAATGAACTTTCGGGTGGAGAACAACAACGGGTTGCTGTGGCAAGAGCTCTAGTAAATGACCCATTAATTATCTTTGCCGATGAGCCAAGCGGAAATTTAGATAGCGCCTCGGCAGACAACCTGCACCACTTGTTTTTTCAATTACGAAAAGAATTTGGACAAACCTTTGTTATTGTTACACACAATGAAGAATTGGCAGATATGGCAGACCGAAAATTAGTGATGAGCGATGGGAATATCCTATACAAGTAATCTCAAAAACAAAGTGTACTATTGAACAATCGAGATTTTAAAGAATTAAAAATATTTCTTAATGAAAAAGTGATTCAATACAATACCTTGGCTTTTATTGAAACTGATCCTATCCAAATTCCGCATCAATTTTCTTTAAAAGAAGACATAGAAATAGCAGGATTTTTAGTTGCCACCATTTCTTGGGGAAATAGAAAAAGTATCATAAGCAATGGCAATAAACTTATACAAATGATGGGAAACTCCCCATACGACTTTGTGATAAACCACACCGAAAACGATCTCGTCAAACTAAAACCCTTTGTACACAGAACCTTCAATAGTATCGATGTACGCTTTTTCATAAAAGCACTTCAAAACATATATAAAAATCATGAAGGCTTAGAAACTGTTTTTGCAATGCATTCAGAACCAAATTCTACCCAAAAAGCCATTCATGAATTTAAAAAAATATTTTTCAGCATACATCACCCAGCTCGTACTACCAAACATATTTCTGATCCTTTAAATAATTCGGCCGCAAAGCGCATTAATATGTTTTTGCGCTGGATGGTAAGAAACGATGCTACAGGAGTAGATTTTGGTATTTGGAAGACCATGCAGCCCTACCAACTTTCTTGCCCTTTAGATGTGCACAGTGGTAATGTTGCTAGAAAATTAGGGTTGCTTAAACGCAAACAAAACGATGGCAAAGCACTTTTTGAATTAGACACTACCCTACGAAAATTGGATGCTAAGGATCCTGTAAAATATGATTTTGCCTTGTTTGGTTTAGGTGTTTTTGAAAAATTTTGAGTAGGTACATCAAGTTTCTCTATAAATAGTAAAAAAATAACGTCTCATTTTTTATCTTTGAAAAATCTTTTTTAGAATGCAGTTTAAACATCCTGAATTACTCTACGCTTTATTTTTACTGATTATCCCAATCCTTGTTCATTTATTTCAGTTGCGTAAGTTTCAAAATACGCCTTTTACCAATGTAAAGTTTTTAAAAGAAGTTACCCTCCAAACCAGAAAAAGTTCCCAATTAAAAAAATGGCTAGTATTAAGCAGCAGACTTTTAGCTTTAGCGTGTATTATATTCGCATTTGCACAACCATTTATTGCTTCAGAATCTGCTTTAAAAACAGATAAAGAAACCGTAATTTATTTAGACAACTCCTTTAGTTTACAGGTAAAAGGAAACAAAGGTGAGTTGCTTAAAAGAGTAACTCAAGAACTTTTTGAAAACCCAAACCTTCCGGAAGTATCTAGCTGGTTTACAAACACTTTTTCTTATAAAAATTCGGAAAAAGAAAATTTTAAAAATAGAATTTTAGAAACCGAGTACAGCGCAAATCAATTCTCATTAGAGGAAGTCTTATTAAAGGCTGAAAATTTATTTTCAAAAAATAAATCCTCAGAAAAAAACCTGATTTGGATTTCTGACTTTCAAGGGCAAGAAAAATTTCCGGATGTATCTAATAAAAACATAAAGATTTCAACAGTGCAATTAAAACCAACCGATAAAAAAAACATATCGGTAGATAGTATTTCTATTGCTTCCGTGTCCTCTGATGCCATTTCTCTAAAGGTTCAATTAACAAATTATGGAATTCCTTTGGAAAATATTCCTGTCTCTCTTTTTAATGAAGAAATATTGGTTGCAAAAACTTCGGTAGATTTTTCAACTTCCTCTACAGTTACTGCACCGTTTGAAATAAGAAGCAACACAGCATTTAATGGAAGGGTTTCCATTATAGACCAAGGGTTACTTTTTGATAATGACCTGTATTTTAACACAAATAAAGGAACCAAAATTAAAGTACTTTCTGTAAATGAAGCAGATGCCTCGTATTTACATAAAATATTTACACAAGACGAATTTGATTTTGTATCACAACCCCTAAAACTATTGGATTTCAACCTTATTTTAGAACAAAATACGATTCTACTAAACGAATTAGTAAATATACCTATTTCTTTACAAACCGCCCTTACTTCTTTTGCTGAAAATGGAGGCACCTTAGTAATTATCCCTTCTGAAAAAGCAGAGCTAACCTCCTATAACCAACTTTTTAAATCCTTAAATTTGGGTGTGTTTTCACAAAAAGTAGAACAAGAAAAACAAATAACTACCATACATTTTTCACATCCTATTTATCAACATGTATTTGACAGCCAGGTAACTAATTTTCAATATCCGAAAGTAAATTCCTTTTATCCCCTTTCCGGAAACCACATTAAAGTCCTTTCTTACCAAGACGGCGATGGATTTTTAATGCAAAATAAAACCAGTTATCTATTTACAAGTTCTATCAAAACAGAAAATTCTAATTTTAAAAATTCGCCTTTAGTAGTGCCAACACTTTATAGCATTGCAACAAACAGTTTGCCCTTGCCTAATTTATATTTCAACATAGGCGAAGAAAACTATTTTGCTGTGGCAGTCCAACTGCCACAAGACCATATTTTAAAGCTCAAAAGCACAGAAGTTGATTTTATTCCGTTACAAAAAAACACCTCTAACAAAGTGACAATCACCACTACGGATATGCCTTCAAAAGCTGGGATATATGGTGTTTTTGATAAGGAACTAGAAATAGAAAAAGTAAGTTATAACTATTCCCGTAAAGAAAGTGATTTGCGTTATTTAAATGCAGCTACATGGTTGGGTACTGAAAATTACAACACTATAAATTCTCTTTTTGAAAAAGTGGCGCAAAACGATAACATTCGCAATTTATGGAAATGGTTTGTTATTTTTGCATTATTATTTTTAGTTATTGAAATGTTTCTTTTAAAAATACTTAAATGAATATACTACTAAAATCGGTTACTATTCTGGACACCATGAGTCCACATCATACTAAAAAACGAGATGTTTTAATAACCAATGGCGTTTTTGAAAAAATTGCTCCAAAAATCGAAAATCCAAACAATAGAAAAGAAATAAAATTAGATAACCTACACATTTCACAAGGGTGGTTTGATAGCAGTGTAAGTTTTGGAGAACCGGGTTTTGAAGAAAGAGAAAACATTCAAAACGGATTAAAAACAGCAGCATTAAGCGGTTTTACTGCTGTGGCAATCAATTCAAATACCAGTCCGGTAATTGACAGTAAAGCTGACATCCAATACATCACCTCCAAAGCCGGTAATAATGCTGTTACACTTTATCCTATTGGCGCGTTGACCAGCAATGGAAACGGAGTAGATTTGGCGGAGCTTTTTGATATGAAAAATGCCGGTGCCGTAGCATTTTACGATTATCAAAAACAAATTAAAAACCCCAATCTTTTAAAAATAGCGCTCCAATATGTTCAAGATTTTAAAGGGTTAATTATCGCTTTTTCACAAGAAAATGATATTGCAACCAATGGGGTAATGAATGAAGAAGGAAACAGCACCAAGCTAGGATTGAAAGGCATAGCAGCACTAGCGGAAGAACTTGACATCAATAGAAATATTTTTATATTGGAATACACAGGAGGCAAATTGCATATCCCTACCATTTCTACCAAAAAAAGTGTAAGATTAATAAGAGAAGCAAAAAATAAAGGTCTAGATATTACATGTAGTGTTTCTATAAACAATGTCATACTGACAGACGAAGCTTTGTTTGATTTCAATTCAAATGCAAAGGTGTTACCCCCACTTCGAACCAAAGAAGATATAAAAGCACTAATAGAAGGGTTAAAAGATGGGACCATAGATGGAGTTACTAGCGACCATAACCCCATAGATATTGAGCATAAGAAAATTGAATTTGACCATGCCATGTTTGGAAGCATTGGTTTAGAAAGTTGTTTTGGGGCATTACATTCTATTTTTTCAGCCGAAGAAGCCGTAAATTTTTTAACCCGATTAAAAAATCGTTTTTCAGTACCAATTACCCCAATAAAAGAAGGCGGAATTGCAAACATAACCCTATTTAATCCAGTAAAAGAATGGACTTTTAAAATAAGTGACATCCTTTCTACTTCAAAAAATGCAATTTTACTTAATCATACTTTAAAAGGAAAAGTGTATGGTATTTATGCCAATCAAAAATTAATTTTACACCAAAAATAAATAATGCCCACACAACAAGAAAAAACAATTGCTCTAGTAAGTTATTTAACTTTCATAGGTTTAATTATTGCTTATTTCATGAATAAGGATGTTCGGTCAGCTTATGCTACTTACCACATAAAAACGATGTTTGGTCTTGTTATACTATTATTTATTTCGGTGGTGACACAGGCTGAAATCCATTTACTTGCCGGTGAAGTCATTCTTTTAATTTCCTTTATTTTATGGGCTATTGCTCTTTTTCATGCTATGCAAGGAAAAAAAGTGGTCTTTCCTTACTTTAGTGAAAAGTTTCAAGAATGGTTTACCTTTTTAGATTAAAATTTTCTTACTTTTAAACTAACTAACCATTAATTTTTCTAATCATGGAAAATACAAGCGTCAACGACGGAAAAACAGTTGCCATTATCGCCTATCTTTGGTTGATAGGGTGGGTTATTGCTCTTATATTACACAACGGAAACAAAACTTCATTTGGAGCATTTCATGTACGTCAATCTCTTGGCATTATGATTCTTGGAATACTCGTCTGGATATTAAATTTATCACTAGCAATGTTAGGTATGTCCTTCCTTGGCTGGATTTTATCTATCGCAATTCTAGTTTTATGGGTTTTAGGACTCATAAGTGCTATTCAGGGAGAAATAAAACCGGTGCCTGTTTTAGGAATACAATTTCAAGACTGGTTTAAAAGTGTTGGATAACTAAAAAATAAATTCCTAAAAGATGCCGTTATCCTTAAAGAATACGGCATTTTTTTTAAATATATTATATGAAAAATAATACATTAAGCTTGCATTATCTAATAAAAGAGTCTAAAAATCCAAATAATAAGGCACCACTATTAGTAATGCTTCACGGCTATGGAAGTGATGAAAAAGATTTATTTTCGTTTGCTCAAGAATTACCTAAAGATTTATTCATTATATCAGCAAGAGCACCGTTTACAATGGAACCTTATGGCAATGCTTGGTATGCTATAAATTGGAACACAACCACAGGAAAATTCAGCGATACCGAACAAGCAAAAAAATCGGTGGTTTTAATAGCCAACTTTATTGATGAGCTTATAGCAAAATATCCTGTAGATAAAGAAAATGTCACTCTATTTGGATTTAGTCAGGGCTCTATACTGAGTTATGCTGTGGCTTTAAATTATCCCGAAAAAATAAAAAATGTAATTGCATTAAGTGGCTATATTCAAGAAGAACTAGTATCAAATGAAGGTAAAACAAATAGCTATGCCCATTTAGATTTTTATTGTTCTCACGGAAGCGTAGATCAGGTTATTCCGGTAGCGTTGGCTAGAAAAACAAAACCTTTTTTAGACAACTTGGGGATTAAAAATCAATACAGTGAATTTCCTGTAGGACACGGCGTGGCTCCGCAAAATTTTTTTGAATTGAAAGCTTGGCTAGAAAAGAGAATATAAAAAATTAGCACGCTATTAAAATTAATTTGAGGGATACAACAACGAACCAATGGTATTTAGGGTAATTTCCTTTTTTTCATTCAAATCAAACTGAATAAGCATTTCCCCCCAATAGGTGCCGTCGGTAAAATCTGCAATGAGCCATTTGTGGTTTAAAAATCGCACTTTGTTAATTTTCATAAAAGAAGCCATCCCCTCATAAGGTACTAGAGGGTTACTACCTTCTGTAGTATTTTGCTTGTAAATTTGTTCGGTAACTAAATTTTCTATTTGATCTGCTTCATAGCCTAAATTTTCAAAGTAGGACATCGCATTTTCATTACCTTGAAGTGAAAAATAATTAAGATTTGAGTTTTCAGCTTCTACTATTTTTAGTTCCGCCTCAGAAGTCGTTACTTTTTCTTTTAAAATTTCAATTTTTTCTTCTTGATTTTCATATATTTTTTTCTGATTTATGTACATAAACAATAACATTAAAACCGAAAAAATAAACAAATACATAAATATTTTATTTCTCATAATTTTTTATTTAGAACAGGTACCGTTTACAAAGGATTTAAACCGTAATTTTTAAACCATCATACGCTAAAAAAACAGTGTCTGGAAGCAATTTTTGCACCTCCTCATGAAAACCAAGCATGTGACTTATATGAACTAGATAAGCTCTTTTAGGCTGTATTTCTGCAATAAACGCCAATGCTTCACTTAGATTAAAATGAGAATGATGTGCTTCCATGCGTAAAGCATTAATTACTAAAACTTCTGTGCCTTTAATTTTTGCAGCCTCCTCTGGAGCGATGGTTTTTGCGTCAGTAATATAGGTGAAATTTTGTATTCTAAAACCCAAAACCGGCAACCTATTATGCATCACCTCAATAGGTATAACCCATTGATTTGCAATTTTAAACGGAGTACTTTTATCTATTTCATTTTCAATAACCGTAGGAGCTCCCGGGTATTTATCTTCTTTAGCAAACACATAATCAAATCGTTTTTTAAGCGCCAAAATTACCCTTTTATGGGCATAAATAGGAATGTCGCCCTGACGAAAAAAATAAGGCCTTATATCATCCAAACCTGCTATATGGTCATTATGCTCGTGAGTGAATAAAACACCGTCTAATTTTGTGCAATCTGCCTCTAACATTTGCATTCTAAAATCGGGGCCACAATCAATTACATAATTATAATTTTCCCAAGAAATTAAAATAGAAACTCGCAATCTTTTATCCTTACTATCCTTGCTTTTACAAACTGGATGGTTGCTTCCAATTACAGGAATACCTTGTGAAGTTCCTGTACCTAAAAAAGTTATTTGTAAAGGGGTTAACATACATACAAAACTAAAGATATTTTTTTGTTTGGCTGTCTTATTTAGTACCTTTGTATAGAAATAATTTCTTAACCGTAACACTATGCCGGAAACTATCAAAGGGGATAAAGAATTTGAACAAATACCCTCCATAAAGAGTAAATCCCTTCGAATCAATCTTAACGAAAATATTTACGGAACTTTCGCCGAAATTGGTGCCGGTCAAGAAACTGTTCGTAATTTTTTTAGAGCTGGTGGAGCGTCTGGTACCATTGCCAAAGCCATGTCTGCTTACGATAAAGATTTTAGTGATGCTATTTATGGTGTGGAAGATGATGGAAGGTATGTAACAGAAGCACGGCTTAAAAAAATGCTATTCCACGAAATGCAATTAATGGAAGATCGTATTTCTAGAGAAAAGCACCCCAGTAAACTTTTCTTTGCTTATGCAAATACCGTAGCAACCATAGATTTTGCAAAAAAATTTAAAGGGCACGGCTGGGTCGGTATTAAATTTCAAATGGATCCGAACGAAGATTATAATGAAATTATTTTGCACGCAAGATTCTTAGAAAATGACGCAAAACTGCAACAAATTACTTTAGGAACCTTAGGGGTTAATTTAATATACGGCGCTTATTACAAACATGATGAGCCTAGAAAATTACTCCGTTATTTGTATGACCATATTGATAAAGATCAAATTGAAATAGATATGATTAATTTTTCAGGTCCTAGATTTGAAAAAGTAGATAATCGTTTGATGAGTTTACAGCTTATTAAAAATGGAATGACTGAAGCCGTTATGTTTGGTCCAGACGGCAACAATATGCTGCCGGCAGCCGTACTCTACAAAAAAAATATCCTAGCTCTTCGGGGAAGTTTTAGACCGGTTACCAAAGTAAACATTGACATGTATGAACGCTCGTATGATATTTTTGTCCATGAAAATAAAGTAGATAAAGAAAACACCATTTGCCTTTTTGAAATCACCCTTTCTAATTTACGTGCTGAAGGAGAAATTGACGAAGAAGATTTTATGGACCGAGCCCGTTTGCTTTGTTCTCTTGGGCATACCGTTTTAATTTCTAATTTCCAAGAATATTACAAACTTGTAGAATACTTTTCAAGATATACTAAAGCTCGAATGGGTCTTACCATGGGTGTTAACAACTTGATTGATATATTTGATGAAAAATATTACAGACATTTAAGTGGAGGGATTTTAGAAGCTTTTGGAAAACTATTCTTTAAAGACCTTAAAGTTTATTTATACCCAATGCAAGATGTTGTAACTAACGAAATTACAACAAGTGAAAATTTAAAAGTACATCCTCGTATGAAAGAATTGTATAAATTTTTTAAATACAATGGTAAAGTAGTAGATATTGAAGATTATAATCCGGATATTTTAAATATTTTCTCCAGAGAAGTATTGCAAATGATTTCAGATGGAAATGATGGTTGGGAAGTAATGCTTCCTCCGGGAGTTTCTAAAATTATAAAAGAGAAAAACTTATTTGGCCATCAAGCTATAAGACAGGAAGCCACTAAACAATAAAAGGCGTATCAATACTGTTTTAAAAAGATGAAAACTAACCCAGCAACTGAGCCGCGTGGTCTTTTGTTTTCACCTTATCAATTACTTTTTTAACCACCCCTTTTTCGTCGATAACATATGTCATACGGTGAATACCTTCATACTCCTTGCCCATAAACTTTTTAGGCCCCCATACACCAAAAATGGAAATAACTGTTTTGTCTTCATCTGCCAACAGGGGAAAAGGAAATGCAAATTTGTCCTTAAATTTCTTTTGCTCTTTTTCACTATCTGCACTAACACCTAATAATTCATATCCTTCTTCTTGCAATGCTTTATAATTATCTTTTAAATTACAGGCTTCCTCTGTACATCCTGGTGTATTGGCTTTTGGATAGAAAAAAACAATAAGTTTTTTCCCTTTGTAATCGGATAGGGAAATCCGTTTTCCATCTTGATCTTTAGTAGTAAAATTTGGTACTTTGTCTCCAATGCCTAATGTTTTCATGGTTTTAATGTATTTGTTTATTTAGTTTACGCCTTTTAAAACTTAAATTGTATGTCCTTGATAATTCTTGTATTTTTAGCTTTTTAAATATATAAAAAATGACTAAGCAAGAAAAGGTACATTTTGTTATTAAAACGTTAAATAAAATATACCCGGATATACTTCTACCTTTGGATCACAAAGATCCATATACTCTACTTATCGCAGTAATACTTTCTGCACAAAGTACCGATGTTCGCGTAAATCTTATCACTCCCATTTTATTTTCAAAAGCCGATAATCCTTATGATATGATAAAACTTTCTGTAGAAGAAATTAGAAAAATTATAAAACCTGTAGGTCTTTCGCCTATGAAGGCAAAAGGTATATATAACTTATCACACATTCTCATAAACAAACATAATGGTAGAGTTCCTGCTAGTTTTGAAGATTTAGAGGCTTTACCCGCTGTGGGTCATAAAACAGCAAGCGTTGTGATGTCGCAGGCATTTCATATTCCGGCTTTTCCTGTGGACACCCATATACATCGATTGATGTACCGATGGGGATTTAGCAATGGAAAAAATGTTGTGCAAACAGAAAAAGATGCAAAACGATTATTTCCGAAGAAATTATGGAATACATTGCATTTACAAATAATTTGGTATGGCAGACAGTATTCCCCTGCAAGAGGATGGAATTTAGAGAAAGATATCATTACCAAAACAATAGGAAGAAAATCGGTCCTTGAGGCATACTACAAAAAAAAGTCCCGTGTGTAACGGGACTTTTCCAAAGTTTAGTTTAGAAGTGCTTCAAACTTCCATTTATAACAATCTATAACACTTAAAGCCTTCGAATAATCAAGCAGAAATTTAATAGTTTCCGCTTTTGGGGATAAATTACTCATCGTTTCCGGTGAGATTTTAGAGTAAGTTTTTTCCATTTATAGCTGTTTTGATGTTAGTGTTACATGGTAACGCATCAAAAAAACTTTTATTGTATTAATTTACTAATACAATATTATGCTTATCTATTACTTTACGTAAATTGATAAGTGCATACCGCATTCTCCCCAATGCCGTATTAATACTCACTCCTGTTTGTTCTGATATTTCTTTAAAACTCATATCCCTGTACAAACGCATTATCAAAACTTCTTTTTGATCTTCAGGTAACTCCTCAATAATTCTTCTCAGATCTTCTTCTACCTGCCCTTTAATAATTTTACGCTCTATATTTAAATCATCATCACATAAAACAGAAAAAATATTAAAATCACCATTGTTTTCAAACTTAGGCATTCTGTTGTTTTTTCGGAAGTGATCTATAATTAAATTGTGCGAAATACGCATTACCCATGGAAGAAACTTACCTTCCTCATTATATGCACCGCGTTTTAATGTTTTAATTACTTTGATAAAGGTGTCCTGAAAAATATCTTCGGTAACATCTCGATCGTAAACTTTTGAGTAAATAAAACTATATACTCGTTGTTTATGTCGTTCAATAAGATCTGATAAAGCTTTTTCGTTTCCGCTTATGTATGCGCTTACTAGGAATGCATCTGTAGGTGAAGTATTCATATCATTAGATTTTAAAAATGGCATAAACCCTTATGGATTTAAATTATTTAGTTTAAAAAGTAATGCTATGCTATAGGCTACGTTTTTGTTAGTTTGTGTTAACTTGACGTAAATATAACAACAAAGATTTTACAAATGCAAATAAGTTAATTTTTTTAACATAATTTATTTTAGTAAAAAACAATACTTTTCATTAATAACAGTTGCATTTCAGATTACCCTACCACCTAATTTTCGAAAAATTAATAAAATTACATTTACAAAGACACTTTCAAAATAGTACCTTTGTATCCCTAAAAAATATTGACTGCATTGAAAATAGACGCTGTAGATCCAAAACAAAACATCCTTATAAAAGGTGCAAAGCTTCATAATTTAAAAAATATAGATGTTGTTATTCCGCGAAATAAATTAATAGTAATCACCGGCCTCTCCGGTTCCGGAAAATCTACTTTGGCATTCGACACTTTGTATGCCGAAGGACAACGCCGTTATGTTGAAAGTCTTTCTTCTTATGCCAGACAATTTCTAGGCAAATTAAACAAACCTAAAGTGGATTATATAAAAGGTATTGCACCGGCTATAGCCATTGAACAAAAAGTAAACACTACAAATCCTAGATCTACTGTTGGCACTTCTACTGAAATTTATGATTATCTAAAACTTCTCTATGCTAGAATCGGAAGAACCTACTCTCCTATTTCTGGAATTGAAGTAAAAAAAGATACAACTCAAGTTGTTATTGACTATATAAAAACTTTAGAAGAAAGAAAAAAACTCCTCCTTCTAGTTCCTATTCTTTTAGAGGAAGGAAGAACATTAATCAATAAACTAAAAGCACTTGCACAACAAGGATATGCCAGAATACAACACAAAAACAAAATTTTAAGAATAGAAGACTTTTTATTAGAGACAAATGAATATAATGCCGAAGAAGTTTTTCTTGTTGTAGATAGAATTATCACAAAAAACGAAGAAGACTTTTACAACCGCCTTACAGATGCAATAGAGATAGCTTTTTTTGAGGGAAAAGGAGTTTTGTTTCTAGAAGATATTGAAAACAACCATATACGAGAGTTTAATAACCGTTTTGAAGCCGATGGCATGGTATTTTTGGAACCTAGCATTCATTTATTCAGCTTTAATAATCCTTATGGAGCTTGTCCTACTTGCGAAGGTTATGGCGACGTTATAGGTGTTGATGAAGAATTGGTCATTCCTAACACCTCCCTTTCCGTTTTTGAAAATTGTATTTATCCTTGGCGTGGGGAAAGTATGAGCTGGTATCGTGACCAATTGGTTAATAACGCTTACAAATTTGATTTTCCCATCCATAAACCGTGGTTTGAACTTACCGAGGAGCAAAAACAACTGGTTTGGGATGGAAACAAGTACTTTGAAGGCTTACATTCCTTTTTTAAATATTTAGAGGAAAAAAGTTATAAAATTCAAAATCGTGTGATGCTTTCCAGGTATCGCGGTAAGACCAAATGCAACACTTGTAGAGGAAAAAGACTGCGTGTGGAAGCCAATTATGTAAAAGTAGCAAACAAATCCATTTCTGAATTAGTAGAACTTTCTATAGACAATCTTGCTCTGTTTTTCCAAGAAATAGAGCTCCACCATTCAGATAAAGAAATAGCAAAACGGTTACTCACAGAAATTAATAACCGTCTCTCTTTTTTAAAAAATGTTGGTTTAAATTACCTCACCTTAAACCGAAAATCTAATACCCTTTCCGGTGGTGAATCTCAACGCATTAATTTAGCAACTTCCTTGGGTAGTAGCCTTGTTGGCTCCATGTATATATTAGACGAACCCAGTATTGGATTACATCCAAAAGATACAGTGCGATTAATTGGTGTATTGCAAAATCTTCGAGATTTAGGAAATACTGTTATAGTGGTCGAGCACGATGAAGATATAATGAAAGCCGCTGATACCATTATTGATGTTGGTCCTGAAGCAGGAAGTTATGGTGGAGAAATTGTTGCACACGGCACGTATGAAGAAATATTAAATCAAACCTCGCTCACTTCGCAATACCTCAATCATAGCATGCAAATTGAAGTGCCAAAAAAAAGAAGAAAATCGCAGTACTTTATTAAAGTAATTGGGGCCAGACAAAACAATTTAAAAAACATCGATGTAACCTTTCCTTTAGCCTCTTTTGTAGCTGTAACCGGAGTTTCGGGTAGTGGAAAAAGCACCTTGGTTAAGAAAATTTTATATCCTGCTTTACAAAGACAACTAACAGGAACTGGAGAAAAACCAGGGCAGTTTTCCAAACTAGAGGGTAAATATGAAAATCTAAGAAACATCGAGTTTATTGACCAAAACCCAATAGGAAGGTCCAGCCGCTCAAATCCGGTAACCTATATAAAAGCCTATGACGAAATCAGGGCTTTATTTACCAAACAAAAACTTGCTAAAATAAGAAATTACCAACCTAAACATTTCTCTTTCAATGTGGATGGAGGAAGATGTGAAACCTGCAAAGGCGAAGGAGAAGTAACTATTGAAATGCAATTTATGGCCGATGTACATCTGGAATGTGAAACCTGCAATGGAAAACGCTTTAAAAAAGAAGTCCTAGAGGTGACTTTTGAAGGAAAAAATATTGATGATGTTTTAAACATGACTATAGACGATGCTATTGCCTTTTTCAAAACCCATGAAGAAAAAAAAGTATATAGCAAACTTAAGCCCCTTCAAGATGTAGGTTTAGGCTATGTGCAATTGGGGCAAAGTTCGTCAACTCTTTCTGGAGGTGAGGCACAACGTATCAAACTAGCTTCTTTTTTAGTAAAAGGCGATACCAAGGATAAAACCTTATTTATTTTTGACGAACCTACTACCGGACTTCATTTTCACGACATCAAAAAATTATTAAAATCCTTTGAGGCGCTTATAGAAAAAGGGCATTCCATCATTGTAGTAGAACATAATTTAGACCTGATAAAATGTGCCGATTACATAATTGATTTAGGTCCCGAAGGAGGTGAAAATGGAGGAAATATACTTGCTACAGGAACGCCAGAGGAAATTATAAAAATTAAAGACTCTATTACAGGGGCATATTTAAAAGAAAAACTTTAATCTCTATAATTCAAGTTGTTGAATATCTAAGAGAAATAGGATAAAAAAACCAAGGTAATAACATACTGTACTTATTAGAATTTCATTATTTCTCATCAACTCTAATCAATTCCAAATAAGCATCACCAATATGGGATACAATATCCCCAGCGATAAGCGATTCATAACCTGTTTTTTGCACAGCGATATCTCCGGCACTTCCGTGTAAATAAACACCGAAGATAGCAGCATCAAGTGTTCCATATCCTTGTGAAATTAATCCGGTAATTATTCCGGTTAGCACATCTCCAGAGCCTGCAGTTGCCATTCCTGGACTTCCTGTGGTATTTACATACAATTTGTCTTGATACACAGTTATGGTATGAGCTCCTTTAATTACTATAACCAAATGGTGCTTTTTTGAAAGTGCTTTTGTTTTTATTAATTTATCAAAATCATCTGTCCATCTACCAATCAATCGTTCCAACTCCCCCGGATGCGGAGTCAAAATTGACATTTTAGGAACATCTTTGAGCGACTTTGGATTTTTTGCAAGAATATTGAGCGCATCGGCATCTATCACCATAGGTTTTTTTTGTGTTTTTAAAAATTTTAAAAACCCCTTTTCGGTTTCGGCTGAAGTACCCAATCCTATTCCAATTCCAATAACCTCCGGATGTATCGGAAATGAAAAATTGGTTATTTCATTTTCATCCGTATCGGTTAGTACCATAACTTCCGGAACTGCGGTTTGCAAGACGGTGTACCCACATTTAGGTATGCCTACAGTAACTTTTCCGGCTCCAGCGCGCAAACAGGAAAGGGCTGCCAGTGTCACCGCTCCCATTTTTCCGTAACTCCCACCTATTAGCAAACTATGCCCATAGGTGCCTTTGTGTCCAAATTTTTCTCTTGGCACATACATCGCAAGTATCTCTTGTTTTTGAATTAATACAGCTTCCGTTGGTGTTTTTGCAAGATATGCTGCATCCAAACCTATTGGCAAAATTTCTTCTGATTTTGAAAAAACGGCAGTTTCCGGAAGGAAAAAAACCAATTTAGGTGCTTGAAAAGTTAGCGTAATATTCGCTTTTATTACTGCATCTTTGTCTGGAGTAGGAATATCCACAAACAAACCACTAGGAATATCAATAGAGAGTATAAACGCTTGGGATGCATTCAAATGTTGAATAAGATCTTTTACCCAACCCAGTAAAGGGCGATTGAGTCCAATGCCAAAAATAGCATCTATAACGATGTCTTCTTTTTGTATATTTGGAAAATCACTTTCTTCTTTCATTAAAAGTGGCCATAGAGGATGCACATTCTTAATACGATCGTAGTTAATCAAAAAACAAGGCGACCGTTGATTGCTATAATTAACCACATAGCACGTAACATTATACTCCTTTTGCAAAAGCATTCTACCTAAAGCCAATCCATCTCCCCCATTGTTTCCTATGCCACAAAAAATATGAATAGGCACTTTAGCACCTTGTAACTGACCATCTAACCATTGAAAAACCAGTTCAGCTGCTCGCTCCATCAAATCAATAGAAGTGATTTTTTGCTTTTCAACAGTTGCTTTGTCTGCCTCGTAAAATTGTTTGGCTGTATATATTTTCATGATAAAGAGATAAAATTAAAAAAATGCGTCAAGACACTTAAAATAGTAATTTTAAATTATTTTTTTAAGTATAACAAATAACCACTCTAAAATACAACCATTGTTCAAAACATTCAAACATTTTAGGCGTTAAGAATTTTATTTTAAATAAATTTGCTTGCGATTGAAAAACGCATAAAATTAGAGGATTAACTATTAAAAATGAGATCTCTGCCAATGCAGAGAGGTTGACTATGAAAAACACAGTATTATCACACATTCATGAAGCTCTTGGAGCAAAAATGGCACCTTTTGCAGGGTACAATATGCCGATACAATATGAAGGCGTAAGTGCAGAACATCTTACGGTAAGAAACGGCGTTGGGGTATTTGACGTATCGCATATGGGTGAATTTTTAATTCTTGGAGACAAAGCTTTAGACTTGATTCAAAAAGTATGTTCCAATGACGCTTCAGTATTAGTAAATGGTAAAGCACAATACAGCTGTTTGCCTAATGAAACAGGAGGTATTGTAGATGATTTAATTGTATATCGCCTAGAAGCTGAAAAATGGTTGCTTGTGGTAAATGCTTCAAACATAGAGAAAGATTGGAATTGGATTTCTAAACACAATACGATGGGAGCAGAAATGCGTAACATTTCAGATAAATATTCGCTTTTAGCCATTCAAGGACCTAAAACTGCAGAAGCAATGCAATCCTTAAGCAGCGTTGATTTAAAAACAATACCCAATTATAGTTTTGTGGTTGGTGATTTTGCAGGTATAGAGCACGTTATAATTTCAGCAACAGGTTATACAGGTAGCGGTGGTTTTGAAATTTATTGCAAAAATGAAGAAGTAGAGCAAGTTTGGAATAAAGTGATGGAAGCAGGTGCTGCATTTGGAATCAAACCAATAGGTCTTGCAGCTAGAGATACCTTACGATTAGAAATGGGATATTGCCTTTATGGAAACGACATAAATGACCAAACATCTCCTCTGGAAGCTGGTTTGGGTTGGATCACTAAATTCACTAAAGAGTTTACAAATTCAGAAGCATTAAAAAAACAAAAAGAAAATGGCGTTGCTAAAAAATTAGTTGCCTTTGAATTGAATGAAAGAGGGGTTCCTCGTCACGATTATGACATTGTTGATGAACAAGGAAATAAAATTGGCGTAGTCACTAGTGGCACAATGGCGCCTTCGCTAAATAAAGGTATTGGCTTAGGATATGTTCCTGCTGAACTATCAAAATTAGGTTCTACTATTCACGTTCAAATAAGAAAAAATAGCATTCCGGCTACTGTAGTTAAACTCCCTTTTTACAAAGGATAGTATCACGACTATAGAATAATGATGTAAGACGTATTTATTGATTATCTGCTTTAAGCGGACTACACTTTTTTTATCAATAAATTACCGTTTGTTAAATATATGGAAAATAGAATATTAATACTTGGTGGCAGTGGTTTTTTAGGGAATGCACTTTACAAAGAGCTTCTTCCCTACTTTGACGTTTATGGCACCTATTTTTCAACCAATGCTTTTTTTGAAAAAAACCAAGTTTTTTTTCAATATGATGTTGAGAATGACGATGTAGAATTCATTTTAAACGAAGTACGTCCACATATTATAATTTCTGCTTTGCGAGGAAATCATTCCGCCTTATATGCGCTACACCAACAGTTATTTACGTATGTTACGGTAACTCCTTTTTGCAAACTTATATTTTTATCTTCTGTAAGGGTTTTTGATGGTATCAAAAAGTTTCCGGCATACGAAAACAACAAAACACTAGCAAGCACTTCCTCGGGTAAAAGCAAAATTGCGATAGAAAAATTACTTTCCACATTGCCATCAAAAAAATACACTTTACTAAGGCTACCGATGGTTTTGGGAGTAAATTCCCCTCGTATAATTTCCTTGAAAGAGAGTATTAAAAACAAATGCCGATTTGAAGTTTTCCCCAATCTTGTGGTAAATACAACCACCGATACAAAATTATCTCAGCAAATTCACTACATTATCAATCAAAAAAGGTTTGGTGTTTTTCATCTAGGAAGCACAGATTTAATTCACCACAGTGATTTATTTCTTGAAATAGCAGAGAAATTAGGAGGTAACATACCTATTTTTACCAATACCTTTATTAGCAATGAAGACTTTTTTTTAGCAGTTTTAGCAAAAGAAAACCAACTTCCTGCACAACATCAAATAACGGTGAATGAAGTAATTAACGAAATTACCTGCAACGAAAGTTTAATCACATTAAAAGAAAAATTGATATGAAAAAATTAACTAAATCGCAAATTGAAGAAAAAATGAAATCATTTGAAGGTTGGGATTATGGCGAAAATGCCATCCACACCTCCTTAGAATTTTCTGATTTTAAAGATGCATTTGCGGTAATGACTCGCATTGCATTTGAAGCCGAAAGACTAAATCATCATCCAGATTGGAGTAATGTTTATAATACATTAAGCATATCACTTACCACTCACGATGCCGGCGGAGTTACAGAAAAAGATTTTGAGTTTGCCGCAATTATTGATGACTTAGTAAGCTAATTATATTAAACCATTTTACACTTTAAATTAGTGAAGATTTTTTTATTTTTGCGATGAAACAGTATTGATAAGTAAAAACGTTATTAAAAAGAGTATAATCCTGCTAATTGCGAAATAAAACAGCAAAAGAAATACCTACAACAAATAAAAGATAACAAATAACAAGTAATAAATTTTACGATGGGAAGAGCCTTTGAATTTAGAAAAGCACGAAAAATGAAACGTTGGTCAGCAATGTCTAAAGCATTTACCAGAATAGGAAAAGACATTGTAATGGCTGTAAAAGAAGGAGGTCCAGATCCGGATGCAAATTCTAGACTTCGTGCTGTAATTCAAAATTCAAAGGCAGTAAATATGCCTAAAGAAAATGTAGAACGCGCTATTAAACGAGCATCAGACAAAAGTTTAGGCGATTACAAAGAAGTGCTTTTTGAAGGGTATGCACCTCACGGCATCGCTATTCTTGTTGAAACTGCAACAGATAATAATACTCGAACCGTTGCAAACGTTCGTTCCTATTTTAATAAATGCGATGGAAGTCTAGGAACAAGTGGTTCCGTTTCCTTTATGTTTGATCATACCTGTAATTTTAGAATATCACCTGAAGGAATTGATCAGGAAGAATTAGAATTAGAAATCATTGATTGTGGGGTGGAAGAAGTTTTTGAAGATGAAGATGGTGTACATATTTATGCCCCTTTTGAAAGCTTTGGAGCCATTCAAAGTTTTTTAGAAGGAAAAAAAATTGAAATTTTATCTTCCGGATTTGAGCGTATTCCGCAGGTTACAAAAAAATTAACCGAAGAAGAAGCCGCCGATGTAGAAAAACTATTGGAAAAATTAGAAGAAGATGATGATGTACAAAATGTGTATCACACGATGGAAGAATAGGAATATATCCTCAAGTTGCAACACCTATTATCTTTTGTGGTTAGATTTCTAAAATTCTAAGTATTTTCAGGAATTTTTCCTACTACACCTTTGTAAAATTCTTTTAGTTTGGGAAGGTCAAAATTTATGTTACCAGAAGGATAAAAGGGAGGAGCAATTTTCACAGTTTTTGTGCCATAATCAAATGCAATACAAATAATAGGTACTTGCGCTGCTAGAGCTATATAATAAAAGCCTGTTTTCCAAGAATTTACTTTTTTTCTAGTGCCTTCAGGCGCAAGGGCTAAACGAAAAGTTTCTTTACTATTAAATATTTTTACAACCTCATCTACTTTGTTTTGTTTTGAAGTACGGTTTATTGGCGAGCCTCCCATCCATTGAAAATACCAACCAAAGGGAGAATCAAATAATTCTTTTTTGGCAATAAAATTAATTTCTAAACCAATAATTTTTCGAATAATTGCACCGATATAAAAATCATGCCAACTAGTATGAGGAACAACAATAATAACACATTTCTTAATTTCTAAAGAAAGATTTCCAGCCACTTTCCATCCTAATATCTTAAAATAAAACAGGGATGCTAGCCATCGCATAAGTTACAGTTTTTCATATAAAGTTCTTAATTTTTCTCGGGTAATTTTTCTTTTCCACTCTTTCCCTAAGGCATTTTCCCATAGAGGTTCCAAACTTAAGGCAACATCAATCATCGTGTTCATTTGTTTATCCGTAAGAACAGAACAAACATTTTTTGGAATTTTTATTTTATGCTTATTCACCATTTCTTTAAACAAAGCAACGCCTTCTGGATAAAACTCCTCCAATTGGTTAAAAACAATACAATTACCAATACCGTGTTTGGTGCCTAATACATAAGAAAGTCCATAGCTCATTGCATGTGCTACACCCACTTGTGAATAGGCAATACTCATTCCACCGTGCCAAGAAGCCATCATTAATTTAGCTCTTGCTTCTTCGGCGGTTAAGGAATCTGTTAAAAATATTTCTTTGCAGAGTTCAAATGCTTTTTCGCCATAACTCTGGCTAAAAGCATTTAAAAAAGTGCCATTTAAAGACTCAACACAATGAATAAAACAATCCATTCCGCTATAAAACCATTGGTTTTTTGGTATATCAACGGTCAAATCAGGATCTAAAACAACTTGATTAAAAGGGGTGAAATCACTATTAATTCCTAATTTACGTTCCGGACCACACAATACGGCTGTTCTTGACACTTCGGCACCTGTTCCTGACAAGGTTGGGATACCCACATGGTAAACGGCTTTGTTATGCACTAAATCCCAACCTTGATAATCGGCTGCACTGCCCGGATTTTTAAGAAGTATGGAAACTGCTTTTGCTATGTCCATGATACTACCTCCGCCTATTCCTATAATTCCGGATGGTAATTTTTTATTTTGGTCTTTTATTTCAGAAACTAAAACATCTACTTGGCTGGTTTTAGGTTCTTCTGCGGTTGAAACGAATAGTATTTTATCGTTTTCTACTAATGGTATGCTCTCTAAAAAGGATTTATTATCTTTAAAAACAGCATCTACCAAAAAAATAAAAGGTGTGTTTTCTTTTCTTTTTTCCTCCAAAATACTGCCCAATTGATTAAAGCTTCCAGAACCAAATACTACTTTAGGCACCATTGGAAAATTGCGGTGTTTGTTGTTTATGTTTCGCTCCTTTTTTTTCAAAAGTACGTTTGCACGTCTTAAATCTTCAGGCGTGTCAATTTCTACACTTTTAGAGGTAGAAATAGCCATTTTTATTTTTTTCCCATATTCTAAAAACCGAATACATTCAATTTTTTCAACCGCCTCTAAAGTTCCCATTGGCAAGTTGTAGAAGTCTAAAATTGCTTGTTTTCGAAATGCATAAATACCTTTATGTTTAAAATAGGAAATTTCATTATTTTTATCTCTTGGAAATGGTATAGTAGATCTGGAAAAATAGAGTGCAAAATTATTTTTATCTACAATAACCTTTACGGTGTTTGGGTCATTAATTTCTTTCCAATTGGTAATTTCTATCATCAAAGATGCTAAATCAATTTTTGAGGCATCTTCTTCATAAAAAACTTGAAGCACTTTTTCTAAATCTCTTCGGTTTGTAAAGGGTTCATCGCCTTGCACATTCACCACAATATCGATATCTAAATCGGCAACCGCCTCTGCTATTCTATCTGTGCCGCATTCGTGTTCTTTAATGCTTCTTAGTACTTTTCCACCATTATTTGTTATTTCATCAAAAATGATATCGCTATCGGTTACTACATAAACTTCATCAAAAAGGTTTGTATTTACGGTAGCTTGATAAGTAGTTAAAATTACACTTTTACCACCAAGAGTCTCCATCATTTTTCCTGGAAAACGGGTTGCTCCATATCTGGCAGGTATCATTGCAATTATTTTTAAATCTTGTTTTTTCAAGGAAAATTTATTTATATTTTAAAAATCAAAATTAAGATTTTTAAGTGGATTATAATAATGAGATGTTGTAATGAATTGTATTTTATTAATGGATGCCACACATGAAATTTATTTTTCTATTCTTTAAATAGATTGTCTTTAAACCCAATTAAATATAATTTTTCTTTTGCCCTAGTTATTGCTGTATATAGCCAACGTAAGTAATCTTTGTCCATTCCGTTTGGCAGATACGGTTGCTCTACAAAAACCGTATGCCATTGTCCTCCTTGCGATTTATGGCAGGTTATGGCATAAGAAAATTTCACTTGCAATGCATTAAAATATGTATTTGCCTTAACGTTAAGAAATTTTTTATATTTTGAACCAACATCGCCATAATCTTTCATTACTTCTTCATACAGTCGGTTAGAATCCTCATAAGATAAGGAAGGCGTTTCTGCTTTTATGGTATCAAGGAGAAGTACGGTTTCAAAAGGTTTCATTTTAGGATAATCTACCATCCGCACAGAAACTTGAGCAAAACGAAAGCCATATAAATCTTTAAAACTATGAATTTCAAGGACTTCAATAATATCGCCATTGGCTATAAAACCTGCTTCACTGGTAGGTTGTAACCAAAAATAATTATTTTTCACCACCATTAAGAAATCTCCGGGTTCAAGTTCGCTTTCCTGAAAAAGAATTCGCGATCGAATATGCTCATTATACAGATTGGCACGTTTGTTTGACCGAAGTACCATAACGGTTTCTTCTTTTCCTAAATTTGAATACGAGTCGTTTATAGCGTCCATCAACTCCTGTCCGTCTTGTGGTTTGATAATGTCTTTACATCCTCGAATATCAAATTTAAAGTCTTCATAAAATCCGTTTTCTAAAACCTCTCTAAGAGCTGTAGCATTGGCAAGAATACCACTTCCCTCCTGCTGTCTAACCACTTCGTCAAGTTCGATACTTATCACCTCTTTGTTGTAAAAATTGCGAAGGATATCTTCGTTTAATGCGGGACTAACATCTAGTTTTACCGGTGGTAATTGTGCGGTATCTCCAATTAAAATTAATTTGCATTGATGCCCGCTATACACATATTGCATCAAATCGTCGAGCAAAGAACCGTTTTCAAACAATTTAGAATCGGAAGTGGTATCGGAAATCATGGAGGCTTCGTCAACAATAAACAAAGTGTTTCGGTGTTTATTGGGCTGCAGCGTAAAAGAAACACCGCCACCCTTTTGTGCTTTTGGAAAATAAATTTTTTTATGAATAGTAAATGCTTCGGTGTTGGAGTAATTACTGATTACTTTTGCAGCTCGACCAGTAGGTGCAAGTAGGACTGATTTTTTCTTTGTTTCCCATAAATGCTTCACTACCGTTCCAATGATGGTTGTTTTTCCGGTACCTGCATAGCCTTTCAATAAAAAGACCTCATTGGTAGCCGCATTGGTAATAAATTTTGATATATTTTGTAAAACAAGGTCTTGTTTTAGTGTGGGAGTATAAGGAAATTCCGTTTTAATTTTTTTGTAGAAAGCCACAGCGTCCATAAATATTGGTTTTATGAAAAATTTTTCTTGCTAAGTTACGGTATCCTATTTAATTATTCCTTAGCTGAAGGATTTTTAAAGATTATACTTTTGTGATTGAAAAAAAATTGTAGATTTGCGATGTACCTTTTACGTTTAACAAAAAAAACGATATCTATAATGAAACTTTTAATTCAATTAGCCCTTTGGATAATAATTGCAGTACTTGGTTATTTACTATTTCAATCTGTTTATGAACCAACAAAATTTAATGAAATAAAAGACCAACGCTATGCAATGGTGATTGAAAAACTCAAAGATATTCGAACTGCAGAGTTAGCACATCTGGAAATTACCGGAAAATTTAATGGAAGTTTCGATTCCTTGTCTCGTTTTGTAGATACTGCACATTTTGCTATTACCCAACGCAGAGATACCAGTTTTGCCGATGTCGCGAAAAACAAAGCCTTTGGCATAAAAGAAGGATATTATATTGAAAAAGTGCTTATTGACACTTTAGGTTTTGTAAGTGTAAAAGATTCGCTTTTTAAAAATTCAGAACGGTATAAAAATTTAGATAAATTAGTCATTGCTGATAAAGAAGCTACTATTGAATTACAAGCCGGTTTTGTAACGAAAAACGATAGAAAAATAGCCGTTTTTGAAGCAAAAATAAATAAAGATAATGTTTTACACGATTTATCCAGAGATTTGGTTATTCAAGAAAAACAAACGGTTTCTGTAGATGGCATCAATGGCACACACATAAGTGTAGGCTCTATGACTGATGTAAACACCAATGGAAACTGGCCTAAAAAATATGACAGTCCGCAAGAACAACAATAACAATTTTCAACCTTTAAATCGATTGTCCGTTCAAGTAAGCTTGAATGGACTTTCTTTTTTAATCCAAAATACAGAAACCTTAGAAATTATATTTTTTAAGGATATATCCTTTTTAGGAACCTATTCGCCTGAGGAAGTTTTATTTGAAATAAAAAAAGCATACGAGACCTATCCTAAGCTTTCTGAAAACATAGAGAATATTTCCATTTTACATGAAAATAATTTGTATGCTCTAGTTCCAAAATCTATTTTTCAAGAAGAAGCAATTTCTGAGTATTTAAAGTTTAATACTAAAGTACTTCCCAACGATTATATTACATTTGATACTCTAGATGTTTATGATATGGTAACGGTGTATGTACCATTCACTAACATAAATAATTATTTTTTTGAAATATACGGAGCCTTTGATTTTTACCATACCTCTACCATTTTTATCCAAAAAATATTAGCAGAAGAAAGAAAGGAGAATCTTTTAAAAATGCATGTACACGTTTTTGATTGTCGGTTTGATGTTTTGGTAACGCAAAATAAAAGCGTACAACTTTACAACCGTTTTACTTATAGCACCCCCGAAGATTTTATTTATTATATATTATTCATTGCGGAGCAATTAAACATGAATCCCGAAGTATTTCCTCTATACCTTTACGGAAAAATTAAAGAGGGTGATGCCCTTTATACCATAGCATATACCTATATCAGAAATGTATTTTTACCTGAAATAATTTCCTCCGCCAAAGGGATGGAACTCCTTTCTAAAATCGATATCCAATCCCATCCTTTACTATTTTCAAACTAATGCGAATTATTTCAGGCAGATTTAAAGGGAAAATTCTGGTAGCTCCAAAAAAGTTGCCCGTTCGCCCCACAACCGATTTTGCCAAAGAGGCACTATTTAATATTTTAAACAACCAATATACCTTTTCAGCACTGTCCTTTATTGAATTATTTGCCGGCACAGGAAACATAAGCTTTGAATTTGCTTCTCGCGGCACACAAAAAATAACAGCTGTAGATGCCGATTATGGCTGTGTACAATTTATAAATAAGATAAGTACAGAACTTGAATTTCATATTACCGCCATAAAAAGAGATGTATATGCTTACTTAGGAAAAAGTAAACAAACCGCCGATATTATTTTTGCAGACCCACCATATAATTTCAACAAAGAACAGTTTGCACAAATAGCAACCTTAGTATTTTCAAACAACCTTTTACTTGATGATGGTGTATTAATTATTGAACACTCCAAACATACCGATTTATCGGATGTGCCAAACTTTAGCGAAGCAAGAAGATATGGCGGGTCTGTGTTTAGTTTTTTTGAAAAATAGTTTTAAAAATAATAACACCAAAGGGACTAAATGCTATAAGGACAGACATCCTTTTATACTAGTATCATTAAGACACGGCAGCACCAAAACCACAGAGATTTATTGGCATTTATTAAGTATAAAACAGCATAACTTGAACAAGTCCTTTGGATATCTTATAGGT
>MNYN01000083.1 GCA_001873105.1 Flavobacteriaceae bacterium CG2_30_34_30 | reverse complement strand
CTGCTGGGTTCCTTTCAATCTATTCTTCTTTTCTATACACATTGGAACCCGCTGGGTTCCTTTCAATGTATCCTTCTTTTGTTATAAACATTGGAACCTGCTGGGTTCCTTTCAATATATCCTTCTTTTGCTATAAACTTTGGAACCCGCTGGGTTCCTTTCAATGTATTCTTCTTTTGTTATAAACATTGAAACCTGCTGGGTTCCTTTCAATCTATTCTTCTTTTCTATACACATTGGAACCCGCTGGGTTCCTTTCAATGTATCCTTCTTTTGTTATAAACATTGGAACCTGCTGGGTTCCTTTCAATGTATTCTTCTTTTGCTATACACATTGGAACCCGCTGGGTTCCTTTCAATGTATCCTTCTTTTGTTATACACATTGGAACCCGCTGGGTTCAACAACATTATAGAAGAAAATAACGAAAGGCAAATATGACCCCAGAGGGGTCAAACGTTTATAGAAAATCAAATTAGCACCACACGAGGACCCCTGAGGGGTCAAATGTTTATAGAATTTTTGGTTTGTTATCAAAAAACCCCAGCGAGGTTTATAAAAAATCGAAAAACAAAAGAAGACCCCAGCGGGGTCAAATGTTTATGAAAAATCAAGATGAAAATAAATTCCACGTTTTTTCTAAACCTTCTCGCACACTAAAGCGAGGTTTGTAGTCCAATTGTTTTTTAGCTTTGCTAATATCTGCTAGCGAGTCGCGCACATCACCGGCTCTGTTTGAACCGTAGACAGCATCTAGTTTTATTTTGGCGATTTCTTGCAATTCATTCCACAAGCTATTTAGGCTTATTCGCTCTCCATACGCCACGTTATACACTTGATTAATGGCCTTTTCAGGAGCAAAAAGAGCCCGCAAATTAGCTTGCACCGCATTTTCTACAAAAGTAAAATCACGCGTTTGCTCGCCATCACCATGAATGGTGGGAGCTTTACCGTCTTTTAGGGATTGCATAAAGAGTGGAATGACAGCGGCATAAGCACCTGTAGGACTTTGTTTTGGTCCGAATACATTAAAATACCGCAACCCAATAGTAGGTGTTTTGTAGGTTTTGTAAAACACATCAGCGTATAGCTCATTCACCAACTTAGTTACTGCATAGGGTGACAATGGTTTTCCTATGTTGTCCTCTACTTTTGGCAATGTAGGACTATCGCCATAGGTGGAACTGGAAGCAGCATATACCAACCGCTTTACTGTTGGGCTTTCCTTTTGAGCCACCAGTATATTTAAAAACCCGCCTACATTAACGTCATTAGTTAATATTGGATTTTCAATAGAACGAGGTACAGAGCCTAAAGCCGCTTGATGCGATACATAATCTATACCTTTCATCGCTTTTTTACAGGTATCCAAATCACGAATATCACCTTCTAAAAATTCAAATGCGGGATGAAATTGAAAAGCTTCCATGTTTTTCAAAAACCCTGTGGCAAGGTTGTCAAGAACACGTACCTTTTTAGCGTTATTCTTAAGTAAATATTCTACAATATTTGATCCAATAAAGCCTGCACCACCTGTAACTAAAAAGGCGTATTTTGAAAGGTCTTGCTCTTGGTATTTGTGAGTGTACATCATAATCTTCCGTCAATTTTATCGATGGGTAAAAACGATTTCACATCAAAAACAACTGCATTTCTGTTACAATAGTTTTCTATTTTAAAATCGTTAAACTGCTGATGAGAAACTGCTAAAACTACCGCATCATAATCGGTTTTTAATTGCGATTTTTCATGCACTAGAGAAATATTATACTCGTGTGCTACTTCTTCGGCATTTGCCCAAGGGTCATACACATCTATCGTTAGATTGTATTTTTTAAATTCATTAATCACATCTATCACTTTGGTATTTCGAATGTCGGGGCAATTTTCTTTAAAGGTGATTCCTAAAATCAAAACGGTTCCCCCTTTTACTTTGGCATCTTTTTGTATCATTAATTTTACCGTTTCGGTAGCCACATAACTGCCCATACTGTCGTTCAATCGTCTTCCTGCTAATATGATTTCAGGATTGTACCCCTCCTCTACTGCTTTTTGTGCCAAATAATATGGATCCACCCCTATACAATGCCCACCAACCAAACCGGGACTAAATTTTAAAAAATTCCATTTGGTGCCCGCTGCTTCTAAAACTGCTTGGGTATCAATTTCAAGCAATCTAAATATTTTTGAAAGTTCATTAACAAAAGCAATATTAATGTCACGTTGCGAATTTTCAATAACTTTTGCTGCCTCCGCTACTTTTATAGAAGGCGCTAAATGTGTACCCGCAGTGATAATAGATTTGTACAAATCATCAACCATTTTTGCTGCTTCAGGTGTTGACCCGGAAGTAACTTTTAGGATTTTAGTTACGGTGTGCAATTTGTCTCCCGGATTAATTCGTTCCGGCGAATAGCCTGCAAAAAAATCGGTATTAAAAGTAAGTCCGGAAAATCGTTCTAAAACTGGAACACAAATATCTTCAGTAACGCCAGGATATACGGTAGATTCATAAATAACAATGTCTCCCTTTTTTAAATAAGCCCCTATGGTTTCACTAGCTTTTATTAATGGAGTTAATATGGGTTGGTTGTGTTTATCGGTTGGTGTGGGCACGGTTACTATATATCGGTTTGCTTGCGCTAAAGTATCTGGTGAATCGGTGATTAAAAGACCGTTGCTCGTTGTGCGTTTAAGGACACTTTTTAAATCCTGCTCTTCTACCTCCAACGTAAAATCTTTGCCCTGATTTAATTCGTCAACACGTTTTTTGTTGATATCAAATCCAATGGTGGGATATTTTTTTGCAAATTCAACGGCTAAAGGAAGGCCAACATAGCCAAGACCAATCACTGCAACACAAGGTGTATTTTTCATCATTGTTTTATTAAGTAGATACTTCTTTGAAGAATGCAAAGGTAAAAAAATGGAATGGCAATGGGTTTGTAATTCCGATAAAATTGGCAATTAACCCTTCAAGGGTTTTAAACCCTTGAAGGGTTATATTTCTAAAATAAAAAGCACATATAAGGAGAAGGGTTATTTTTTTCCTTTAAACAACACAGACAATACTACATAAAGAAAAATTACCATGGGAATAGCTACAAACCAAAAAGAAACCAATAAAACCACACTGAGCAATAAAAAAACGTAGCGTATGGAGTTTGATTTAAAGCTTTTGGTTTTAAATTTTAAAGAAAACAAAGGAATTTCAGCATTGAGCAAATAACAACTAAGAACCGTAAGTGCAATCAAAATCCAAGGATTTAAAATAAGTTGAAAAGCAATTTCAGAAGGTTGGTAGATTAAAATAAGAGGTAAACTGATAATAAGCAACGCATTAGCAGGAGTTGGAAGCCCAATAAAAGAAGACGTTTGCCTTACATCCATATTAAATTTTGCCAATCGGTAAGCCGATGCCAAAACGATAAGTAAACCTAACAAAGGAATAAAGGTATCGGTATCTAAGTAAAAATGGACTTCTGACCATAAATTTATCGGTGTAGGACTAATACCCGACATAAAAAGCAATTGCACCATAAAAATTCCGGGCACTAGTCCGCTGGTAATCATATCGGCAAGTGAATCGAGTTGTAGCCCTATGCCACTTTCCACGTGTAAAACTCTTGCTAACATACCATCAAAAAAGTCAAAGAAAATACCCAAAACCACAAATCCGGCAGCAAAAGGAAGCTCCCCTTGCAGCGCATAAATGGTAGCAATACATCCACAAAGTAAATTACATAAGGTAATGGCATTTGGAATTTGTTTTTTCATGGAAGGCAATTTATATTTTGTAAAAATAGTAAACTATTTTCGTCTAAGGCAAATTAGAAACAATATCTACGTAAAATTGCAGTTTAATAATTGAAAAAAAATCGATATTTGCATCAAAACCTGTCCTTGAAAAAGAAGTTATTTTTGCTATTATTTTTTAGCACCTTTATACTTTCCGCACAAACGGTAAGAAAGTACTCTAATGAGTTTATGAATATAGGTGTAGATGCTCGTGCTTTAGGCATGGCAAATGCCGTTACCGCCGGCACAAACGATGTAAATTCAGGCTATTGGAATCCGGCGGGGTTAGTACACCTGGAAGATAACCAACTCTCTTTAATGCACTCCTCTTACTTTGCTAATATAGCTACCTATAACTATGCTGCATTTGCAAAACCTTTAGATGACAGAAGCGCTATAGGTTTTTCAGTCATTCGTTTTGGGGTGGATGATATCTTAAATACTACCCAACTTATTGACCAGCAAGGTAATATTGATTATAACCGCATTAGCTTATTTTCAACAGCAGATTATGGCTTTACGTTTTCCTATGCTAGAAAATTACCTTTAGACGGTTTAAATTACGGTGTAAATGCTAAAGTAATTCGCAGGATAATTGGAAAATTTGCTTCCTCTTGGGGTTTTGGATTTGATCTAGGCATTCAATTTGTAAAAAACGACTGGATGTTTGGCATAATGGCGCGTGATATTACCACCACATATAACATCTGGACCGTAGACGAAAAAGAATTTGCTACGGTACAAGCTGCTGTAGAGGGCCAAAACCAAGAATTACCTGAAACTACTGAAATAACCATTCCAAAACTACAAATAGGCATGGCACGCCGGTTTGATTTCAGAGGCGATTATTCCTTGCAAGCATCTGCTAATTTGAATATGCGATTTGCACAAACCAACGACATTATTTCAACCGAAAGTGTAAGTATTAATCCTGCATTAGGATTTGAATTTGGTTATATTGAGCTCATTTATTTACGAGCCGGAGTGGGTAATTTTCAAAATGCTCGACAACTGGATGGTAGCGAACAGGTTACTTTTCAACCCAACATAGGGGTTGGATTTCAATACAAAGGCATACAGATTGATTATGCTCTTACCGATATAGGCGATCAAAGCGTTGCCCTATACTCCAATGTGTTTTCGCTGAAAGTAGATTTGAGTATTTTTCGATAAATTTAAAGAAACCCCAAAAGAGAATGGATTTTTTCAAATAAAAACAACCTAAAACACAACACTTTCATCGATACACTAATTATTCATTTCTTTTCGCTATAACCGCAAAGAAGTTTGTAATTCACAAAACCTATCTTATCTTTAAGCCATAAAACACAATTGCTTTTATGAAGAATGTACTTTTAGCCATTGCCTCCGGTATTCTACTTTCTTTTGGCTGGCCTACGTGGGGATTTCCAATACTTTTATTTTTCGGTTTTGTACCCTTGCTTTTAGCAGAGAGATCCATTCGCCTGTCTGATAAAAAACGAAAAGGAATACGTGTTTTTCTTCTAGCCTACCTCACGTTTTTTCTTTGGAATGTTATTAAAACCAACTGGCTTTGGTTTTCCTCGGAATTTGGTGGTGCTTTTGCCATACTGGTAAATTCGCTATTGATGGCGATCGTTTTTTTACTCTTTCATCATTTTGCCAAGCGAACAACCTTTTTTATCTCCTCGGTGTTTTTAGTTTGTCTTTGGATTTGCTTTGAAAAAATGCACCTCAACTGGGAATTTTCTTGGCCTTGGCTAAATCTGGGTAATGGTTTTTCAGAACACATTACTTGGATACAGTGGTATGCCTTTACAGGAACTTTTGGTGGGACATTGTGGATTTGGCTCGTAAATTTTGGTGTGGTAAAAAGCATTATTCTGTATCAAGAACACCATAAAAAAGAAATTCTTATTCGCGGAGGTATAAAAACTGTCCTCTACATTTTTGTACCTATAGCCATTTCTTTAATACTATTTTATACCTATGACGAAAGCGGGGAAAAAGTAAACATCGTAGTATTACAACCCAATATCGATCCGTATTCCGAAAAGTACAATGTCTCTAATGACGAAATTGCATCCCAGCTTTTTGATCTAGCAGAAACTAAAATTACCCAAGAAACCGATTTTGTGCTTGCACCAGAAACCGTTTTTGCTTCAGAAGAACGCATAGAAGTATTTGAAAACGGTCCGTTAGCTACCCGCATTCGTGCCTTTAACAGTAAATATCCTAAATTACATTTTCTTTCCGGGGTATCCTTATATAAGGTATTTGATAACCCAGATGAGGTTACACCACAATCCAATCTTGCCAAAAGCGGTGTGTATTACAACACCTATAACTCTGCTTTTATGCTTAGCGCCAAGCCAAAAATGGATGTATATCATAAATCTAAATTGGTGGTAGGTGTAGAAAGTACTCCCTACGTTAGCATCATAAAACCCTTATTAGGCGATATTATGTTAGATTTGGGTGGCACGGTAGCGATGAAAACCACTCAAGAAAATAGAGGGGTTTTTTGGAGTGCTGACCAACGATTTAAAACTGGACCTATTATTTGCTATGAATCAGTTTATGGGGAGTTTGTTACCGGCTATGTACGAAATAATGCTAACTTCCTGTCTATCATCACTAACGATGCCTGGTGGGGTGAAACACAAGGCCACAAGCAGCATCTTAGTTTGGCAAGACTTCGCGCTATAGAAACACGCCGAGGAGTCGCCCGAAGTGCAAACACCGGAATTTCTGCCTTTATCAATCAAAAAGGTGAAATCACTTCTTCCTTAGCCTATAATACAAAAGGCGCATTAGCAGGAAGTCTTTTCTTAAATGAAAAACATACGTTTTATGTGCAATACGGCGATTTCATTTACCGCATTGCGCTTTTTGTTTTGATTGGCGTTTTGCTCATCGCTTTTACAAAAAGACGAGGCGAAGTCCTATCGTAATAAACAAATACCTATGCTTTATTCTGTAGTAGCTTACTTAAAATTTTTACTTTCCTCCACCAATCAGCATGGCATACACTCCCCTTTTGTGTATGATTTAGTAACCAAATGCTTTTACGATACAAAAAAATATCAAGAATATTTTGTTTTAAATGCTTATAGAAACTCCCTTTTAAAGAGTGATGAAACCCTCCTTGTAACCGATTTTGGTGCTGGCTCCAAAGTATTTAAAAAGAACTTGCGAAAGGTAAAAGATATTGCAAAACATGCCGGAATTTCTAGAAAAAGACAACAACTTCTTTTTCGATTAAGCCATTACTTTTCAATTAAATCTTCACTAGAGTTAGGAACTTCTTTGGGACTGGCTACTATTGCTTTAGCTGTTAATAAAAATAATACAATTACCACTATTGAAGGCTGTGAGAATACGGCAAAAGTTGCTAAAAAAAAGTTAGACGCTATTGGTATTAACTCCGTACAAATTCACGTGGGTGATTTTGAAAAAATACTTCAAAAATTTACTAACACTACTTTTGATATTGTTTTTGTGGATGGGAACCACAATAAAGACAGCACCCTTACTTATTTTGAACTTTTACTTCCGCTTGCCCATAATGACACTCTATTTATTTTTGATGACATTTATTGGTCAAAAGGAATGACTGAAGCTTGGAAAGAAATACTTAGACATCCAAAAGTAACAGTAAGTATAGACACTTTTTATTGGGGATTGGTGTTTTTTAGAAAAGAACAAAAAAAAGAAACTTTTACCGTACGTTTGTAACATTAGGAAGTAAATAACGTCCAATAAAGCAAAACAAATCGCAGGTATTTATACTTCGCAAACCAACGATTTTATATGAGTTTAGTTATAAAAATAAGACAGATTACTCGTGATTTTAAAATGGGTAATGAAATATTGCACGTATTAAAAGGTATTGATTTAGACATAGAACGTGGTGAATATGTAGCATTAATGGGACCTTCAGGTTCTGGAAAATCTACCTTAATGAACCTTTTGGGTTGTTTAGACACCCCTACTTCTGGAAGTTATGAGTTAAATGGTGCTAATGTAAGTAAAATGACTGACGATGCATTGGCAGAAATAAGAAATAAAGAGATTGGGTTTGTTTTTCAAACCTTTAACTTACTGCCAAGAACCACCGCACTGGAAAATGTGGCGCTACCTATGGTTTATGCCGGAGTGGGTAAAAAGGATCGCATTAAACGAGCAAAAGAAGTTTTAACTGATGTAGGACTTGCAGACCGAATGGAACATAAGCCTAACGAACTTTCCGGTGGACAACGGCAACGGGTAGCTGTAGGAAGAGCATTAGTAAACAAACCATCCATTATTCTGGCAGATGAACCAACAGGAAACCTAGATTCTAAAACCTCGGAGGAAATTATGATGCTCATTGACGCCATTCACCAAGCCGGTAACACCGTAATTGTAGTAACCCACGAGGAAGAAGTAGCACAAAGAGCCAAGCGCGTGATTCGTTTACGTGACGGCAGGGTGGAAAGCGATACTAAAAAAATTAAATAATAGAATACTTTCTATAATTTGATATAACCCTATCCAAAAAAAAAATCGAAAGTACTTGATGCTTTGATTTTTTTTTATAAAGTCAATTAAAACCTTAGGATGTTTTACTTTCATAATCCAAATATCCTTTGACTCCCGGAGTATAAAAAGTGTCTTTATCCCATTCGGAAAGGGGTAAATCTTGCGAAAAACGTTCTACCAAATCTGGATTGGAAATAAAAGGTTTCCCAAAAGCTACCAAATCGGCATCTCCGTCTTCAATAACCGCATTTCCTTTTGCTTGGTCAAAAGCAGAATTTATCATTAAAGTGCCTTTGTACAAGGGTCGATATCGCTTTGCAATTTGTGTTACGGCAAATGGCACTTCCGAAACATCATTAAATGGCTCTGAAAGATGCAGATATGCAAGATTATAATCATTTAACTTTTTGATAATATAATCAAATGTTGGGATTGTTTCTTCATCCATTGTCATTCCAAAAATACCATGAAGTGAAGGATTTAATCGAAGCGCTATTCTGTTTTCCGGCATTACTTTTTTTATAGCGTCTATGGTTTCAAAAAGGATTCTTGAGCGATTTTCCATGCTTCCTCCGTAAGCATCTTTACGATGGTTAGAAGTGGCATTAAAAAATTGGTGAAATAGATAGCCATTTGAAGAATGAATTTCTACGCCGTCAAAACCTGCTTCCATAGCATTTTTAGCTGCATTAGCAAAATCTTTTATGGTGGTTTGAATTTCAACAATCGTCATTTCTTTGGGGGTAACCGTATCTTTCAGTCCTTCCGGAGTATACGATTTTGCTTTAGGATTTATAGCAGATGGTGCTAAGGGTAATTCACCATTATGAAAATCAGGATGGGATATTCGCCCTACGTGCCATAGCTGTATAAAAATTCTACCTTTTGCCTGATGTACTTTTTGGACCACTTCTTTCCACCCTTCTACTTGTGCTTTAGAATATATTCCGGGTGTATGGATATAGCCTACTGCTCTTTCAGACACTGGAGAACCTTCCGAAATAATCAATCCCGCTGAAGCCCTTTGCGCATAGTATTTACCTTGCAAGGCTGCGGTAGGTTTATGTTCCGGATTGTCCGCTCGGCTACGTGTCATAGGTGCCATAACCATACGGTTAGGAAGTTGCAAATCTTGGAGTAAGTATTTTTGTAATAAAGCTTGTTCTTTTTTCATATTATGCGTTAAGTTTAGCAATTAATTTCTCAGCCACTAGCGAAGAAGATGCGGGATTTTGTCCGGTAATTAAAAGGCCATCTTCCACAGCATACGGTTGCCAATCGCCTATTTTACTATAAACTCCTCCGTTTTCTTTCAGCATATCTTCCAATAAAAAAGGCACTATTTCTGTTAGTTGTACCGCCGCTTCTTCTTCATTAGTAAAACCAGTTACTTTTTTAGCATTCACTAAGGCTTTTCCGTCTCTTCCTTTAACGTGTTTTAGAACTGCCGGAGCATGACACACAAAAGCTTGTGGCTTATTAAGCTTGTTGAAATTTTCAATAAGTGCTATGGAGGTTTTGTCTTCTACCAAATCCCACAAAACGCCATGACCACCGGGATAAAAAACTGCATCATAATCATTTACAGAAATGGAATTCAGTTTGTGCGTATGTGCTAATATTTGTTGTGTTGCTTGGTCATTTTTAAAACGCTTGGTTGCTTCGGTAGCGGCATCTTCTGTGTCGCTTGTTGGATCAATAGGCGGCTGTCCACCTTTTGGCGATGCAAGTGTAACTTCAAATCCTTTGTCTTTTAGTATATAATAAGGAGCTGCAAATTCCTCCACCCAAAATCCTGTTTTGTGTCCGGTTGACCCTAAAGAATCATTGCTTGTGAGAACAAATAGTATATTTTTCATAATTTTACTTTTTTAAATAACAGAGCAAAAGTAAGCATATAAGAAATGGTAGTTGTTGATGTAGGTTAATAAAAAAAGTTAATTACTGTTAATGGTTTGAGAGTTCTTTTCTAATCCGGCTAAGGCTTTCCGGTTGAATGCCTAAATAATTTGCTATTTGATGGTTCGTTATGCGCTCTTCAATTTTTGGATAGGTAGTGCAAAACTCCACATAACGTTCCGTAGTATTTTTTTGTAAAAAAGATAATATTCTACTTCGAAGCGAAACAAATGCTTTGGTGGTAATAATTCGAAAAAAACGTTCAAATTTAGGGATGCGAATAAATAAGGTTTCTAAAGCATCTTTTTGAATGCCCAATAAAATTGAATCTTCTATTGCCTCTATATACAATTGTAAAGAAGTTTCCTCAAAAAATGCCTGAAAATCACTAATCCACCAATCTTCAATTGCAAATTGTAGTATGTGTTTGTTGCCTAATTCATCCGAATAATAGGCGTTTAAACATCCTTTAACCACATAATATTGGTGGTTTACTTGTTGGTTGGGCTGTATTAAGAATTCTTTTTTCTTCAACGTATAAAGTTGAAGAATTCCCTTGAATTCCTCCTTTTCAAAGGCTGTCAATTGGATGTGTTTTGAAACCTGTTGTAAAATAGTTTTATACATATAGGGAAGTAAATACCGATAAAGCTAGGATTGTAAAATTATGTTTTAAAAGAAAACTTAAGAAATGCCATTGCCCCCTCATGGGATTGCTATGCAAATTTATTAAAATTAAAGGAATTGGCAGTAAGGAAGCTAGAGAAACATAGACTATATAAACGATTTATTCGGTTTTTTTAAATATTCTCATTATTTGCGCTATGTAACAAGTAAATTTATAGGAATATTTTAACTAATTTTAAAATTTTACAACCAACAATTTATACTATTGAATACAAAAATAAAAACAAAAAGCTACATCATTGCTCTTGCTTGGCCGGAAACGCTTTGTAAAAAAGCTGGTGCCTGGTATGACGGTATAATGCAAAACATTGGTGTTTGTAAAAACCATTACTATCGTGTTGGACATGCAGCACTAGTTTTAGTAAATGGGGAAAACGGCAACTGCCACTATTTTGATTTTGGGCGTTACCACGCTCCTCACGGGCATGGGCGTGTGAGGGATGAAGAAACCGATCACGAATTAAAAATACATACCAAAGCCTCTTTTTCACTTTCCGGAGGATTAGAAAATTTTGAAGAAATTTTAAACGAATTAAAACAAAATACTGCTTGTCATGGTACTGGAAGTTTATATGCATCTTATGGTTTAATTAATTTTATAAAAGGATTTGAAGCGGCAAAACAACTTCAAGAAAATAGTCCATTGCCTTATGGACCATTTCTTTGGAAAGGCACTAATTGTTCGCGTTTTGTTCGTACGGTTATTATTTCAGCAAATCCAACTTTAGAACATTTAGCAAAAATTTCATTCCCTTGGATGCTTACTCCCACTCCCGGTCATAATGTAAACGCATTATCTAATAAAAAAATAATCGGCGAAAGCCAAGAAGTATTCACATTAGCATCTAATTAAAATCAAATAATGACTATACCCAAAACACTTCCTGCACCAAACAAACCGACACATCTTTCACACCAAATACAGTGGTTGGCAGGCGAAGGTGCCGGATCTTGGTTTTTAATTGTTTTAGAAAAAAATCAATATAAAATAACGAGGTACGCAGCAGAAGGGACTATAGAATGTGAAGGTATTTTTGAAATTGAAAATGACCAAACTTTTGATATTTTCCAAGAATATTCATTCACATATATAAGTCATTGTAAAAAGGTTACTATTGTTCAAAATAATACTGTTATTACATTTAAAAGAATTTAATTTTTACAATTAAATACCCTTAATATTCAATTTTGGTTACCACCCTTTTAAGGATTAATTTTAATAAAATTCGGTTCGAAAAGCATTTTATATTCAATAATAACAATTTTAAAACCTATTAAAATGAAAAAGAACACCCAGAATCCAGATTTTACTAAACTCAAAGCCGTTTTTGTAAACTGCACCTTAAAAAAATCACCTACACTAAGTCACACACAAGGATTGATGGATGTTTCCAAGCAAATCATGAAATCTGAAGGTGTAGAAGTGGAAACCATCCGTCTTGTAGATTATGACATCCCCGTTGGCGTTCAGCCAGACATGACGAAAGAAGGAGAAACAACAGATGCATGGCCTAAAATTTATAAAAAAATTAAGAAGGCAAATATTCTCATCATAGGTTCACCCATTTGGTTGGGGGAACGATCTTCTATAGCTTCAAAACTTATAGAGCGTCTTTATGCCATGAGTGGCTTACAGAATGAAAAAGGACAATATGTCTATTATGGGAAAGCCGGGGGTTGTATTATAACCGGTAATGAAGATGGCGTTAAACATTGCGCCATGGGAATTTTATATGCCCTACAACACTTAGGATACAGCATTCCGCCACAAGCAGATGCCGGTTGGATTGGTGAAGTAGGACCCGGTCCAAGTTACGGAGATACCGAATGGAATGGTAAAAAAATAGACCCTCCCGTTGGCATTAATTCTGAATTTACCAATAGAAATACCACTTTTATGACTTATAATCTTTTACATCTTGCTAAAATGCTGAAAGATCAGGGTGGATATCCAGCTTATGGAAACTCCAGGAAAGAATGGGATGATGGCACTAGATGGAATTTTGAAAATCCGGAGTATCGTTAATCACAGTTTTATTCAACAAGATTTACTTATGAAAAACCGTTTTTTAGATGTACACAACGTAATAAGTGAAATGAGCAAGGAAACTTGGAAAAACATTCAAGGTTTCACCTTTTTAAAAGCATTAACGCTCTCTATTATGGCGGGTGCTTTTATTACTTTTGGCGCCCTGTTTTCAGTATTAATTTCAGCAGGAGTAAAAACCACCGGATTAGTACTTCTTCTTCAAGGATTTGGTTTTTCGGTCGGATTTTTTATGGTAATTCTTTCCGGTGCCCTCTTGTTTACTGAGACAAATGTTGTTTTACCGGCTTCATTATTACATTGCACCACAAAACAACTTGCTTTAGGAGCACTTAAATTTTGGTTTGTTGCTATTTTAGGGAATATTATTGGGGCTTATATTGCGGGTCAATTAATACATTATGCACAACAATATCCTCCAGATGTTATGGAGGGCCTTTCGCATATTATTGAAAAAAAAATGTACTATTACCGCGGTCACGATGCCCATCATTGGTTTCAAGCGGTAGTTTCTGGTATGTTTGGTAACTGGCTAGTGGGAATGGCAGCTGTTTTTGCGCTTATGGGAAAAACTATTATTGGAAAATACCTGCCTATTTTTTTAGCGGTAAGCTTATTTGTGGCAGCAAACTTCCAACACAGTCCGGCAAATATGGGTTATTTTTCTTTGATAATGCCTACCGGGAATGGACCTGGCTGGGAAAATGCAATTTTATGGAACTTAATTCCCGCAGCAATTGGCAATATATTAGGTGGTACTTTTCTGGTAGCACTTCCTTTTTGGTATGCCCTTAGCTCCCATCGCAAAAAATAATTTGCTTAAATTTAGAGACTTTTTACTTTAAAAGTCCCCTTTTATAAATCTAAACCAAACGAACAAAAATATGACTAGAATACACGTAATTCAACCGGAAAATGCCGAAGGAAGACTTAAAGAAATTTATAAAGAAATTGAGCAAAAACGAGGGCAACTTGCAGAAGTGCATAAAATACAAAGCTTAAGACCGGAAAGTATTGTTAAACATATTGATTTATACATGGAAATTATGTTTTCAAAATCGGAACTATCGCGAGCCCAACGCGAAATGATTGCTGTCGTGGTTTCGGTTGCAAATCAATGTAGTTATTGCGCTACCCACCACGGGAGTGCCTTGCTTCATTACTGGAAAGATTTGGAAAAAGTAGCTCTCTTAAAAAGCAACTTTCATAAGCTTGCTCTTTCAGAAAAAGAGATGGCTCTATGTGAATTTGCAAAAACCCTTACCCTACATCCTGAAACAAACAATCAAGATGATATCACCCAGAAGTTAAAAACTCTTAATTTAAGCGATTCTGCCATTTTAGATGCTACCTTAGTGGTTTCTTATTTTAATTTTGTAAACAGAATGGTTTTAACCTTAGGCGTTTCGTTAGAGACTGACGGTGGTAAAAATTATAAATACTAATACAGTATATTGTTATTTTTTACTTAAAACTCCATTCTTTCTTTACACCAAAAACTTATTATATTTATGAAATTTGATGCAATTATTATTGGCACAGGGCAAGCAGGGCCCTCTTTGGCAGCTAGTCTAGCAAAAAACGGACTCAACGTTGCAATCCTTGAAAAAGGAAGTCTTGGAGGCACATGTGTAAACGTTGGTTGCACTCCTACAAAAGCCTATGTAGCAAGTGCAAGAAGAGCTTTTATTGCTAATAATAGCACTGATTTAGGTGTAGAAATAAATGGAAGCGTTCATATTAATCTAAAAAAAATAAAAGAACGAAAAGATAAAATAATACAAGATTCAAGAAGCGGTCTGGAAGAAATGTTTAGCAGCATTGAAAACATAACCCTAATAAGAGGAAAAGGTCGATTTACCGATTCACATTCTGTGGAAGTTAACGGTAAAATTTATACCGCTGAAAAGATATATATCAACGTAGGAGGAAAACCAAGAATACCTGATGGTTTTAAAGAGACCCCTTTTTTAACTAATGAAACTATATTAGACTTAGAAGAAATACCTGAACACCTTATTATTGTGGGCGGTGGGTATATAGGACTGGAATTCGGGCAAATGTTTCGTCGCTTTGGCAGTAAAGTAACTATTTTGGATCGCGGCGATTATCTTCTAAAAAATGAAGACCCTGAATTTGGTAAAGCCATTGCTGAAATTTTCAAAAAGGAAGGCATACATATTCAGTTACAATCCGACTGCATCAGTGCAAAGAAATCTGGAAACCAAATAGAAGTTACCGCAAATTGTTCAACAGGTAGCCCTACAATAAAAGGCTCTCATATTTTACTTGCCACCGGAAGAATACCCAATACCGATGATTTGGGCTTAGGTAAAGCAGCAATAGAAACAGATAAAAGAGGATATATTAAGGTAAATGACCAACTTCAAACCAATATAAAACACATTTGGGCATTGGGAGATTGTAATGGGCAGGGCGCATTTACGCATACCGCATACAACGATTTTCAAATTGTAAATTCCCATCTTTTTGAAACAAAAAAAAGGTATCTATCTGACCGATTTTTATGTTATGCCGCTTTTATTGATCCTCCACTTGCAAGAGTAGGAATGAATGAAACTGACATAAAAAATGCCGGAATTAACGCAAAAGTAGCTAGCAGACCGATGTCAAAAATAGCAAGAGCCAAAGAAATGGGGGAAACCCAAGGAATGCTCAAAATTTATGTGGAAACTGCAACCGATAAAATTTTAGGTGCAACATTTTTAGGCACCGGAGCAGATGAATATATTCATACCATCATAGACCAAATGTATGCTAAAGCACCCTATTCAGTTATTAGAGACGCCATACACATACACCCAACCGTAAGTGAATTACTTCCTACTATGCTGGAGCACCCAAAACCTTTAGATTAAAAACGTAAATAATCGACTTCTTTATTCGTTTTAGCCACTACCATCCATTTTTAAACGAATCCTTTTTATTAAGTAGAATGTATAATTTTCATGAAAACCAATTTGAGAAAAAAACATTGTATATCTATCATATAGCAGATAACAAAGATTATCGAAAATGAAAAAGTATATAGCATCTTAACTTTTTACTCATTTACATTATTTCAAACTCATTTTATTTTAGGAATTATTTTTTATTTTATAAGTAATACCCTCCAAATTAAATCTCTCCCACCAATTTATTTTTCTGCATTTTTTTAGCAAACTTAAATATGCTTTTAAATTATAAAGCATACAATCCTTTAAAAACAAACATTTTAACATAAATAATCAACAATTAATTTTTCGGAATACATAGAGAAAATTAAAATAAAATAAAAATTTTGTTAGTAAAGAAACCTTTTTAAGACTATTACCTCATAAAATTATTAATTAAATAATTCCAATCAAATAGAATAAAAATGACAAGAAGAAAAATCATAAAAACCACTCTAATAACAATAGGTGTTTTATTGGTAATAGGAATAGGTACTGGACTATACTTATTTAATATGCCACACCGAGATGTGCAAAACACCAAGTCGGACTATTTATTATCTGCAAATGAAATTGTACAGGAATATCTTAACGATAAGGATGCTGCAAATAAAAAATATTTAGACGCAGAAGGCGAATCCAAAGTTTTAGAAATAACCGGAACCGTAGCAAAAATAGACACCGATTTTAATGGTCAAAAAGTAGTGCTTTTACAATCCAATGAATCAAAATCCGGAGTAAGTTGTACATTTCCATTAGATTTTATAGAAGAAACTCCTATAGTCATAGGACAAACTCTAACCATAAAAGGAGTGATACGCTCTGGAGCAGAATACAATGAAGATTTAGACATGTATGAAAATGTACTTCTTGATAAATGTAGTTTAATAAATAATAAATAATCTTTTTTAATTAATTTTAACACGTAAATACCTATGAAAAATTCAGCAATTTTAATGTTTTTAATGACCGTAGTAACTCTTACTACAGCATTTGCACAATCAGGCGACAAATTAGTTAGCTCTGAAACACACATCAAATTCTTCTCCACTACCCCTGCAGAAGATATTGAATCTAATAATTTTAAATCTGTAAGTACTTTAAATGCATCTACCGGTGAAATCGTTTTTTCAGTTCCAATGCAAAGTTTTGAATTTGAAAAAGCCCTAATGCAAAAGCACTTTAACAGTGATAAATTTTTAGATACTTCAAAAAATCCGAAAGCTACTTTAAAAGGTAAGTTAGACAACTTAGAAGCAGTAAATTTTAATAAAGATGGTGTTTACAATGCCACCGTTACCGGCGATTTAACCATCAATGGGGTTACAAAACCAGTGACAGAAAATGTTACTTTTGAAGTAAAAGGAAGTGAAATATTATTGAATTCAAAATTTAATACCACTTTAGCGGATCATGAAATTGGTTTTTCTAAAGGGAAACCATCTACAAACATTGCTAAAACTGTAGAGGTTACCGTAGTAGCAAAATACAAACAGTAATTAACAATAATCCCCTTTATAATGAAAAAGTTATAAGATAAGTAGTCGGGAAAAATATATCTCGGCTACTTTTTGTAACTTTGGGGATATTAAACACCACCTCTTGAAAATGATAAAAGATTGTAATATAAACCTGACAGAGCTTCAGGATCTTTTGCTTAAATTAACAGATGAGCAATACCATCATAAGTCCGAAATACTCTCGGGTGCTTCCATTGGCCAACATTTAAGACATGTAGTAGAATTTTATGTTTGCTTACTTTTTGGTGCTTCAAAACAAAAAATAAATTACGGCAACAGAGAAAGAAATCTAGAAATTGAAACCAATAGAAAA
Organism: Flavobacteriaceae bacterium CG2_30_34_30; assembly: GCA_001873105.1. Classification (GTDB taxonomy): domain Bacteria; phylum Bacteroidota; class Bacteroidia; order Flavobacteriales; family Flavobacteriaceae; genus Planktosalinus. The sequence goes on along the minus strand of MNYN01000083.1, from coordinate 41,192 downwards.
TTTGCCATCAATAAAATTATGGAAATCAAAAATCAACTAACAACATTAAACCTAAACCAACGATTGTTTCTTGAAATTGAAAGTTATGCTATGGATACAAGCATTGAAAGAGAGCTTCTTTATAATTTAGAACACAGCATTCACCATCAGGCACTTATTAAAGTGGGTTTGATAGAACAACATATTGGTGATTTAGTAACCGAAGAATTTGGTGTAGCACCTTCCACAATTAAATATAGAAAACAAATTCAATACTAGCATCTTTTATAAAAGTATTAGCACGATCCCATTTGTTTATGCAATTTTATTACATAACCTAACTTAAGGTTAAGCTTTTATTCTTTTCTTTTTAATAATTAGAAATCTTTAAACAAAAGAAATAAGTTTTCTATAAATACAATCTTTGCCTAAACACCTTTCTCTCCTTATTTCTAGCCCAACACCTATCTTAAAAGTATAAATTCCAATTAAAAGTTAATTCGCAATACTTACAAAGAAGCTATTTTTGTTTCAAAAAATATACTTCAGAATCAGGATGAAATGCCATCCATGCAAACCAAAAACTGGTAACTGATGGTAAAATATTATCTTGTAAATCAAGAATTACAGCACTTTTAGAAGTTGAGGAATATTTTATTTTTAATGTCTTGCCTTGTAGAGTATCCATAAGAATACTATCCCCTACTTTTTCTAATTCTGAAAAAGGATACGCCTTAAACGTATGGCCAATCTCTATACCTATAATCGTTTCTTTTGCCTGAAAACGATCGTCGGTATGATTTACAGAAAAATAAAGTTGTGAAGAAGTATCGTATCCCGGATAAGGATTTTGGTTATAGTTTCTATAAAACCCAGTTTCTTCCGAGAGGACTAATGTATTTGGATAAGATTCTTTCCAATCTTTCCAGGTGGTCATCTCAATTGGTATTATTTGCAAGGAGGCTCCAACCATTGGTCCGGAAACTGCTCGGTATAGTAATTGTGACCACAAAGATTCGGTTTCTCTATCATAAAGTAACACATCGCTATTATATAAGAGACCGGATACCCCAAATGTAGCAGGCTTATTTTTTATTTTAGCATCAAAGGCTAATCCACTTCCACAAAGTGGACAATAGGTAATTACTACCGGCTTTTCATTAAAATAATCATTTACAATTTCGTGATAGTTAAGAATTTTTATGGGATACGCTTTTGCTATGCCATTAAGGTAAACGCCCAAAACCCTATCTTGAGGTGAAAGTGGTGATTCCTGAGTATTTAAAAACTTTGGTAAATTAATAGATGGAATTCCATCTTTTGGCGGACCACCACCTTTAATTTCTGATTTTGGCAGTATGGAATTGCTTATATCAAATCCATTTTTATTTTGAGCTTTACTGTTGAGCTGCAAAATAATTAAGGCTAAAAACCATATATGTGTCTTCATAAATTATTAGTTTTAAAATAAGAAATAGGAAATGTTATTAAATTCAGAATATATTCTCCAGATACTCTTTATTCAAGAAAAGATAAAACTGGTTTACATACAAAAAAGGCTAACTAAAATATATCTATTTCAGTTAGCCGGTTTTTTAAAAATTATTTAAATTTTTAAGCAGTTTCTAATTTTCTGCCACTAAAAACATCATCTATTTCTGTATGAAATATGTGGTTTGCATAGTTGCTAATGGTTTTTACCGATATTGCTAATATTATACCTAAGATATTTTTTTCAGAATATCCTGCATCTAAAAAAGCTTTTGCTTGTGCTGTTGTTGGATTTCCTCTACTCTCAAACATAATTTTAGTGAAGTTGGAGAGTGCTTTTAGTTTTGTGTCCGGAATTTCAATACCATCTCGAATTGCATTGGTAACTTCTACCGGGGTTTTAGAAACATTATCAGCTAAAAAGCTATGCGCAGCTGCACAATAACCGCACTCATTTGCCATGCTTATGGTTACAAAAACCACTTCCTGCTCCGCTGGCGTGAAACCGGCTTCTTTTCTAAAATAGGCATATCCAGTATCATAAGTGTCTTGCAATCCGGGCAGATTTACCATGTTTTTATACATATTAGGTATCATGCCAGCACCTTTCTTAGCTCTTTCTAATAACGCTTTTTGCTGTTCATTAGCAGTTTCAAGAGTTATTGAATTTAATCCGATTTTAAATGTGTTGTTAGACATACTTTATTTGTTTTTATTAATTTTATTAGTCGGATTTTTTATTAAAAAATTACAGATTTTTAATAAAATGCAAGTCTCTTAGCTTATTTCTTTTAAATTATTATATGGAAAGATTTAGCTTTTCTTAATTCAAGAACAAAAATAAATGTCCAAATCACGTCAAGTCAGAAATTTATAAAAACCTATTTATTGATGAAGGTTTTAATAGAATGACATGGGGAATAAATTTAAAAAATCGATTTTTAAACCAAGGTATTTATTTAAAAATAAAGAGATTGAAGAATTAATTTTCTTTAAAAACAACCATACTTGCTTTAACACCGGTATTTAAATTCCATTGGTTTTCGGTAAGTAAATTATTGTTTTCATCATACATCTTGAAGTGGGCTGTATTCGGACCGGAAGTGCCTTGGTTTAGAGCTAAAAATTGTATAACATTTCTGCCTTCTTGTAAGTCGATTACAAATCGTTGAAAATCTGCTCTTAAATTTACGGTATGTACAATCACGTGATCGTTAATAAGAATACTCACTTTATCACCATCCACATATTGGTGGTCTCTGCAAAGAATTTCTACATATTTACTTTTTGTGCCAAACGTTCCTAAAAGTTGTCCTTTACTAAATTCTTCACTAATTTCATTGTCTTTAGTTAACCAACTTGGCTTGTAGTCAAATTTTTTAGTCATCAAACCATGGTCTGTATTCATGTCAAAATTCTTTTCTTTATTTTCAGAAAGAGGTTTAGTTTCATCTGGTTTGTTTAAAAAACTAGAATTGTTAGATAATCCCGTATTTTTGTTTGGTGTAAGTAATGGTGTGTTTAAAGTAGAATTAATGTCTTCTGCATTTATAGGGGTACTAAAACCACTTGAATTATCAATTTGTGCATATGCACTTATGCTTAATATAACGATGAAAAATAAAAGAAAAAACCGATTCATAAATCAAAGATTTAGGGGCAAAATTAACTAATCTTTCTAAACACATTTCTGAAAGTAGCGTTAATTTTATTACAAATATCAAGCCAAAAGAAATTGAATAGCTAATATGTAGCTTGTGTGAATAAAAACTTACATAATCCGTTTAATTATTTTTGTTTTCGTTTTAAAAAATAATGATCTAAGGAAAACTTTCCACTACCTGTTAAAAATAAAACCAGATAAATAATCAAATACATCAAAGCCATTTCTTTTCGTTGAAAAGGGTCTGGAGCAAGAACTACAAAGAAAGCAACCGCCATCGTAATTGCAAGAGGGATAGCAGCTAACCTTGTTCCTAATCCTACAAGAATTAATACGGAACAAATAACTTCAGCAAAAACAACTAAAGTAAAACTCGCCTCTACTCCCAACCCAATAGGATCACCAAATGCGATAGGCTCAGAACTAAACAGTTGCATTAATTTTGGAATTCCGTGGGTAAGCATTAACATTCCGACTCCAACACGTAAAACAAATAATGCTATATCGGTATTTCTTAAATTCAGAATAGTGGAATAGGATTTACTCATCGTTACAGAAGGTTTGGTTATAAATTTCAATGTACAAAAAAAAGGAATAACTTTTATATGGTTCTGTAAAAGTAAAATTAACATAAAATTATGTGTTAATTCCTTGTTATTTAAAAGTTTATATTATTTAATTTACGATATTTATAAAGTATTTAAAAAGAAAAAGAGATGAATAATTTAAAATCCCCACCTAAGGAAGCTTTATTTAGTAAAATGGAAGCTAAATACAAAGGTCTGATGGAACGTGCGTACAATCTTAAACAAACCGATGATAGTTTGAGTGATATTTTTTATTTTGAAGCCGACCAATTGCTCCAGGAATTAAATGATTTAAAAAATGACTTGACTTTAGCTTAGTTTTTCTGAATGGCTTTTCAAAAGGAAATTTATTTTTAAATCCTCTAAAATATTGATTCCTAATTATTGCGCAAAATAAAAAAGCACAACAAATTCTAAACTTAAGCATTAAGGTAACTTTCATTCTCCATCAAGTAGCCCATTTTATTTACATGGAATTCTAAAATTAATTATTCCGAAAATTAATATGCATATTTTAAGTACTTCAAGTAAAAAACCATTTACTTTTTATTTTCATTATTGTCTTTATCTTTTTTTATCTGTCTTCGCCATAAAAAATAAAACAATACCATACAAATCGGTAAAATAATATATACTGTTATATCAAACCAATTATTAAGGTTAATAGGGCTATTATTTTGCGAACTTGGCACATGTGTTGGCTGCTGTGCGTAACCTAAACCACCGAATTCTATGGTTAAAAATACTGTCACGGAGTTTGTAAAAAAATTGCTGTGATTTTTCATTAGATACTTATTTTATAAAAAGGTATGGCTTTTATTTTAAAAAAAAGAATTAAAATTATTTTTTAGCAATTTATTAATAGTTATGCTTATAGAAATAAAACAAACCTAGTATCATAGGTAACCCATAGAAATGTCTTGTATTTTTTATTTTTTTGGCTTATTCTATTTTTTTCTTGTTGGAAGTCACAAAATTTCAATGGATAAAACAATCTATAAAAGATAAGATGTTTTTTGAAGTAAATTTTTTAAAACTAAAAATAATTTTTAAATTTTATTCCTCTTCTACCGAGTACGAATCATATTGTTTTAAAAGATATTTTATTAAATCGGTGGTTGTAATGATTCCGGTTAAATGCCCGTCTTTTAATACCGGCAAGGCATGAAACTCTTTAGAAGCAAGTATTTCTGCGGCTTCTTTTATGGTTGTATCTTCCGTTATGGTAATAATTTTTTTTGTCATTACTTGGCTTATATCAAACATATCATACACCACTACATCAATTTCTTCATCATCATATACAGCATCGGCAAATGAAATTCGCAATAAATCGGTATAGCTTAGCATGCCAACTATTTTAGTGCCATTAACCACCGGTATATGCCGAATGTTATGTTTTTTAAACAATTTTTCGGCCTTAGTAAGAGGATCACTTAAATTTAATTTTATGACATTTTTAGTCATAATGGTACTGATGGGAACTCGCTTTTTCATGACTTATAGGATTTATTTTGCATTTAAAGATACTTAAAACAATGGAATATATCCTGATAAAAATCATAATATAACACTCTATTGTTAATCTTTTCTTAAGGGTGTGCTTCTTATTCTTAATCCTTTTGCTATGCAAACATTTTCCATTAGATTCGCAAGAATAGAATAATTGTTACTAATTAAAAATTAAAATTATGAGCCAAGTAAAACAAAAGGACACTGTAAAAGTACATTACACCGGAAAATTAGAAAACGGGCAAATCTTTGATAGCTCGATAGAAAGAGAACCGCTTGAATTCACTTTAGGTAAAGGTCAGCTTATACCAGGTTTTGAAAATGGTGTTTTAGGTATGAAAGTAAGTGAAAAGAAAACGATAAAAATTCCACATACCGAAGCTTACGGAGAAGTGAAAAAAGAACTTTTTCAAGAAGTGGATAAAGATAAACTACCGGAAGAACTAAAACTGGAAATAGGTATGGCTTTAGTTTCTAAATCCTCGGATGGCTCTGAAAGACAATTAATTGTTTCTGAAATTAAAGACGAAACCATTGTTGTAGATGCAAACCACCCTTTGGCAGGAAAAGATTTACTATTTGATCTTGAAGTTATCGCTATTCAATAAGTGTAAATGGAAGTAGGGTGTTGACGTGTGTTTTGTACATTTCTCACTTTAACATCCTTATTTTTTTCAAAGAAAATAATTTTGGTAGTTAGCCCACACTTACGCCAAATAAATAACCTATCAACGCAGTGATTCCCATTGCTATCGTACCCCAAAAAGTGATTCGGAGTATCGCATTTTTTATATTTGAACCTCCTGCTTTTGCGGCAACAGTTCCTAAAATAATTAAAAACAACAATGCAAATACATACTGCAAATACACCATTTGTTTTACAGAAGCCGCTAATGCAACTAATACAGGCAAAATACCTCCAAAAACAAACGCCGCTCCTGATGCAAACGCTGCCTGTAATGGTTTGGCTTGTGTAATATAATTTATCCCTAACTCATCTCTTGCATGAGCTCCTAAGGCATCATGCGCAGTTAATTGTTCTGCAACTTGAAGAGATAAGTTTTTATCTAACCCCCTATTTTCATAAATTTTAGCTAATTCATGTAATTCTGCTTCTGGAGTTTCTTTCAATTCCCGCATTTCTCTTTGTAGGTCTGCGGTCTCGATATCTGATTGTGAACTTACAGAAACATATTCACCGGCTGCCATAGACAAGGCACCTGCTACTAGTCCGGCCACTCCAGCAAGAACAATTGGTTCTCTAAAATCAGATGCTGCTGCCACACCTATGATAATACTGGCGGTGGATAATATCCCGTCATTAGCTCCTAAGATGGATGCTCGCAACCATCCACTTCTAATTACGTAATGTTTTTCGTCCTTCATTTTTGTAAAATAAAATTTGTGATTTGCAACTTCCTATTGTTATAAAAATTAGTGTTGGAAGTCTTCTAAATTAAAAAAAGTTCAGGATTTTACTTCTGAACTTTTTAAATATATAAATAATGCTATTACTGTAGTTTGACATTGATTGCATTAAGTCCTTTCATTCCTTGCTCCACTTCAAACACCACTTTATCATTTTCTTTTACACTGTCAATAAGTCCATTAACATGAACAAAGACACTATCTTCAGAGTTTTCTAATTTTATAAAACCATAGCCTTTTTCGGTATTGAAAAAAGAAATTTTTCCTTTTTTAATGGGATCTTCTTTTTCTTCCGGCTCTCGTTTTGGAACACCAAGCTCAATATCCTCTGCGTTTATTTTAATTTTCTTTGAAGGATCCATTGGTGTAGAAGATAAATTTCCATATTCATCTACATAAGCATACATATCGTAGCTTGTTTTTTCAGGATTGTCTTTCTTTTCGCGTTTTCTTTTATCTTTATCTTCTTTACGCTTTTGTTTAAGCTTTTCTCTTTCGTTCTTGTTGTATGTTTGTTGTGATTTTGCCATAAATTAATAGAAATGCAACTGTTTTATTGCAGGATGTAAAAGTACTAAAATATAAGCACTTATTTTTAAATGATACGATAAATATTTTTATCACTAAAGAGTAATGAACCGCATATTGTATTTGCTTTCTTTTTTTTTTTAATTATACATACTAAAAATTATTTTAAGCAATGCAATCATTTGTAATTCCTATCTTTGAAAATATCTTTTTAAACAACTCTTATGAAAAAAAAATCATCCCTTTTATTGATTTTCCTAGTGTTCGCTTCAACTTTTATTTTTGCACAGGAAAAAGAGGCCTTTATTGAAAATGTAATGAAGGAAGCTTTTGAAAACTCACAACTAGAACAACTAGCGCATGAACTTCTTGATGAAATAGGTCCTAGATTGGTAGGAAGTCCACAAATGAAAAAAGCAAATGATTGGGCAGTGGTAAAATTTTCGGAATGGGGAATTCCTGCCTCAAACCAACAATATGGCGAGTGGCGGGGATGGGAACGCGGTGTGTCGCATATCGATTTATTAGAACCCAGAGTAAAATCTTTAGAAGGAATGCAACTTGCATGGAGCCCTGCTACTCCCAAAAATGGTACTGTGGCTGAAGTTATTTTACTTCCTAAAATCATCCAAGATTCTATTAGTTTTTCAACCTGGATGGCTACCCAAGTGAAAGGTAAATTTATATTGGTTTCTATGCCGCAAATGACTGGAAGACCAGATTATAATTGGGAAGAATTTGCAACACCGGAATCCTTAAAAAAAATGAAAGAAGCAAGAACAGAACAATCAACTACTTGGAATAACAACCTTAGAAATAGCGGTTATACTTCAAGAACCATCGATGCTGCTTTAGAAAAAGCTGGTGCTGCCGGTATCATTCAATCGTATTGGTCAAAAGGATTTGGTGCAAATAAAATATTTGGCGCTCGAACCAAAAAAATACCGACTGTAGATCTCTCCCTTGAAGATTATGGTATGGTGTATCGCCTGGCTGAAAATGGAAAAAAACCAAAAATTAGTATAACTACTGTATCTAAGGAATTAGGTATAGTTCCTACTTTTAATACTATTGCCCGCATAGAAGGTTCTGAAAAACCGGAAGAATACATTATTCTTTCAGCACATTTTGACTCTTGGGATGGTGGTAGCGGAGCTACTGACAATGGCACCGGAAGTATTACCATGATGGAAGTTGCTCGTGTTTTAAAAAAATACTATCCAAATCCAAAAAGAACCATTCTTATAGGACTTTGGGGAAGTGAGGAACAAGGATTAAACGGATCCAGATCTTTTGTAAGCGATAATCCCTCCATTGTAGAAAACATTCAAGTTGTTTTTAACCAAGACAATGGCACGGGTCGTGTAAGCACCATAAACGGGCAAGGTTTTTTACACTCCTATAATTATATTGGCAAATGGTTACAAGACGTTCCCCAAGAAATAAGCAAGCATATTGAAACTACGTTCCCCGGCACTCCTTCGGGAGGTGGGTCTGACCATTCCTCATTTGTAGCTATGGGTGTTCCTGCTTTTTCGATGAGCTCTTTGAGTTGGTCTTATTGGAATTATACATGGCATACCAATAGAGATACTTACGATAAAATTGTATTTGATGATGTAAAAAACAACGTGGCACTTATTGCAATTATGACCTATTTAGCTAGTGAAGATGCTGAGAAAACGGCAAGAGATAAAATACTATTACCCATAAATAAAAGAAGTGGTGAGCAAATGGAATGGCCTAAACCCAGAGATGGAAATCGAAAAGGTGGGTTAGATTAATAGAAAATGTAATTTTCAAGAAACAAGGGAAGAGAATAGAAACTTGTTTTTCTTATCTCTTCCCTTTTTAAATTCATTACAAATACCTTTACTTAAAATAAATATTTTATATGCTACTCTTCTTCTTTTAAACCATTTAATTTTAAAAGCTCTAAAGTTTTGGCTCTTTCTTTTTCCTCTTCTACTTCCGATTCTAATTCAAGTTTTATTTTACCTCGAAACAATCTGTCTGTAAAATCTTTAAAGGTATCAAAATCAATAGAATAAGATATTCCGGCACCTTGAGCAAAACCTTGATTTTCGCCTATAAACTGAATTTCGGTCTCTCTATTAAAAAACACTAGTTTAAAGGTGCCATCCTCATTGAGTAAAATTTGAATTTCAAAATCGCCAGCTATAGTATTTTCACTTACTCCACCAACAGGAACCCCTACTTTTCCGTTAATTAAAATGCGCTCGCTTATTTGGGTGGAAAGTGTCACCCCAAATCTATCGGATGTTTCTGCATTTGGATTGTTACTGCCTTGTGTATAATCAATTCCCACATTAAATTTACCATCTTGATCTGCAAAAATATCATTCACTAAACCGGAAAATCGCTCTACTAAAGAAGATGTGCCTTGATCAACTGAAAAACGATCGCCAGAAAAAGAGCCTGTGGTAATAAGGTACAATACCTGAAGTTCGCGTTGTTGTTTGTCTTCTAGTTTAAAATCTAATTCCGATTTTACAATGGAGCTAATGTTGGGAAAGTTGATTTCATATTCAAAAAGTGGTGCTATTAATTCTCCTTGTAAAATAATGGAAACATCTACAGGAATTTTCCTATTAATGGTAGGATTATCTAGCAATACCGAAGGGTTAGCTTGGGTTTGGTAAGTTGCCCGAATATCTAATCTAGCACGTTCGGGCTGGCCATCCCAACTAATATTTCCTCCTCTATCCACTTTGAATTCCTTTTGTACTAAATTAGCATACCTAAAATCATACACGGCTTCATACACCTGAAAGTCACCCCACATATTAAATCTGCCCAGTGTGTTTATTTCAATTAAAAGAGTGCCTTCTCCTCTACCCTTTAAGGTGGAATTGTTTTTTATATCCACAACAACTTCTACTAAAGCATCTCTGGTTATTTGAAGATCAAATTCTAACGAAAGCCCTTTTAGATCCTCTCTAACCAATGTTTCCCCTGAAATTCTTGCAGCTTTTTCCTCTGGAGAAAGAAAATAAATAAAGGAATCATCTCCAATAGATTCGGTATCGCTGATAGGAATTTTAAATGTGGTTCCCGGTGCTGTAATAGCATCTACTTTAATTACTAATTCATTTACTGGACCATAAATGGAGGCATACCCATCAATAAATGCTGTGCCATAATATAAGGACTCTTCATTTCCTTCGGTGTCTAAAACCACAAATCTATCTGTATCTATATCTAGGTTCATTTTCCAATTCGAAAAATTAGAGTGCTCGAAATAGCCTTTTAAATTTGCTGTGGTATTAAATTTTGTGTCGGTAACCGAAGTATTTGGTATGGTAAAACGATTTTTTGTTAGGTTAATTTTTGATTTATCTTTAAATAAAAAATCGATATTGAGGTAAGGTATTTTCATTCCGGCTTGACTTAGATCTAATTCTCCGGTAATGTCGGGCGATTTGTAAGCTCCGGCTATTTTGGCATTTCCGGAAACAAACCCTCTGATGTCTGTTATAATACTACCTCCAAATGGGCTTAACGCCACAAGATTAAAATCGTTTAAAACAACATCTAAATCGATAGTTGAATTTACTTCATTCACATTAATCACTCCTTTTGCTGTAAGCGATTTGATATCGTTATTGGTCAAGGTTGTATTTATATTATAACTTGTTAGGTCTTCATTACCGGAAATTTCAAGAATTAAGTTACCTAAATCATTATTATTTACCACTAAACTATCGATGGTAACATTAGAATTAGGATAATATAAATTTTCCTTCTGCAAAAAATTAAAAGTACCGTTTACATTTCCTGAAAGTTGCAAACTATCAATTTCAGGAGTTATTTTTCCTATATCTACATCTCTAAATTGTAACTTTATGTCTTTATAACTAGAATCTTTAAACAGCCCCGCCATTTGTATAATTTCGTTATTATGACTTATTATTAAGGAATCTAATCGGATGTCTTTAAATTTGTTATCAAAGACCATTTTATTTAAAGTGTCATTTTTTTCATTTATAAACCATTTATTCTCTTTATACGTAATATCCGATCGTTTTAGGCCGATAACCGATTTTCCTCTAGGATTGATGGTGTGGTACAAGGATAAATTAAATAAATCGGAACTTGATTTACCTCCAACAAATTCTGACCTTATAAATAAAGTATCTTTTAGTGTGACGTTGATTAAATTAAAGTCAGAAAAAGCATAGAACCCAAGGTTAATAGAATCGATTTCTATGTACGTATTAAAAAGTGGATTGTTATTATCTACTTGTAAGCTTATTTTTTCAAAATACTTATCAAAAGCAGTAACTTCAGGTGTTTTGAAATTTAATTTGAATTCTGATTCATCTGAAGCCACAGAGCCTCTTAAGGTTGTATTGTTTCCAATCTTAATTTGTGGGACAAAAATTTCGACTATTTTACTAAAAATTTCAAAATTAAAATTCACATACTGATTTTCTGTAGTTCGAATAGGGACGTAATTAGTATATATACTCGCTACAGAATTTTGAAAAAGACTTGGTAAATCTTCTAAAAAGAACCTGCCGGTCATTTTTCCTGTAACAATATCCGGAGAAATTACTTCAATGGTGCGAATGTCTTCTTCAAAGCTAGAGGTAATTAGAATATCGTCAAAAAAGTAATCATCAACTAGATTTTGATAGGTACTTTCATAAAACCTAATGGTTCCAACCACATCATCTACTGAGGTTCCTCGCATATCCATGGTGATAGAACCTGTGTAAATAGAGATGCTGTCTCTTTTAAAAAGATTGGTTTTGTATAAATCGGCGTAGTCTATTTTTGCTTCAAAATCATAATTATTTTGTGCCTCAGAAACATCGGCTAAACCTTTAAATTGCATTTTTAAATTTGGATCATCAATTTCTAAACTTCCGTTAAAAATTGGATTTTTAAGTGTTCCAACTACAGTAATGTTTGTGTAGTTGTAGTCATTAAACATAAAGTTTGAAATTTTGCCATTTAACTTGGTGTTTAAGGTTTGCTGCGAAAATCCTTTCCCATTAAATTGTAGTTTTGCCGAGGTTTTACCTAAGGTTTTTGTGCCTGTTAACTTTCCTATATTAAAATTTCTTATATCCATTTTTCCCTCATAGGTTGCATTACTGACATTATCAATAGAACCCATTTTAAAATCGGCTCCTACAAAGCCTAAGGCAGTATTTAAAGTAGAATTTGTAACTAATTTTGTGCCCGTTATTGATGTATTTCCATTAAAAGTAAAATTACCTAAAGTTTCCATTTCTTTCGGAAGAATACCTCCTAAAACATTCGGCATAAAACGTCTTAAATCAAAGTAATTTGAATTGATGTTATGGTTTGTTGCAATAACTGTATAGGAATCTCCTCCCTTTAACAAATCCCGAAACAAGAAGTTTCCGGAGATGGTTGTACCTTGGTTGGTGAGTTGTAATTCCTGTAATTCAAAATCATTAAGAGTACCGTTAAATTTGGAAGAAAAAACGATAGTTTGGTCTTTGCCAAACTCCTTATAAAATACATTTAAATCGTTTGTAGCGATAGACGATTCTTTAATGTTTGCTTCAATGAGCACCTCCTCTTCAAAATTAGAAAGACCATTTTCTTGGTAGGTCATTACTATATCGCCTTTTAAGAAAGATTCCTCTGTGGTGAGATGCATGTCCTTAAACTCCATTTTTTCATTAGTATAAGAAAAATTAGAAGTCAGATTAGTTACTTGAACTTGATTATTGAACATAAAATTTAAATATTCAATATTTGAGTTCACATCGACATCCCATATTTTAAATTGGTTTGCCTTCAAATTTAAATTAGTAAAGCTTACAACGTCAGGGTTTTCTAAGTTTTCATTAATTATTTTAATATCCGCATTACTAAGTTTAATGGTGTTAGATTCTAGTAAAAAATGGGATTCCGGGTCTGGAACTTTAGGTGCAAATTTCTTAGAAAAAATGGTCAGATTATCCGTTTCTTCACCACGATAGGTTTTTATATATAACTTTGCGTCTTGCATGTCTATATTTCCAAAACCGAGCTGCGCTTTAATAAGATTTCTAAAATTTAAAATATCCGTATCTAATTTTTTTGCATAAATTAAAGTGTCTTGGTGGTGGTCTGCAATATACACTTCCTGAATTGCCACCTGTCCTTTCCAATTAAGACCGATTCTCTTTATATGAATATCGGTGCCATAGCTTTCATTTAAGCTTTTTGTTACTTGGTTTGCAATTTTAGTTTGTACGGCAGGAAAAGAAATTAAAACCACCAATGTAATAAGAAGTAATACAATGGCTAAAAAAATACGTAAGAGAATTTTTCGCCATTTTTTATTCTTTTTTTTCAATGGCTTGGATGGTATGCCCTTATTCATTTGGTTATCATGATGATTTTTACTTATGGGCATTCCTTAAATTTTTTGATCCGTTTTAATGTTTTAACTTTGCGCTTCACTGGGTATTAAATAAACCAATTTTTATGCCGTTTTAAATGAAAAATGAGTCCATTTACATTTTAGGTATTGAATCCTCTTGCGATGATACTGCTGCGGCAGTGTTACACAACGGAAAGATACTATCAAATGTTGTAGCAACACAAAAAATTCACGAAGAATATGGCGGCGTGGTACCGGAATTAGCATCCAGAGCACACCAGCAAAATATTGTTCCTGTAGTTCACCAAGCCTTACGTCAAGCAAATATCGACAAAAAAGATGTAAATGCCATAGCATTTACCATTGGACCCGGATTAATGGGTTCCCTCCTAGTAGGCGCTTCATTTTCAAAGTCTTTGGCCTTAGGTTTAGGTATTCCATTGATTGAAGTAAACCACATGCAAGCGCATATTTTAGCACATTTTATTGAGGCGGAAGGACAAAGCAAACCAAATTTTCCTTTTATAGCTCTAACGATTAGTGGTGGCCACACCCAAATTGTACAGGTAAATGACTATTTTGATATGAAAATTTTAGGAGAAACAAAAGATGATGCTGTAGGTGAAGCATTTGATAAATCTGCCAAAATATTAGGACTCCCTTACCCGGGCGGTCCATTTATTGATAATTATGCACAAATGGGAAATCCTATAGCATACCTCTTTACCAAACCAAAAGTTGGCGCTATGGATTTTAGCTTTAGTGGTTTAAAAACTGCTATTCTATATTTTGTTCAAAATCAAACAAAATTAAATCCTAATTTTGTAGAAGAAAATTTAAACGATATTTGTGCCTCTATCCAACATACCATTGTAAGTTACTTGATGGATAAGCTCAAAAATGCTGTAAAACAAACAGGAATTAAAGAAATTGCCATAGGTGGAGGTGTTTCGGCCAATAGCGGCATTCGTAAAGCCCTACAAGAAGCAGAAGAAAAATATGGTTGGAAAACACATATTCCTCGTTTTGAATTTTGTACAGACAATGCGGCAATGATTGCTATGGTAGGTGAACTAAAATATCGGAATGGCGATTTTTCTGCTTTAACTATTTCCTCTAAGGCTCGTATGCCATTTGGATAGCTGCATTTTATTACTTAGACCCTTTTTAATTATTTATATTTTTAAGTTATGCAATTGTTTTATCATCCAAATGCCACTACTCTTTTACAAGAAATTTTTTTCAGCAAAGAAGAAAGCAAACACATTATAAAAGTACTTCGCAAAAATGTTGGCGATACCTTGGATATAACGAATGGAAAAGGTTCATTTTTTACTGCTGAAATTACACAAGCTAATTCCAATACCTGTTTTGCTAAAATAACCGCTGAATTTCCCCAAAAACCACTTCCTTACCATCTACATCTTGCCGTAGCACCCACAAAACTGAACGATCGGTTTGAATGGTTTTTAGAAAAGGCTACTGAAATAGGCATAAGTGAAATAACCCCCATTTTTTGCGAACGAAGCGAACGAAAATACATAAAACCTGAACGCTTTGAAAAAATCATTCAAAGTGCCATGAAGCAATCGCTTAAAGGATTTTTGCCTATTTTACATCCTGCTATTTCATTTAAAGAATTTGTGTTACAACAAAAAAATACTCCTTCAAAAAAATACATTGCCCATTGTGAGGATACTGACAGAAAATCTCTAAAAAATGAAATTAAAGCCAAAGATTCTATTGTAATTTTAATTGGCCCGGAAGGCGATTTTTCAGAAAAAGAAATAGCGTTTGCACATACAAATTCGTTTATAGCAGTAACACTAGGCGAAAGCAGATTACGTACAGAAACTGCAGCGGTAGTTGCCTGCCATAGTGTAGCATTTGTAAATGAATAATAAACAATTTTTGTGGTTTTATTTTACAACCAAACTCATGGTAAGATTATCATAATACCGTCCGTCTTGTTTGAAATAGTTTTTAAGAATACCGTTTTCTTCAAAACCCATTTTTTTATAAAGGGAAACGCCTAAGTGGTTTTCAGTATAAACTTGCAGCCAAAGTAATTCTAACTGAGGGTTTTGTTTTGCCCAATGTATTGCACCTTTCAACAATAATTGCCCGAGACCCATATTTCGATAATCTAACAACATCCCCATACCTATAACGGCAGTGTGTTGCATAATTTTTCTGGTGTGTCCTGTCAAGTCAATATTCCCAATAATTTCATCTTCATATTCAGCAACTAACAGCAAAGAATTAGATGCCACCATAAAAGATGAAATCCATTTTTTTTCTTGTTCTTCTGTAAGGGTAAATTCCTCTTCGGTTTTTGGTATATAGATACTATCTGCTATTTGTTGTTTAACCGATTTTAAAAGTTTTGCAGCATCTTGAATTTCACAGTTTCTGATTAAAACTGTTTTCCCATTTTTAAGTTTGCCGTATGTTGGCTCAAATTTCATGTTATAAAAGTAAAGTAGTATAAAGGAATAAATTAATAAAATAAATACTGCTTACAAATGCCCAGATATTCTATCCTTAGTAAGTTGTAGTACTTTTTGAAAAAAATCTTCTTTGTTGGTAAAGGTATTATCCAGTTCTATAGCATCTTTAGCTTTCACCAAAGGCGAATCCAGTCGTGTAGTGTCTATCCGATCGCGCTCCATTACATTTTTTAGTATTTCCTCAAAAGTTACTTCTGCACCATTATCAATATATTCTTTAAACCGTCTTCTGGCTCTCTCTTCAGGAGCTGCATTGAGGAATATTTTTAGTTCAGCCTGAGGAAAAACAACGGTTCCTATATCTCTTCCATCCATTACCACCCCTTTTTGTTTACCAATTTTGTGTTGCTGTTCCACCAATTTTTTTCTTACTTCCGAAATCTCTGCAATCCTACTTACATATTGGGAAACCTCTAAAGACCTAATTCTTTTTTCTACATTTTTTCCATTAAGAAACATATCTGCAATACCTGTTTCTGAATTTAATTGAAAATAAAGAGTAATCTCGGGAAGTTTTTCAATAAGTTCTTTTTGATTGCAGTGTGTTTTTGAAATCAAACCATTTTCTAAAGCAAATAAAGCGATTGCCCGATACATGGCTCCGGTGTCCACATATAAATAGCCCAGATGTTTAGCAAGACGTTTTGCAACGGTACTTTTACCTGTTGAAGAATAACCGTCAATTGCGATAGTAATTTTTTTCATAACTAATATTCCACAATAAGTGGAGATACTTTTATTAACGTAAATCCATATTCAACCCAAAGAAACTAGCTGATGCAGCAGCATTATATTTGGAGAAAGAATAACTAACACGCAATTTATTTAATTTTATGGAAAAACCGGCGCTTAAACCTGCAAAAGATCGTTGTTCAATAATTCGTAATTCTTCAGACCTTCTTACGTTGTAGCCTAATCGGATATTAAAACCACCTTTTGGAAAAAGTTCTACCCCAAAAATCATTCGCTGAAAGGCATTGTTTAAAAAACTCACCTTTTCTTTGATTACATTTCCTTCTAAATCGACCTCTTCACGAGCAGGATTAGAAAAAGCTATATTCCAGGTTTGCAGGTTTTCTAGTGTAAAATGCCATCGTATTGGAACATTTAAGGGTATTTGAGAAATGCCGAAATCTACTTCAAGAGGCAATTGTTCATATACCTCATTAAAAGGTGTAAATTGGGTGCCTATGTTTCTTGCAACTGCAGCTATTTGCAAATCCCAGGGTTCATATACATAAATAATACCAATGTCAATAGCGCCACCTAATGAGGAATATTGTTCTAATTTAGAAGAGATAAGTTTTACATTAACCCCAACGTGAAAATCTGTCCAAGGAATATTTCTTGCATACCCCATGGAAAGGGCTACTTCGCCACCTCCAAAGGAGTTTGTGGGTTCTCCTTGTTCATCAAAACCATCAAAACTGCCATAATTAATATAGGTAACACCCGTATGAAACACTTGGGTACGTCTGTCCCATAAATAGGCATACGCTGCCGTGCCATAGCTTACGTCTGCAAAATAATTTACATAGTTTACAGAAAGTTGATTATCCATCGCGGGATTTATAGTAGCAGGATTGTATAACCCTTGTGTTGGGTCATAATCATAATTAGTAATAACCTTTCCCCCTAATGCAGCTTGTCTTGGTGAATTTACCAAATTCAAAAACTGGTAGGTTGCTCTTCCGCCTAGTTGAGAATAACTCAATGTAGTAGAAACTAATAAAAATGCAATAAAAAGATTTTTCTGCATGGATATTTTAAAGTTAGTATTCTCAGATTTGGGAGAACAAGCGTACCTTATTAACGAGTGCAAGTATAATTTATTTTTAAGACTTTACAGAAAAAGGAAAGTAATAAAATCACTTTCCTTTTCCATAAATTTGTTATATAATTAAAGTACCTACCGAAGTTATAAATTTTTAGGGTTTTTCACCTTTTCATTAGTTAATGCATAGTGTATCACTTCACCCATATCTTTTACATAATGAAAAGTCAAGCCTTTTAAATAGTCTGCTTTTATTTCCTCAACATCACTTTTATTTTCTTCACAAAGCATAATTTCTTTAATACGAGCTCTTTTTGCCGCTAGAATTTTTTCTTTAATTCCACCCACTGGTAGCACTTTACCTCGCAAAGTTATTTCGCCGGTCATGGCTAAATTGTTTTTAACTTTTCGTTGTGTAAATAGTGAAACCAATGAAGTAAGCATCGTTATTCCGGCACTGGGTCCATCTTTGGGAGTTGCACCTTCCGGCACATGAATGTGTACATTATATTTTTCAAAGACACCTGGGTCTATGCCTAATTCGTCGGCATTGGATTTGATATATTCCATAGCTATTGTAGCTGATTCCTTCATCACTTTTCCTAAATTTCCGGTAATGGTAAGATTACCTTTTCCTTTTGATAAAATAGATTCAATAAAAAGAATTACCCCTCCCACGCTGGTCCACGCCAATCCTGTTACCACACCGGCAACATCATTATTTTCATATTTGTCTCGCTCCATTTTTGGCGAACCTAAAACTTTAAGAATATCCTCGTTAGTAGCTTTTAAGTTATAGGTTTCATCCATAGCAATGTGCATTGCGGCGTGACGTACCATTTTTGCTATTTGTTTTTCCAAGCCTCTTACTCCGGATTCTCGGGTGTAGCCTTCAACAATTTTTTCTAATTGGGGTCTAGCAATTTTTAAATGGGTTTTGTTTAATCCGTGCTCTTTAAGTTGTTTAGGCAAAAGATGTTGGATTGCAATTTCTACTTTTTCTTCAATGGTATATCCGGTTACGTTAATGATTTCCATTCTGTCTAATAAAGCAGGTTGGATATTATTTAAACTATTTGCAGTGGCAACAAACATTACTTTTGACAGGTCATATCCAACCTCTAAAAAGTTATCGTGAAAATCAGAATTTTGCTCCGGATCTAATACTTCTAATAATGCTGAGGAAGGGTCGCCTTGGTTGCCAAGAGAAAGTTTATCAATTTCGTCTAAAACAAAAACCGGATTTGACTTTTCAGCTTTTTTTATGCTTTGTACAATACGTCCCGGCATAGCTCCAATATAGGTTTTTCTGTGCCCACGTATTTCAGACTCATCCCGCAAGCCTCCTAAAGATACCCGAATATATTTTCTTCCCAACGCCTCGGCAATAGATTTTCCTAAGGAAGTTTTACCAACTCCGGGAGGACCGTACAAACAAAGGATAGGCGACTTCATATCGTTGCGCAATTTTAGTACTGCCAGATATTCTATAATACGTTTTTTAACATCCTCTAATCCAAAATGATCGCGATCTAAAATACGACGGGCGCGTTTTAAATCAAATTTATCTTTGGAAAAATCGTTCCAAGGAAGGTCTAAAAATAAATCTAAATAATTTCTCTGAATGGAATACTCGGCAACTTGCGGATTCATTCTTTGCAATTTTGCTAATTCTTTTTCAAAGTGTTTTGCCACCTCTTCGCTCCATTTTTTCTTTAAAGAACGTGCTTTCATTTCCTCTACTTCTTCTTCATAAGAAACACCGCCAAGTTCTTCCTGTATGGTTTTCATTTGTTGGTGTAAGAAGTATTCGCGTTGTTGTTGGTCTAAATCGTAACGCACTTTTGATTGGATGTCGTTTTTTAAAGAAAGTTTTTGAAATTCAATGTGCATATACTTCAACGTTTCCATAGCACGATCTTCCAACGAGTTGATTTCTAATAACTTCTGTTTTTCCTCGACCTTAATGTTTAAGTTAGAAGACACAAAATTGATTAAGAATGAATTGCTCTCTATATTTTTAATAGCAAAAGAAGCCTCTGAAGGAATATTAGGGTTTTCTTGAATAATTTGAAGCGCTAACTCTTTAATGGAATCGATTATTGCTTTAAATTCTTTATTGGTTTTTGCCGGTTTTGCTTCCTCTACATCTTTAACCTTGGCTTTAAAATAAGGTTCAGAAGTAATAATTTCATCAATTTCAAAGCGTTTTTTTCCTTGAAGAATTACGGTTGTATTGCCATCAGGCATTTTTAAAACACGCAAAATTCGAGCTACAGTCCCTAGTTTGTTTATTTCTTTTTCGCTAGGCTCTTCTATACCTTCGGATATTTGTGAAACAACACCAATGACTTTATTGCCCTTGTTAGCTTCGTTTATTAATTTGATGGATTTATCTCTTCCTGCAGTAATTGGAACTACAACCCCAGGAAATAAAACGGTATTTCGCAAAGGCAAAATGGCTAACACATCGGGTAGTTCTTCTTTGTTGATAGCTTCTTCGTCTTCCGGAGTCATTAAGGGAATTAACTCTGCTTCCTCATTCAATTCCTGGAATGACAAACTGTCTATATCTATAATTTTTGATCTTGCCATAGTTTATTTAAGTCATTATGTCATAACACATTTTTTCTACCACTAGATTCTGACAGGTAGCAAAAATGTAATAACACTGATTATTAATAGGATAAAACGTATTAAGTACTTTATTCTCCAGATATATTTCAATAGTTATGCCACCCACGGTAAGCCAAATTATATTTTTTAATGAAAAGTGTAACATTTTGATTTAGTATGTATCTTTATTACAAATGAAATTATTTTTTTGGCACTAACCAACCATCATATTGATCAACTGCTTGAGCTCTGCAAAAATGGAAATCAGCTAGCACAACTAGAGGTGTATAATCGGTATTATTTAGCTATGTATAATTCTGCTATTCATATTGTAAAAGATCCGCAAGAAGCCGAAGATGTGATGCAAGAATCGTTTTTAACAGCTTTTACAAAACTACATCAATTTCATGGGAATGCCAGTTTTGGTGCTTGGCTAAAACGAATTGTCATAAACAAAAGCATCACAAAATATAGAAAGCAAATTGTTCATGCAGCTGTTGATTTGGAAAAATTGTTATTAGAAGACGATGATAACCTTACATATTCAGAAATAAGTTATTCTGAAATAAAAGCAAAAGAAGTAATAAACTGCTTGTCTGAATTAAAAGAAAACTATCGATTAATATTGACTTTGCATTACTTAGAAGGGTATGACTATGATGAAATTTCAGAGATAATGAAAATGAGCTATGCCAATTGCCGAACGATGCTTTCACGGGCGAAAGAAAATCTTCGGAAAGCATTTGAAAAGAGTAAAAAAGAAAAAATAACATAAAAAAATAAAAAATGATAAAGGATGCCTTAGACAATAAAATGCGTGAATTGGCGGCAAAAGATGCATTTCTTTTGGAAGTTCCAATAGAAGGACATGCCTTGCGCTTTATGGAAAAATTAAAAAAGCACACTCAAGACAAAAGGGATGCACCTTCCTTTTGGAAACAGTTTGGAATTGCAGCTTCTTTTTTAATTTTAATAGGATTAGGTTTTTCTGTAAATGCAAACCAACAAAAAGAAACCGATTTAGCCAGTGTCTCCCCAGAAATGGCACAAACCCAAAACTTTTTCACCAGCACGATTAAAGTAGAGTTAGAAAATCTAGAAAAGGAAATTTCACCCTTTACAAAATCGTTAGTAGATGATGCGTTAATTCAGCTTGAAAACCTGGAAAAGGAATACGAAAATCTAAAATTAGATCTCGCTAAAAGCGGAAATGACAAACGCGTTATTTATGCCATGATTTCAAATTTTCAGAATAGAATTACTCTTCTAGAAAATGTATTGTCAAAAATTGAAGAAATTAAACAACTAAAAATCAACAAAAATGAAAACTTATTATAAAACCTTATTATTAATCTTGTGTCTTCCGCTTATTGCCATTGCTAACAACGATATATTAAATGGAAAATACACCAAAGAAAAAAAGATAGAAAAAGAATTTTCAGTTCATGCTGATGCGTTGCTACAAGTTAGCAATAGCTATGGCAATGTAGATGTCACCACCTGGAGTGAAAACCGTATAGAAATAAAAATTACCATAACCACGAATGGTGATAATGAAGAAGAAGTGCAAAGACGATTGGATGAAATAGATGTCGATTTTATGGCAAATAAATCGCTAGTATCTGCTAAAACAACTTTTGAAAAACGGAGAAACAATTGGTCTTTTTGGGGTTTTAAAAGTAATAATGTGAATATGAAAATTAATTATTCCATAAAGTTACCAATAAAAAACAATGTGGATCTTAGTAATAATTATGGTGCTATCAGTTTGAATAAATTAGAAGGAAATGCCAGAATTTCATGTGATTATGGTAAATTAATTCTAGGAGAATTGCTGGGTAACGATAACCAATTGCGCTTTGATTATACAAATAATTCTTCCATTTCCTTTTTAAACAATGGCACAATTAGTGCAGATTATTCCGGATTTGTAGTAGATAATGCCACCCGAGTACACCTAAATGGCGACTATACAAAATCGGAATTTATAGAGGTTGAAAATCTAAATTTTGACTGTGATTATGGAAAAGTTACTGTTGGCAGAGCTAATGAAATTATTGGTAAGGGAAACTATGTTACCAAAGATATCGGTACCATTTTTAAAAGAATGGATTTAAAAACCAGTTACGGAAAAATTACCATCAACCGAGTGGCAAAAGGAATAAAAAATATTGCAATAATTAGTAGTTATACGTCCATTCGCTTAGGGTTTGATGCCGATTCACAATTTAATTTTGATGCAACTCTTTCTTATGCGAGCTTAAAAGGAAAAGAACTTTTAAACCTTACAAATCAAAATGAACAAGGGTCAAATAAAGAATATGCAGGATCCTATGGGTCAAAAAACTCTGGAAATACTATTTCCATTACCTCCAGGTATGGTGGCGTAACCCTTCTAAAAAATTAAAAAATACATTTTTATTCAAAATTTAAAACAAAACACAAAGTATATAACAACCCATTAAAAACAAACAATCATGAAAAATCTAAAAATTTATACGAGTCTTTTTCTTTTCTTTTTTGTAATCACCACACAAGCACAATTAAGAAATAAAACAGTTTCAGGAAATGGTAATGTGATTACAAAAACCATAAAAACAACCGATTATGATAAAATAGCAGTCGCCGGAATTTATTTTGTAACCCTTGTAGAAGGGGAAGAAGGGCAAATAACCATCAAAGGCGAAGAAAATTTATTAGAAGTAACAATAATTGAAGTAAACGGCAATTCCTTAGTAATTAAAACAGAAAACAATACCAATTTAAAACCCAGTCGAAATAACAAAATAGAGGTTCTTGTACCTGTACAATCTGTTTCCGTAATAAGCTTGGCTGGTTCTGGCGATATTAGAACAGAAAATTTGAATTTAAAAAGCGAAGATATGGAAGTTAGTCTAGCAGGGTCAGGAGACATAAAACTTGTGATTGAGACTTCCAATTTACTTACAAAAGTAGCTGGATCGGGCGATATTGAATTAGCAGGAAAAGCCACCATCTTAACCGGGAAACTAGCCGGATCAGGCGACTTAAACCTGTTTAATTTAAGCACTGAAAAAGCGGATGTCTCTATTGCAGGTTCCGGAGATATAATGGTACTATGCACAGAAGATTTAAAAGCAAGAATAGCGGGTTCAGGAGATATTGTTTACAAAGGGAACCCTAGAATAAAAGACACGAAAACTGCAGGATCGGGTTCTATAAAATCTTTCTGAGTAGAAACAAGTAGTTTTAATTTTAAAAATTAATATTGTCCAATAAAAAAGCCGTTTATGATTCATTAACGGCTTTCAATTTATTACTCTATATTTATTACAAAAAGTATTGAAAAAGACCGTCAGTAACGACATGTTCAATTTCACCATCTTCCAACAAAGAAGCCTCAAAACTAAACGTAAATTGTAATAAACTAGCACTATTTTCAATTATAGTCAGCACGCCTGTTTTAGAAGTAAAAGTAACTGTATTATCAAAATAACCAGCACTATATTCGCCTGTGAAAGTCAAATCGTAGGTCCCAGGTACAGTTGTTTCAGGAAAAGTAATCGTTAAGCTTTCGTTGGTTAAGGTGTTCACCCCTTGAACCGTGATAAATCCGGAAGTTACTATAGTGATATTGGATGTATCAAAAGCCAAAGTATCAATTCTTGCTCTCATAAAATCTTCTTCCGGCGGTAAGGTTGTACTTCCATCGCTTTCCAAAGGTATATTCGTAAAAATACCATCGGTTACAGTAACGCTATCAAAGGTAGGATTTCCATTTTCATCAAGAATAGGTTGTCCGTTAGCATCTACCAAAGCACGTGTTGCAACAAAGGCAAAAGTACCTGAAGCTAAACCTAAATCCACATCATATTGAGTAACGATAATTTCGCCAATACCTCCTTCATTTTGTGTAGAAAAAGCGTTGGGGGAAGAGCTTATTCCAAAAGTAGCTTCTCCGCTATTTCCGGTAAGATTGAAGGAACCTACCCCTACTCCTTGAAATGTCATCACGATAATATCGCCATTCCCTTTAATTCCGGTAATTGTGGTCATACCACTTAGGGTAACCGCCCGTGCTGTATCCCCCACAAAAGTTACTCCTTCAACAACTGCAG
This sequence comes from Flavobacteriaceae bacterium CG2_30_34_30, assembly GCA_001873105.1. Taxonomy (GTDB): domain Bacteria; phylum Bacteroidota; class Bacteroidia; order Flavobacteriales; family Flavobacteriaceae; genus Planktosalinus. The sequence goes on along the minus strand of MNYN01000083.1, from coordinate 16,637 downwards.
TAAAAGAAGCGATAACTTCTTCCGGAATATCTGACACAAAATCGCCTTCTAAAGGTTCATTTTCACAAGAAATATGAATAAGGGCAAAAAAACTTAAAAGCAGAAATGCATATAAAGAATTCAGTTTCATAGGTTAAGTAAACTTGTTTAGATTAAAGATATATGGCAAACTTAAGTAAAAATATTTATTTATCAGAGAAAACGGTAGGAACTCTTTTAGGTACACGAAGTAATAAAACAATTCCAATAAAGAAAAACACCACAAGAAATAAGATTGAATTACGCATACTTCCGGTAATTTGATCGATAAATCCGTAAATAAGCATTCCTATGACAATTCCAATTTTTTCTGTGACGTCATAAAAACTAAAATAAGAAGTAGTATCTTTTGTTTCAGGAAGAAATTTAGAATAGGTGGATCTCGATAACGACTGAATGCCTCCCATTACCAACCCAACAAAACTAGCGGTAATATAAAACTGAATGGGTTGCTTTATAAAAAATGCTACGATACAAATTACTAGCCAAATACTATTTATTGCGATAAGTGTAGGTATGTTTCCAAATTTATAGGAAGCTTTTGCTGTTAATTCAGCCCCTAAAACGGCTACCAATTGAATGATTAAAATACTTACAATAAGTCCGATAGTTTTTTCGGAAGAGTCGCCCCAAGCGATTTCCTGTTCGCCAAAATAGGTAGCCACAAGCATTACGGTTTGCACTGCCATGCTATACACAAAAAAGGCCGTTAAATATCTTTTTAATTGCAGACTTTCAATAAGCGAATGTTGCACTTTTTGCAATTCTTTAAAGCCATTAAATAACACGTTTTTTGTAACTCTTTTTCCTGTTTTGTTTCCTTTCGGTAAAAAATAGAAGGAATATTGGCTAAAAACGATCCACCAAATACCTACCATTACGAAAGATATTTTCATCGCTTGAAAACTTGCTGTACCCCCTTCCCCCAAACCAAAAAATTGAGGTTGCATAATCATCGCCAAATTGAAAACAAGTAAGAATACACTGCCTATATATCCTAATGAATATCCTCTCGCACTTATTTTGTCCTGTTGTTCTGAAAAGGCAATATCCGGTAAAAAGGAATTATAAAAGACCAAACTTCCCCAGAAACCTATTAAAGCAAAGAAATAACAAGCCAAACTAAAATAAATTGTTGCTAAATCAAACCAATATAACCCAATACAAGAAAGAGCTCCCAGATAACAAAAGAATTTCATATAATTTTTTTTATTTCCCACATAATCGGCCATTCCGGAAAGGATGGGGGAAATAATGGCTACTACAAGAAATGCTGAAGCAGTAACATAACTTATTAGAGGGGTACTTCGTATTTGACCACCAAAGACAGTAACCATGTCTGTATCAGCAGCATCAAATAAAGCCTGATAATAAATTGGAAAAATAGCGGAAGCAATCACTAAACTATACACCGAGTTTGCCCAATCGTAAAAAGCCCAAGCGTATAATAATTTTCTACTTCCTTTAACTAGTGGTCTTTGTATCCTGTTTCTCATAAAAAAAGCTGCCAAAATTGGCAGCTTCTAAAATAGAAAAATAAATGATGTAATAGGTTATTACTACATTATTTTTGAAAAGTAGTAACACCATATTTTCTCGCTTCTGCTTTTGCTCCAGCAACCCATGAGTTGATATTATTTATTCTCGTATCGCTGGCAGGGTGTGTGCTTAAAAATTCAGGTGGAGCTTGACCTCCAGCATTTGTTTGCATACGTCTCCATAATTCAGATGCTTCTGCCGGGTCATATCCTGCTATAGCCATTAGGGTTAAACCAATTTTATCGGCTTCGGTTTCATGACTTCTACTAAAAGGAAGCATAACACCTACATTCGAACCAATACCATAAGCCGTATTGAAAATAGCCTGATTTTCGGGATTTTTTGATAATGCTACATTCCCGGCAACGGCACCCAATTGTTGTAATTGTCCGGCACTCATACGTTGTTGCCCATGATTGGCAAGCGCATGTGCAACTTCGTGACCCATTACGGCTGCTATTCTTGCATCGGTATTGGCAATAGGTAAAATTCCGGTGTAGAAAACAATTTTCCCTCCAGGCATACACCAAGCATTAACAGCGTCGTCTTGAACTAAATTATAATCCCATTGGTATTCGTTTAAATAGCCTGCATAGCCATTAGCATTTAACCAACGTTCAGAAGCAGTTGCAATTTTTTGTCCAATATTTTTAATTCTATTGGCATCTGATGTTCCTTTTATTACCTTATTTTCAGAAAGAAATACACCATACTCTTGAAAAGACATCGGCAAAATTTGAGAATTAGGAACTAGAGCTAAGGTTTGTTTACCTGTAAAAGGATTCGTCGTACAGGCAATTATTGTAGTCATTAGTACAATATAAATGAAAGAACTTTTTATTTTCATATCTCGTTTTTTTTTCTTGTTAGTTCAAAATTATAAAAAACTTGTACTTCAAAAATATTTTTTAACCAATTTTGTGATATAAAAATTTGTAAAATCTCGTAGTATTACCCTCTTAAAAACACTATCTAAAATTTTTGGTATAGCTTTTGCAAAAACTTTAAAATATCTTAAAATTATATACTTATGAAAAATTTCCATTTTATCCTGTTTTTATCTGCATTTATTTTTTCTTCTTGTGAAGGACCACAAGGGCCGCCTGGTTTTGATGGCCAGGATGGTGGTTTGTTTTTAGGACAAACTTTTGAGAGAACCGTTAATTTTCAATTTGTTCCGGCTACGCAGCTTCAAGAGGTGGTTGTCGATATACCTACCAGTATAGAAGTTTTTGAATCGGATGCTATATTGGTGTATAGACTTGATGAAGAATTACCAAATAATGTAGATGCTTGGAGTTTAATACCCCAAAATTTCTTTTTAGGTGGTGGTGATATTATTCAATATGTTTATAACCACACCTTTTTTGATGTAAAATTAATAATTGACGGAAATTTTGATTTAAGCACTTTAGGAGCTGGTTTTACACAAAATCAAACCTTTCGTTTTGTTATTGTTCCAGCCGATTTTGGATTTAAAAGTGGTGTGGATATCACCGATTACCATGCGGTTATGCATGCATTAAAAATAGATTAAAATGTTATTTTCAAAACCCTATCATAATTTAAAACGTAAATATTTTATACAACTATTTAATTTTTATTAATTATGAATAAAATCGCAATTTTAATACTATCCATACTCACTTTTAGTTGCAATTCAAAAGCACAAGAAATTAAAAAGGAGGTACAAAAATATGCTGTAGTAAAAACCGAAACCCAATGGAAAGCACAACTTTCTGATATAGAATATTCGGTATTAAGACAAGCCGGAACAGAACGAGCATTTTCTAGTCCTTTAAATAAAAACAAGGTCGAAGGTATTTATGTATGCAAAGCTTGTGGTGTGCCTTTATATAAATCTGAGTACAAATTTGATTCCGGAACAGGATGGCCCTCTTTTGATCGTGCGATAGAAAAAAATATCGAATATGATGTAGATTACAAAATTGGGTATGCGCGCTCCGAATTAAAATGTTCCAACTGTGGAAGTCATTTGGGGCATGTGTTTGATGATGGCCCTAAAAATACAACCGGTATGCGGCATTGCATTAACGGTGTTGCACTAAAATTTATTCCTAAAAAACAATGACCGAAAAAATATATCCCATCCAAAAAACAGAAACCCAATGGTTAAAAGAATTGGGGGAAGAAAAATACCAAATCCTGCGAAAAAAGGGAACAGAAAGACCTTTTACAGGAGTGTACAATTTACATAAAGAAAAAGGAATATATCAATGTGCTGCTTGTAAAACAGAATTGTTTGTTAGCGATGCTAAATTTGACAGCGGTTGTGGCTGGCCCTCCTTTGACCAAGCAATTGAAGGTACCGTTACCTATATAAAAGACAAAACTTTTGGTATGGTGCGCACCGAAATTCTTTGTGCCACTTGTGGAAGTCATCTAGGACATGTTTTTAACGACGGCCCTACAGCGACCGGTCAGCGATACTGTATAAATTCATTAAGTCTCGATTTTAAAGAGTAAAAAATGTACTATAGATAAGCAAAAGTCCTCTGGAAAAATTCAAAGGACTTTTTTCTTTTCTCATTCCAACCTTATTGCGTAAATTCGTAGCGAAATTCTTAATGAAAAAAATCACATAAAAATGAATAAATACGACATCATTGTTTTAGGAAGTGGACCCGGCGGCTATGTAACCGCAATTCGTGCATCCCAATTAGGTTTTAAAACCGCAGTAATTGAAAAAGAAAGTCTTGGCGGGGTTTGTTTAAATTGGGGATGTATTCCCACAAAAGCCTTATTAAAAAGCGCTCAGGTTTTTGATTATTTAAAACACGCAGAGGATTACGGACTAACCCTAAAAGATGCGGATAAAGATTTCACCAAAGTTATTGACAGAAGTAGAGGTGTTGCTGATGCTATGAGCAAAGGCGTTCAGTTTTTGATGAAAAAAAACAAAATAGATGTCATCAACGGTTTTGGAAAATTAAAACCCGGGAAAAAAGTAGAAGTAGATGGAAAGGAATATAGTGCAGACCATATTATTATTGCCACCGGTGCACGTTCGCGAGAGCTTCCAAGTTTAAAACAAGATGGAAAAAAAGTAATTGGTTATCGCGAAGCCATGTCTTTAAAAACACAACCAAAGAAAATGATTATTGTTGGTAGCGGCGCGATAGGAGTAGAATTTGGACATTTTTATAATGCCATGGGAACTGATGTAACCATTGTAGAATTTCTTCCAAATGTAGTTCCTTTAGAAGATGAAGATATTTCTAAACAATTTGAGCGCTCTATCAAAAAAGCGGGAATTAAAGTGATGATCAACTCCTCTGTTGAATCAGTAGATACCTCCGGGAAAGTTTTAAAAGCAAAAGTAAAAACGCCAAAAGGCGAAGAAATTTTAGAAGCCGATATTGTACTTTCAGCAGTAGGCATAAAATCAAACATCGAGAATATAGGTTTAGAAGACGTGGGTATTGTGGTAGATAAAGACAAAATTTTGGTAAACGAATGGTACCAAACCAATATTCCCGGGTATTATGCCATTGGAGATGTTATTCCCGGACCTGCTTTAGCACATGTTGCCTCAGCAGAAGGTATTACTTGTGTAGAAAAAATAAAAGGAATCCATGTGGAAGCTATTGATTATGGTAATATACCAGGATGTACCTATGCCACTCCTGAAATTGCCAGCGTTGGTATGACCGAAAAACAAGCCAAAGAAGCAGGTTACGAATTAAAAATAGGAAAGTTTCCTTTTTCAGCCTCAGGAAAAGCAAAAGCTGCAGGAACTCCAGACGGTTTTATTAAGGTTATTTTTGATGCCAAATACGGTGAATGGTTAGGATGTCATATGATTGGTGCCGGTGTAACCGATATGATAGCTGAAGCTGTTTTAGGTAGAAAATTAGAAACCACAGGCCACGAAGTTTTAAAAACCATACACCCGCACCCCACAATGAGTGAAGCGGTTATGGAAGCTGTGGCTGATGCTTATGGTGAAGTAATTCACTTGTAAAAGATTTTAGATTTTAAAAAGCGCCAAATTAAAATTTGGTGCTTTTTATTTTTAATCTGATAGGATTTCGGGTTAAAAGTTTTGGGTTATGAAACTGCATCCTTCCCACTACTGAAATTTACATAAGCCTTTTTTATTTTGAAGTGGTTATTTTATAAAACTGATAATGGCAAGTTCGTAACTTTGCAATCCAAAACCGGCGATGACTCCCTTGGCATTTGGTGCAATAAAGGAAATATGCCTAAAATCTTCTCTAGAAAAAGTATTGGAAATATGCACTTCAACAACTGGTGTAGAAATTGCTTTAACAGCATCGCCTATAGCAACAGAAGTGTGTGTATAAGCGGCGGCATTTAAAATAATGCCATCATAAAAATATCCAATTTCTTGGATTTTATTTATAATTTCACCTTCCACATTCGATTGGAAATGGGTGAGTTCAATCTCTCTAAATTTAAATTGAAGTTCTACAAAAAAATCGTCAAAACTTTTTTTACCATAGATACCTTTTTCTCGTTTACCTAAGAGATTTATATTGGGCCCGTTTATAATAATTATTTTCATAAATCAAAAGTATTCAAAATTTAAGCATCCGGTGAATATTTCAAAAAAAAAATAATTTTTAATTAAAATTGTTTACTTTTAATACGAATAATCACTAAAACCTTAAAAAATGAACACAAAAATTAGTTTAATTTCTCGTATTTTATTAGGCCTAGCACTAATTATTTTTGGAGCTAATAAATTTTTCAATTTTATGCCTCCAATGGAAATGCCGGAAGCTGCTCAAAATTTTATGGGAGCTTTAATGGCAACAGGGTATATGTTTCCACTTATTGCTTTGGTTGAAATTATTGCAGGATTATTGTTGTTGTTTAACGCAAAGGTTAGCTTTGCTTTATTAATTTTAGCACCTTTAGTTGTAAACATTCTCCTATTTCATTTAGTTTTAGATATTAAAAATATTTTACCGGGTGCTATTGTAGCAATATTGACGGTTATATTATATATAGCGCATTGGGATAAATTTAAAAGCCACGTTTAAATTATATTTAGCTAATTTGAACATAAAAAAAGTGGAAGTTAAATGCTTCCACTTTTTTATTTTTAAAAACTCATTATAAAAACGAATATCCAAGTGCTAAGGAAAACACGCCGTTTTTCCAGCTTTCTGATTCTATAACATCGCTAAGTCCAAAATTGTACCTAGCATCTATGCGAAGTCCTAAAGGCAAATCATAACCTGCTCCTACAACACCTGAAAAATCAAAATCTTTGTTTTTTGCCAATACACCAATATTTTCTATATCATCGTTTACTACAAAACCAAACTGAGGGCCTACTTGCAGGTTTAACCCTTGTATCAAATATAATTTTAATACCACAGGAATATTTACATAATCCAAGTCAAATTTTCCGGCATTAAATTCTGCACCTTGTTGCGAATAAAGCAATTCCGGTTGCAACGCTAATTTGTCAGTAAACTTAAGTCCCAAAAATATTCCGGCGTGAAAACCTGTTTTGTTATCAAATCCAGATGCATCAGTAATCGTAGAAAAATTAGCACCTGCTTTTACTCCAAAGTCAATGCCTTGTGCATTCGTAGTTATTGCAAAACAAGTTGCAAAAATTACTAAGATAATTCGTTTCATAATTATTATTTTATAGTTAGTGGTACAAATATAAAACCAATTGAATTAAATTTACTTAAAGCCTTTCTAATTTTAAGATAAATTTATTGTAAAGTATCTTTACATTTGATATCATGAAATGGAACAACTCCCTAAAAGATTTTCAAAATTACCTGCGTATAGAAAGAGGTCTTTCTGAAAACACCCTACAAAGCTATACCTTGGATATAAAAAAATTAATTCGGTGGTTAGATGAAAATCAAATAGTGGTCTCACCTATTTCCATTACAGAAAAAGAGCTACAGGAGTTTATTTATGCCATTGCTAAAAAAGTAAACCCAAGATCACAAAGTCGAATTATTTCGGGATTAAAAGGTTTTTTTAACTATCTTATTTTTGAAGATTACCGAAAGACGAATCCTTTAGAGCTTATTGAAGCACCAAAAATAGGCAGAAAATTACCCGATACACTTTCGCAGGAAGAGATTGATTTGCTCATAAACGCCATTGATTTAAGTCATCCTCAAGGGGAACGAAACAGAGCTATATTTGAAACCCTTTACAGTTGTGGTCTTCGCGTTTCTGAATTGATTAATCTAAAAATATCGGATTTGTATTTTGAGGAAGGATTTATTAAGGTCACCGGAAAAGGAGACAAACAACGATTTGTTCCCATTGCTCCTATTACCGAAAAATACATTACTATCTATAGGAAAGAAATAAGAGTGCATCAAGAAATTTCAACAATAGAAAAAGACACGCTTTTCTTAAATAGGCGTGGAAATAAACTAACGCGTGCCATGATTTTTACATTAACTAAAAACCTAGCAGTAAAGGCAGGAATTCGTAAAAATATAAGTCCACATACGTTTCGTCATTCTTTTGCCACCCATCTTTTAGAAAACGGTGCCGATTTAAGAGCCATTCAACAAATGCTTGGTCACGAAAGCATTACCACAACTGAAATATATATGCACGTGGACAAGAGCCATTTGGCAGAGGTCATGCTAAAATATCATCCCAGAAAACAACTTTGACTATCCTTGATGTTACAAAAAAACAAAAAAACTCTTGTTTTATTTGGCTATGTTTACTGCTCTAGTTTCTCTAATCACAGTAACTTTTACTTGCCCCGGATAGGTCATATCGGTTTGAATTTTTTGAGAAATTTCAAACGATAGGCTCGCTGCTTTTTCATCGGTTACTTTGTCGCTTTCTACCATAACACGCAATTCTCTACCTGCTTGAATGGCATAGGCTTTATTTACACCGTTAAAAGCAAATGCAATATCTTCTAAATCTTTTAATCGTTTTATGTAGGAATCTAAAATTTGTCTTCTTGCGCCTGGTCTTGCGCCACTAATAGCATCACAAACTTGAACAATTGGGGAGAGTAAACCGGTCATTTCAATTTCATCGTGGTGTGCGCCTATGGCATTACAAACTTCTGGTTTTTCACCATATTTTTCTGCCCATTGCATGCCTAACAATGCGTGTGGCATTTCTGTTTCAGTATCCGGTACTTTTCCTATATCGTGAAGCAATCCAGCTCTTTTGGCCATTTTGGCGTTTAATCCTAGTTCGGCTGCCATTACACCACAAAGTTTGGATACTTCACGCGAGTGTTGTAGTAAATTTTGCCCATAAGAGGAACGATACTTCATTCTGCCTACAATTTTTATCAATTCCGGATGTAAGCCATGAATGCCTAAATCAATTACAGTACGTTTTCCTACTTCTATAATTTCTTCTTCTATTTGTTTGGTCGTTTTTTCTACAATTTCTTCAATACGTGCGGGGTGAATTCTGCCATCAGTCACTAGTTTATGAAGAGACAAACGAGCAATTTCACGTCTAACAGAATCAAAACAAGATAAAATAATTGCTTCTGGGGTGTCATCGACAATAATTTCAACTCCTGTTGCGGCTTCTAGTGCGCGAATGTTTCTTCCTTCACGACCTATAATTCTACCTTTAACATCATCGCTTTCTAGGTTAAATACGGAAACACAATTTTCAATAGCTTCTTCTGTTCCTATTCTTTGTATGGTGTTTATTATTATTTTCTTAGCTTCTTGCTGTGCGGTCATTTTTGCTTCTTCCACACTTGTTTGAATAAATGCCATTGCATTAGCTTTGGTTTCATCTTTTATGGTTTCTAAAAGTTGTGCCTTAGCATCATTAGCCGAAAGGCTGGAAATGACTTCCAGTTGTTCTATTTGACTTCTATATAAACGATCTACTTCCGATTGTTTCTTTTCTAAAAATTCTAATCGACCTAAATAGTCTTTTTTTGCTTCCTCTAAATCGCTGTTTAACTTCTTGTTTCGCGCAAGTTCATTAGACACCTGTGATTCTTTGTCACGGGTTCTTTTTTCTGCTTCAGCTATTTTTCGGTCTATGCCAAGAATTACTTTTTCGTGTTCTGATTTTAGTTCAATAAATTTTTCTTTGGCTTGAAGAATTTTATCTTTTTTAAGTGTTTCAGACTCTGCTTTAGCTTCTTTAAGTATTCCTGCTGCAATTTTTTTAGCAGATTTTATCATTTGAGAGGCATTTTTTCTCTCTATCACTTTAGCAATTAAGAAGCCTAGTACAATGCCTATTACCCCAATTGCTAATATTAAAAACATGTTTTCCATTTTTGCTTGGTTTTTAGATATAAAAAAAGCCTACATTAAAACGTTGATTTGTATAAACCCCTTAAAATAAGTTTAGGGTTAATAGAATGGTCAAGTATCCGCTCGAAGACGGCTCGCTTTTACACTCTTAACTCACCCTTTTTAAAGAATTCGTGTTGAGTTTATCAAAAATTTGTAATAATGTAGGCAGTACCTTATAATTTTATTTAAAAGAACGTTTACGAAAGATGATCTTGCAAAAGCTGGTTTAATGCTCCTAATTTTTCCTCTATTTGCTCTTGGTCACTTTCTATATGTAATGATTTTTGCTCTACTTGAGCGGCAAATTGTAATGCACACATGGCTAGTACATCTTGTTTGTCTCTCACTGCATAATTTTGTTCAAACTGCTTAATCATTTCTTCTATCTTTTTAGTTGCTTTACGTAAACCTTCTTCTTGTGACGGATTAATAGTCAAAGGATATACACGGTCTGCGATAGATAGTTTTATTTTTTGCGGTTCTGACATAATTTTTTATTCGGATAATTGGGCAATACACAAATCAATTTCACGAACTAATGCATTTATTTTGAGCTTTGTTTCTCGTTTATATTGGTCACTGCCTAACATTGCATTGGCTATTTTAAGAGAATTTATTTGCTCCTTCCAAAGTTCTAAATCATTCATGGTTTTTGAATGATTTTGTATTTCCAAGGCTAATTCTTCTTCTAATTTTAAATTATTCTTCTTCAAAGCCTCATAACGATGAAGAAGTTTACTAATTCTATTTTCAAGAGAATCAACAATTTCAGAAAGATTACTCATTAAAATAGTGTTTCAATGTCAATTAACAAAGTTAACATAGATTACTATATAAGCCAACAGTTTTCATTTTTTTTTTAATAAATTCGGTTCTATGCAATTTTTAAAGGTGTTAAGACATTTTTTGTATCAAAAGGAATTGTATATCTTCGTCTTTATGAATAGAAAATATTTTATTTTACTTTTATTTAGTCTGCCCTTATTTTCTCAAAAAGAAATTCCGACTGATTCTTTTTCTAATCCTCTAGATATTCCATTAGAATTGTCAGGTACTTTTGGTGAGCTAAGAAACAATCATTTTCATAGTGGTTTAGACATTAAAACCCAACAAAAAGAAGGATTGCCTGTTTACGCACCTGCCGATGGGTATGTTAGCCGCATTAAAGTAGCGCATTTTGGATATGGAAAAGCACTTTACATACAACATCCAAACGGTTATACTACCGTTTACGGACATTTAAAGGAATATGCCGGTGCTATTCAGGAGTTGGTAAAACAAACCCAGTATAAAAAAGAGACTTATGAAATTGAACTTTTCCCAAAACTAGTGGATTTACCCATAAAAAAAGGCGATTTAATAGCTTATACCGGAAATACAGGAGGCAGTGGTGGACCACATTTACACTATGAAATAAGAGATAATGCTTCTAGACCTATGAATCCGAAATTATTTGGTATAGACATCGCTGATACTCGTAAACCATTAATAAATAGTGTTTTTGTATATCCTATCAGTGAAGATGCTCAGGTAAATCAAGACGCAAACCCGATGCAGCTTCGGCTACTTCCAAAAAATGACGGTTCCTATGTTGCTGAAAAAATAATTGCTTCAGGCACTTTAGGTTTTGGTATTTCTACTGTGGACCAACAAAACGCTGCAAACAACCGAAATGGTGTGTATAAAATTGAATCGACTTTTAATGGCGAAAAAAGTGTGTCTCTTGTGTTTGATAAGATTTCCTTTGATGAAACCCGATACATCAACCGATTTATTGATTATGGTTATTTTTCTGAAAAGAAAACAAAAATTCAAAAGTTATTTATTGAAAAAAACAACCCTTTAAGCATTTATAAAGAATCAAATAGTAATGGATATATTAGGGTGGAAGATGGTTTTAATTCGGTTTATACCATCACCGTTTCTGATTATAAGGGTAATGCTGTTTTGATTTCTATTCCAATTGATGGCAAATCACTTCCAATATTAAAAGAAAAACCTAAAGTGGAAGGAACACATTTTGTCTTTGCTAAAGAAGGTGCTACGATAAAACAAGGAAAATTTGATATTTATATTCCACCTAATAGTTTGTATGAAGATATTTCATTAATCATAAATGCAGATGCTGACACATTGTTTTTTCATAAAGATACCTCTCCTATTCATTCTAATATTACCATTTCTGTTGACGCTTTTAATTTTGCCGCAGCAGATATGGATAAAGTCTTTATAGGTAAATTAAATTATAGAGGACAACCTTATTACAACAGTACTAACAGAGAAGGAACTATTCTTTCTACAAAAGTACGTGAGTTTGGTAATTATGGATTAGCAATAGACACCGTACCACCTATAATTACTCCAATAAATTTTGCTAACGGAAAATGGATAAGCAACAACAAAACTTTGGAAATTAAAATACAAGATACCTTAAGCGGAATTAAAAGCTATCGAGCTACCATTAACGATACATGGGTATTGATGGAATATGAATACAAAAAAAATCTACTTACCTATACTTTTGAAGACAACATTACAAACGAAACAGAGTTTAATTTAAAACTTATTGTTACCGATAATGTTGGAAATAATACTAAATTTGAAGCAATATTTTATAGAAAATAATAGAAGTCCATTTGAAAACACATATTTTAGTCCGTATATTTTTTATAGCATTTTTAGGTTCCAACCTATTAGCACAAACTGCAACCATTAAAGGAATTATTTTAGACGATCAAAACCAACCCATTCCAGGTGTAAACATCACCTATGGAGATAAAGGCGTTTTGTCTGACTTTAGCGGTTTTTATTTGTTTGAAGTTCCTGCCGAACAAGAAATCACTATTGTATTTTCTCATATTAGCTTTAAAAAGGTATCTCTAAAATTAAATTTAAAACGCAATGAAGATTTTGAATTTAACCCGGTTATGCTATTAGGCATTGAACAAATTGGTGAAATTGTTATTTCTGGAAGAGAAAACAAGAAAGTGCAAGGCATAACAAGCCTAACTCCGGAAACCATTAGAAGAATTCCAGGTGCAAATGCAGGTGTAGAAAATCTTTTAAAAGCTTTACCTGGTGTGAGTAGCAATAATGAACTAAGCACCCAATATTCCGTTAGGGGAGGAAATTATGACGAAAATTTAGTGTATGTAAATGAAATTGAAGTCTATCGTCCGTTTTTAATTAGGAGTGGACAACAAGAAGGATTAAGCTTTGTAAATAGCGATCTTACCTCTAGTGTAGATTTTTCAGCAGGAGGTTTTCAAGCAAAATATGGCGATAAACTTTCCTCTGTTTTAGACATTACCTATCGCAGACCAGCAAGTTTTGATGCCTCAGCCGATTTGAGTTTGCTAGGAGCTAGTGTTGCTGCAGGAGGAATTTCAAAAAACGGAAGATTAACCGCTATCGCCGGACTTCGGTATAGAGACAATAGCCTATTAGTAGATGCACAAGAAACAGAAACCAATTTTAAACCCGTTTTTGCAGATGTACAAACTTACTTAACATACAAAGTAAATAACAAATTAGAAATTGGATTTTTAGGAAACTTAGCCATCAACAAATACAGCTACAAACCCTTAACCCGTCAAACAAATTTTGGCACATTAACCGACCCTATTGCGCTGCTTATTTTTTATGAAGGGCAAGAAGAAGATCGATATGACACCTATTTTGGTGCTTTAAAAAGTACGTATGTAGTTAATGAAAATCTAACTTTAAAATGGATTGCATCAGCATACCATACGCAAGAGCAGGAATATTTTGATATTTTGGCCCAATACCGCATTGGAGAAGTGAATACCGACATAGGCTCCAGTGGTTTGGGAGATGTAGAATTTAGCCGTGCCATTGGCGGGCAACTCACTCATGCTAGAAATGATTTAGATGCTTTAATTTTTAATATAGAACACAAAGGTGATTATAACAAAAATGGTAATTTAGTTCAATACGGACTCAAATACACCCGAGAAGATATACGCGATCGTATTCAGGAATTTGAAATTATAGACTCTGCCGGATTTTCTATTCGACCCATAGGATCTGAATTTATTAACGACCAACCTTATAGCCCTTTTACATCACCCTTGGTGCCTTTCAACAATATCAGAGCCTTTAACGACGTACAAATAGATCGTTTATCTGGGTTTTTGCAATGGAGTAAGCGATATACTATGGGCGAAAATGAAGTTTGGCTAAATGCTGGAGTACGTGCCCACAACTGGACAGTAAGTGGTGAGGGTATAACAAGCGAAACTCAAACCGTGTTTAGCCCTCGTGCGCAAATAGCCATAAAACCAAACTGGCAAAAAGACATGCTCTTTAAACTTTCCGGAGGTTTGTATCACCAACCTCCGTTTTATAGAGAATTGCGTGATGAAACAGGAACTGTAATTCCGGATGTTAAGGCACAACAGTCGTTTCATATTGTTTTAGGCAACGATTATAGTTTTAAAATGTGGAATCGCCCATTTGTCTTAAATTCAGAAATGTACTATAAAAGTCTAACCGATGTCAATACATATACCCTTGAAAATGTAAGGATACGTTATCGTGCAAATAATAATGCCGAAGCTTATGCCTATGGATTAGATCTTCGCCTTACAGGTGAGTTTGTGCCTGGCACGGAAAGTTGGTTAAGTTTTGGCTATTTAAAAACCGAAGAAAATTTGGACAATCGAGGTTATATTTCAAGACCTACTGACCAACGATTAAAATTTGCCATTTTATTTCAAGATTATATGCCAAGAATACCAGGGGTAAAAGTATATATCAATTTAGTATACAATACAGGACTTCCGGGCGGTTCGCCAAGTTTTGCCGATCCGTATGATTTTCAAACCAGATTACCGGATTACAAAAGAGCAGATGTTGGTTTTTCCTATGTTTTAGTAGATGAAAGTAAACTTAAAAATTCCGGTTGGTTAAAACCTTTTAAAGAATTTACTTTAGGATTTGAAATTTTCAACATCTTTGATGTACAAAATTCCATTACCAATACTTTTGTGAGAGATGTCAGTACTAAAGTACAGTATTCTGTACCAAACTTTCTTACGCCAAGAGTGTTTAATGTGCGAACCACGATGCGGTTTTAGAAAGATTTAGGAAAATTAAAATGGTGAATCCAATTATGCACCAATAAACTCTTTTAAAACACCCACCACATAATCTATCTCTTCTTTAGTATTAAATGCCGAAAAGGAAAATCTTATCGATGGTTTTTTAATTTCTTCCTCGCTAAGAATGGCTTGTAGTACATGCGAGCCTTTATCGCTTCCACTCTGGCAAGCGCTACCTTTTGAGCAAGCAATTCCTTTTAAATCTAATTGAAATAACAAGAGCAACGCTTTTTCTTGAGCAATAGGCAAACGTACACTAATCAAAGTATATGTACTGTTTTCCATATCAGTACAAGAGCCATTAAAGACTACTCCGGGTATATTCTTAACCAATTGCTCGATAAAATATCTTTTTAAATCGGTAACGTAGGCTTTTTCTTTTTCCAGATGATCATAGGCTAATTGAAATGCCGTTTCTAATCCTGCTATATTATGCACCGATTCTGTACCGGCTCTTAGACCGCGTTCTTGCTCTCCACCGTGAATTAGTGCGTGCAATCCACTATTTTTTCTAACAAAAGCAAAACCAACTCCTTTTGGTCCATGAAATTTGTGTCCGGCAACCGCAGTAAAATTTACAGGAATTTTTCCTAAATCTAAAGGATAATGTCCAATAGACTGCACTGTATCGGAATGAAATAAAGCGTGATGTTCCTTGCATAAAGTTGCTACCCGTTCGATATCTAACATACTCCCAATTTCGTTATTGATATGCATCAAACTAACCAAGGTTTTCTTTGTAGAATCCTGTAGGAGGGTTTCTAAATGACCATAATCCACAAAACCGGATGCATTTATTTTTACAAATACAATTTCTATATTAAAATCTTTATGCAGTTGTTCTACTGTATGCAAAATAGCGTGATGCTCTATGGGAGAAGTAATGATGCGTTTCACTTCTAAATCTCTTACACAACTATTTATAATTAAATTGTCTGCTTCAGTACCACCGGAAGTGAAAATAATTTCAGCTGCAGTAACGTTTAAGTAACTTGCTATAGTTTTTCTGGCATTTTCAATTATAGCTTTAGATGTTCTACCATAAGAATGTGTAGATGAAGGGTTTCCATAATCATTTTTCATTACTTCTATCATTCTTACAATCACTTCCTCACGAAGTTGGGTTGTAGCTGCACTGTCAAAATATACTCGGTTCATTCTTGTAAAAAAAGATTAATTACAAATATTTAGTTTTCCTTTGGGATAAAGTTTGACAAAACTATTACTTTTGCCGAAGACATCCTTGCTTATGAAACGATTTTTTTTATTTATTGTACTCCTTTTTGCTTTAAACGCATGTGATGATGGCGATATCATTATTACATCATTTGATTTTGAAGAAATTGCATTAGAACAATGTGGAGGTATTGAGCAGTTTGTATTTTTTAAAATTAACAGTACTAATTTTGAAACTCTTTCCTTGCAATTAACTACCCAAGATTCCATATTAAGCTCTGTCATAACAAAAAATTACCCTTTAAATTCCAGTACTAACGTAGTAAATTACAGAACGTTTAGTGAAAATATAACGTCGGCTTATTTTTGTAGTGCCATTCCTCCTCTTACACCAAGGGTTGATATTGATTTTATAAGTACACAAGGAACTGCCTCTGTAGTAACCACTGCCATTTTTTTAGATACCGGTAGCGGCATTTCA